>DASRHP010000013.1 GCA_035650475.1 Candidatus Binataceae bacterium
CGGCGGGCGGTGTGACCGCTGCTCAGGCCGAGGATCACGCGCCCCGGCGCCATCTGGTTGAGGGTGGCGATGGCGGCGGCGGTGACGGGCGCTGACCGGCCGCCGGGGACGGCCACGCCAGTGCCGAGCACGATGCGGGAGGTGTGCTCAGCGGCGAGCGCCATGGTCATATACACGTCGCTGTAGATCATCTGCGAGTCGTAGAACCAGGCATGGGTAAAGCCGTGATCCTCCGCCACCACCAGGTCCTTCCAGGCGTCGGGCCGGGCCGGATATGCGATCGCGAATTCCATAAGCTGTCCTCTTGTGCCGCCGGCCGCGCCGGCGCGGCGGGCGAAGTGTGGTTGATACAGACGCCCGCCGCTGGCCGTTTGTCAAGCGCGCGCGCTGCGCTTGACACCCGCGCGCCGGCTGCGTTCGAATGCGGGCGGTCGCGGACCATGGTGTATCGAGCGCTGAGCGACGTTCGCGTAATCGACCTGACCCACTATATTGCCGGCCCTTACGCCACCCGCTTGCTCGCGCAGTTCGGCGCTGACGTTATCAAGGTCGAACCGCCCTGCGGCGAGGGCGGGCGCCGCCTCGGACCCCATCGCGCGGCATCTGCCGGTGACCGGCTGGCCGAGCGCGGCGGGTTGTTCGCTTTCCTCAACGCCGACAAGACCGGCGTCGCGCTCAATCTCAAGGATGCGCGCGGACGCGAGCTGCTGATGCGGCTTGTTGCCGACGCCGACCTGCTCTACGAGAACTTTGCGCCCGGCACGTTGACGCGTCTGGGCCTCGGTCCGGACGACCTGATCGCACGCTTTCCGCGGCTATCGATTGTTTCGATCTCCAACTACGGCCAGGACGGGCCCGACCGCGACGCGCCCGTCAACGACATCGTGCTCGCCGGGCGCGGCGGATGGACGTTTGCGGTCGGCGAACCAAAGCGTGAGCCGCTCAGCCCACCGGGCTCGCTGCCGCAGTACGTTGGCGCGGTCTACGCCGCGCTCGGCGGGATACAGGCGCTGTTCGCGCGCGACCTCGGGCTCGGCCGCGGCCAACGGGTCGACGTCTCGCTGCTCGAAACGACGGTGGCGACGATGATCTATGACACGGTCGCTTTTCAGTACACCGGGATGCTGCGCGTGAGACGCGGCAAACAATACGCGACCGGTCCGTTTCTGATCGCGACGCTGCGCTGCCGCGACGGCTACGCTGGGCTCCATTGCGTCAGCGACAGGCAGTTCCGCGCGCTGTTCGAGATGATGGGCCGGCCCGAGCTGGTCCACGACGAGCGCTTCGCGTCGGCGCCGGCGCGGATGGCGAACAACGCCGCGTTGGTCGAGCTTGTCGAGGCCTTCTTCGCCGGGCACGACGCCGCCTGGCTGTACCGCGAGGGCCAGCGCCGCGGCATCCCGTTGGTGCCGATCCCGACCGTCGCACAGGTGCTCGAATGGGAGCAGCTTACGGCGCGCCGCTATTTCGAGACCATCGACGACCCTGCGCTCGGCCCGATTCGCATCCCCGGCGCGCCGCTGCGCCTTGGGTCGCATCGCGCGGCGCCGTCGCGCCCGGCGCCGCGGCTGGGCGAGCACAATCGTGCCGTGCTCGGCGGCCGACTGGGCTTGAGCGAAGGCGAGCTTCGGCGGCTGCGCGAGGATGGAGTGCTGGGAGGAATGCTATGAGCCGCGTGCCAGAGGGGATAGCGAAGCTGCGTGTGCTCGAGCTTTCGATGGGATGGGCGGGCCCGCTGGTCGGCGAGCTGCTGGGCGAGATGGGGATGCAGGTGGTCAAGGTCGAGGACACCCGCAACTTCGACTGGTGGCGCGGCTCGGCCGCGATGGGCCTGCCGGAGATGCGTCCGATCGAGCGCGCGCCGACGTTCAACAGCGTCAACCGCGGCAAGCTCGGCGTCACGCTCGACTTGAGCCGCCCGCGCGGCGTTGAGATTCTGCGCCGGCTCGCCGCGCTGAGCGACGTGTTGATCGAGAACTTCAGCCCGGGCGTGATGGAGCGGCTGGGAATCGACTGGCCACAGCTTGGCGCGCTCAATCCGCGCCTGGTGATGGTCTCGATGCCGGCCTTCGGCGCAGAAGGCCCGGATGCGGGATCGCGCGGCTACGGGATGTCGATCGAGGCGATGGCGGGCGTGACCGGGCAGATGGCGTACCACGACGGCGGCCCGCCTTACATGATGAGCAACGCGCTGGGCGATCCTACCAGCGGGCTGCACGGCGCGCTGGCCGCGCTTGCCGCGCTGCGCGAGCGCGCGCGCACCGGCCGTGGTCAGCATGTCGAGGTTGCGGAGGTCGAGACCGTGGTTCCGTTCATGGCCGGAGCGCTGCTCGACTACCAGTTCACCGGCGAGGTGCCGCGTGCGATCGGCAATCGCAGCAGCGACGCCGTCCCGCATGGAATTTTTCGATGCGCCGGCGAGCATGCCTTCGTCGCGCTCGGCGCGCACACCGAGGAACACTGGCAGGGATTGTTGCGCGCGCTCGGCCTCGAACGTTTGGGCCGCGACCCGCGCTTTGCCGGCGCTGCGCATCGCAAAGCCAACGAAGACGCGCTCGACGCCGAGTTGGGTGCGGCGCTTGGCGCGCTCGGCGTTGACGAGGCGGTCGAACGGCTGCTCGCAGCCGGAGTGCCGGCGGGGCAGGTGAGTCCCGCGCCGGCGGTGCTCGCCGACCGCCAACTCGTTGCGCGCGAGTTTTTCGTGCCGATCCAGCGGGCGGTGGTGGGAACCTGCCTTTATCCCGGCGCGCCGGTGCGAATGTCAGCGACGCCGCTCGACGCGTCGCGTCCGTCGCCGCTTCTGGGCGAGCACAACGAGGCCGTGTTGCGCGAGTTGCTCGGGATGAGCACGGAAGAGATCGCACAGCTCGAGCGCGACGGTTTGATCGGCAGCCTTCCGCGCGCCTAAACGCGCATTGCGTGTTCGCGCGGGGCCCGCGGCCAGGAAGGAGGCGGTCTCAAAGTAGTCGGCGGCTGCTGCGTGTCCCTAGCGGCGCGAAGAATGGCCCCAGCCGCCGCCGCCCGGCGTCTCAACCCGCACGCGCTCGCCCGCCTCGACCTGCCGATTGAACTTTCCGGGCAATCGCACGCGCCGTCCGTCGTGCACAAGGTAATTGACTCCGGTCTTGCCCGGCGCGCCGCCGGCCAGCCCCCATGGCGCGATGACCCGACGCTCGCTAAGCAGGCTGACCGTGGCCGGCACCAGGCATTCCAGCTCACGCACCAGCCCGTCGCCGCCCCTCGCGGCACCGTTTCCACCCGAGCCCCGCCGCACGCGGTACTCTGTGACGCGCATCGGATAGTACGCCTCGAGCGCCTCGATCGGCGTGTTAAGCGTGTTGGTCATATGGGTATGGAGGCCGGCCGCGCCTGGATGGCCGGGCGCCGCGCCGGCGCCGCCCGCGATCGTTTCGTAGTACGAGAAGTGCCGCTGGCGCATCGTGTCGTAGCCCCCGATCGTCAGGTTCGACATCGAGCCTGAGCTGGCGGCCGGGATCCGGTCCGGGGCGGCCTCGGCCAGCGCGCGCATCAGCACGTCCACGATGCGCTGCGAGGTTTCGACGTTGCCGCCGGCGACCGCGGCCGGCGGCAGCGCGTTGACCACCGAGCCGGGCGGCGCGATCACCCCAATCGGCCGCATCAGCCCTTCGTTCGCCGGCACCGCCTCGGCCGCCAGGCACTTCATCACATAAAAGGTCGCCGAGAGCGTGATCGCGTAGTTGGCGTTGACCGAGCCGCGTACCTGCGGCGCGGAGCCGCTGAAATCGACAATCGCGCGCCCCGCGCCGATTCGGATCGCGACCCGCAGCGCAATCGGCCCGCTGCCGACGCCGTCGTCGTCGAGGTAATCCACCGCGCGGTACACGCCCGGGCGCAGCCGACGCAGCGTCGTGCGCATCAGGCGGTCGGCGTAATCCTTCAGCGCCGCCATCGCGGAAGTCACCCGCGCCCGCCCGTTCGCCTGCACCAGCGCGCGCAGACGTTCCGAGCCGACGTTGAGCGCCGCGATCTGCGCGCGCAGGTCGCCCTCGCGTTCCTCGCGCACCCGCGTGTTGGCGAAGAACAGCTCGAAGACGTCGCGCACCGGCTTGCCGGCGCGCATCAGATGGACCGGCGGTAGGCGGAAGCCTTCCTGGTAGATTTCCGTGGAAAGCGCCATCGATCCCGGCGCCATCCCGCCGATGTCCGCGTGGTGGGCACGGTTGGCGGCGAACGCGAACGGGCGGCGTTGGTCGCCGAGGAAGATCGGCATCACAAGCGTGAGGTCGGGCAGATGGGTGCCGCCAGCGAACGGATCGTTGACCGCGGCGACGTCGCCCGGGCCGAGTTCGAGCCGCTCGATCGCCGCGCGCACCGATAGCGGCGTCGAGCCGAGATGGACCGGAATATGGGCGGCCTGCGCGACCAGCTCGCCGCGCGCGTCGAACAGCGCGCACGAGAAATCGCGCCGCTCCTTGATGTTGGGCGAAAAGCCGGTCAGCCCCAGCACCACGCCCATCTCCTCGGCGATCGCCGCAAGGCGGTTGTTCATCACCGCGAGCGCAACCGGATCCAGCCTCATCGCGCGGCCTCCAGGTGCAGGTTGCCGAAGCCGTCCACCCGGAGCGTGAACTCGGGCGCGACGTAGGCGGTGGCGCTGAGCTCGACGATGATCGCGGGTCCGCGGATGCGCGCGCCGGCGCCGAGCGCGTCGCGCGCATAGATCGGCACGCGGCGAGCGCGCTCGCCAACCAGCGTCTGCGCGCGCGAGAGCGGCTGCGGGCGCCCGCCCGTGCGCGGCAGGCGCGCCGGTGCGGCGGCGATGCCCGAGACACTCGCCCGCAGGCGCAGGTTAACAACCTCGACCGGCGCTTTGGGGGCGGCGTGGCCGAAGGTCCGCCGATGAGCCGCGTGGAAGTCGGCGGCAAAACGCGGCGTCAGCGCGACTTCGATCTCGTATGACTGTCCGCGATAACGGACGTCGGCAAACAGTTCGTTATGAATCCCGGACGGGTGCGCGCCCTCGGCGGCAAGCTCGCGCCGCGCGCGCGCAAGTATCGGCGCCGCCCGCCGCACCATCGCGCGGTAATCGGGATCGGTCGCGCGCACGGTGAGCGAGTATTCGCGCCCCAGAGGCGCCTGCAACGCGCCCCAGGCGCAGAGCAGCCCCGGATTGCGCGGCAGCACGACATGGCGGATCCCCAGGTCGAGCGCGAGTTCACAGGCGTGCATCGGGCCCGCCCCGCCGAAGGCCATCAGCGCGAAGTCGCGCGGGTCAAAGCCGCGCTCGACCGTGATGACGCGCACGGCGCGCTCCATGTTGGCATTGACCACCCTGATCACACCGCGCGCGGCGCCCAGCGCGTCGGTGCGCATCGCGCGCCCCAGCGCCGCCATCGCGCGCTCCGCGCGCTCGGGATAAAGGCGCATCGCGCCTGCGAGGAAATGCTCGGGCACCAGCCGACCCGCGACCAGGTTAGCGTCGGTGACGGTGGGTTGATCGCCGCGCCCGTAGCACGCAGGCCCCGGGTCGGCGCCCGCGCTCTCGGGGCCGACCCGCAGCGAGCCGCCCGCGTCGAGCGACGCCAGCGAACCGCCGCCCGCGCCGACCGTGTGGATGTCTATGACCGGCGTGCGGACGGCGTAACCGCCCGGATAGCTGAGCGTGCGGACGGCGGCGCGGCGGTCGAACAGCGCCACGTCGGTCGAGGTTCCGCCCATGTCGAAGGTGATGAAGCGATCGACGCCGATCGCCCGCACCAGCGCGGCGGCGCCGACCACGCCGGCGGCGGGGCCGGAGAGGATCGTGCGCACGGGCTCGTGACGCGCGAGCGGCGCGCCGATCGCGCCGCCGTTGGACTGCATCACGCGCAGCCGCGTCCCCGAAAGCTCGCGCTCCAAGCTCCCGACGTGCGCCGCCATCCGCGGCGCAACGTACGCGTTGACCACCGTGGTCGAGAGCCGCTCAAACTCGCGATACTCGGCGAGGATGCGATGGGAGACCGAGAGCGGCAGCCGCAGGGGAGCGAGCGCGCGCGCCAGCGCCTGCTCGCTTTCGGGATTGGCGTAAGAGTGAAGCAGGCAGACGGCCACGGATTCGGCTTTGGCGCGCGCGGCGACGCGGCGAACGCGCGCGAGTTCAGCGCGGGTCAGAGGCAGCGCAATCCGGCCGTCGAAGTGGGTACGCTCGGCGACGCCCACGCGCATCGCGCGCGGCACCAGCGGCTCGGCGCGCCCGGGCGCGAGCGCATAAAGTTCATTGCGATTCTGGCGGCCGATCTCGATCAGGTCCTCAAAGCGGGCGTTGGTGAGCAGGAGCACGCGCGCGCCCTTGTGCTCGAGCAGCGCGTTGGTTGCCACGGTCGAACTATAGATCACGAGTTCAGGCGCCGCGCTTTCATCGAGATTCTTAAGCATCGCTTTAAGTCCCGCGATCACCGCGCGCGCGGGATCGTCAGGCGTCGAAAGCACCTTGTGGATGGCAAGACGTCCGTCGCCTGCCAATGCGACCAGGTCGGTAAACGTGCCGCCGGTGTCGATGCCGACGATAATCGGGCCGGTTTGGGCTGGCCGACGCAGGCCTCTCCTGCTCCGCGCGACCATCAGGGTTTCAGCAGCACCTTGAAGTTCGGCCCGCTGCCCGCCGCTGAAAACGCCGCGAGGCCGTCCTCCAGCGGATAGAGCGCCGAGGCCAGCGAGCGCGGGTCGAGCTTGCCGGCGGCGAGCGCGTCGAGCGCGGGCGCGAACCGCCCGCACCGCGATCCGATGATCGTTACTTCGTTCACGACCGCGCGGGCCAAGTTGAGCGTCGAGCCCGCCGCCGCGGTGCTCTTGAGGATAAGCTTGCCGCGCGGGCGGACCAGCTCGAGCGCGCGGTTGAGTCCGGCGCTGTGCCCGGTGCAATCGAGGACGACGTCGAAGCCTGGCTTCAGCTCGTCTTCAAGTTTAACTTCAAGTCCGAGTTCGGCCAGCCGGTCGAGCTTGGCGCGATGACGCCCGCCGACCGCGACGGCGTAGCCTTCGGCGCGCAGGACCAGCGCGGCGAGAGCGCCTAGCCGTCCGTCGCCGAGGATCGCGATCGGTTCGTCGCGCCTCAGGGGGGCCTGCTCGAAGATCTCATAGACTGCGGCGATCGGTTCCACGAAGACCGCGGCTTCGTCGGGGACAGAGTCGGGCACCGGCACCAGGTTTTCGTCAGGCAGGCGCAGATAGTCGGCGAACGCGCCATCGCGCCCGAGGATCCCCAGCACGGTACGGTTGGGGCAATGGCGGCCGAGCCCGGCGATGCAGCTCGCGCATTGCCCGCATGCTGCGTTGATCTCGCCGACGACGCGCCGGCCGCCGAGCGCCGCGCTGCGGGCTTCGACGATCTCGCCTACGAACTCGTGGCCGAGGACGCCGCGATATTTCATGTAGCCGCGCGCGAGTTCGAGGTCGGTGCCGCAGATTCCGGCGAGCCGCACCCGCACGATGCTCTCGCCCGGCGCGGGCGTCGGCTCGGGATAGTCCTTGCGCAGGCTGAGTTGGCGGTCGATGAGCAGTGCGCGCATGTCGGGCGGGGCCATTGAAACAAAAAAGCCGCGGGGCGCGCTACCCCACGGCCTGTTCGCGAAAGTCGCTTGCCGTCGCGCCTACTTGGCGCTGGTGCTCTTGTCGCCGGCGCCGGAGGACGCGCTCTTCTCGCCGCCTTTGTCCGCCGAACCGCCGTCCGAAGACGACGCGGTCGCCGAGCCGTTGGCGGAAGCGCTGTCGCTTTTGGACTCGCCGCCCGACTTGCCCGAGCGCCCGTAGTCAGTCGCGTACCATCCGCTGCCCTTCAGGATGAACGACGTGCGCGAGAGCATCCGCTCGACCTTGCTCTTGCACGTTGGGCAGCGCTTGAGCGGTGGTTCGGTGATCCGTTGGGTGGTCTCAAAATTGCCGCAGCGCGGACAACTGTACTCGTAGATCGGCATAGCTTTTGCGCGGAGGCTTCGCCTTTTAGGTAATCACGCCACGGCAGCTTGTCAACGTGTCTTGCCCGCTTCCAGGGCCATCGCGTGGAGTCTAGCGGCCAGCGTCGGTGGATCGCTCGCCTTGATTCTCAACGACTTTTGCCGCGCCGAAGCTCCCGCCACGAGCTCGACGGCTGCGCGCGCCACCCCAGCCATCCGGGAAACTATCTCGATCAGCTCGGTGTTAGCCTTGCCGCGTTCGGGTGGCGATTTCAGTCCGACGACGGGACCGCGTGGATCGATCCGCAGGATGCCGGCGCGCGGCGCGCCCGGCCGCGCGAGCACGGTTACGGCGACCGAGTCGCGGCCGACCCTGATCCATGCCGGCGATGCGGAATATTCTGGCTTACGCAAAGCCGTAAATCAGTACGTAGCCCAGGTTGGGGAGCAGCCAGAGTTGTATGAACTCGATGACGAAGATGACGACCAGCGGCGACAGGTCGATTCCACCGAAGAGCACCGGCAGGTGCTCGCGCACCCAGTCGAAGACCGGCTCGGTAAGACCATAGATCGCGCGCACCAGGGGATTGTACGGATCGGGCGAGAACCAGCTCAGCAATGCTGAGATGATTACGACCCAGAAATACAGCCCCAACAGCGGCGAGATCAGATTGAAGAGGAAAAAGTTTACCAGCCCTGCCCAGCCGTACACTTGTTCGACCGATCTGCGGCGCCGCGCCTAGCTGATACGCCCGAGTTCGCGTGAGCGCGCGGCCGCGGCATGTACCGCATCTGCCACGATAGCAGAAAAGCCCGCCCCGTCCAGTCGCTTCAGCGCCGCCTCGGTAGTGCCGCCGGGCGAAGCGACGATCCGGATAAGCTCGGCCGCCGACAGCGGCGAGCGGCGCATGTTCTCCTCGGCGCCGCGAACGGTCTTGAGCGCCATCCGCAGCGCCAGCTCGGCCGGCAGGCCCTCGGCGGCGGCGGCGTCGGTCAACGCCTTGACGAAGAGATAGACGTAGGCCGGACCGCTTCCGGAGAGCGCCGTCACCGTGTCGAGCAAAGCCTCGTCCTTCAGCGCCACGGCGTCGCCGACGGCACGGAATATCCTGAGCGCGAAGACTTCGTCGGCGCGCGTCGCATGGCGTCCGCGAACCAGCGCCGCCATCCCCTGGCCCACCATCGCGGGCGCGTTCGGCATCACCCGAATCACCCGCGCTCGCGCGCCGAGCGCGCCCTCCAGCCGTGCCAGCGTCACTCCGGCCGCGATCGAGATAAACAGCTTGCCGGCGGCTGCGCGCTTAGGTCCGCCTCGCGTCTCATTTGAGGAGGCCGTTTGGGCGCTTGCCAGCTCACGCAGAACCTCGTCGATGGTCTGCGGCTTAACGGCCAACAAGACCGCACGCGCCGCGCTGAGAACCGCCAGGTTGTCCGTGGTCGTCTCGACCCTGAGCGCAGTCTTGAACCTGCGGCGGCGCCCGGCGTCAACGTCGGAGGCGACCAGCTCGGCCGGTTTGAAGACCTTGTTGGCGATAAGGCCGCGCGCCAGCGCCTCGGCCATGTTGCCCGCGCCGATAAAGCCCAGCCGCTTCATCGCCCGCGCTCGCCGAAAACCGCGCGCCCGATGCGTACGATCGTCGCGCCCTCTTCGATCGCGACTTCGAAATCGTCGGTCATTCCCATGGACAGCTCGCTTAGCGCAAGCCCGGTGCGCGCCGCAAGACGATCGCGCGTCGCGCGCAGCGCGGCGAAGTACCGGCGCGCGCCTTCGGCGGCGGGCGCCGGCGGCGGAATCGTCATCAGGCCCACAACCTCGACGCTCTCGCGCACTGCCAGCAGCAGGGGCTCGACCGCGTCGGCGGCGACGCCGCGCTTGGTCGCCTCGTCCGCGGCGTTGACCTCGATCAGCACGGGAACTCGCCTCTCGGGGCGCGCGCGCGCCAGCGCCGCCGCCACCCGTGCCGAGTCGAGACTATGGATAAGCGCGAAGCGGCGCGCCGCTTCGCGGGCCTTGTTGGTCTGGAGATGACCGATCAGATGCCATCGAAGGTCGGGCAGGTCGGCGAGCGCGTCCTGCTTGGCGGCGGCTTCCTGCACGTAGTTTTCGCCGACCTCGCGCGCTCCCGCAGCGTAGGCTGCGCGAATCGCCTCTGGCGGTTGGGCCTTGCTGGCAAGCACGATACGAATCGCGCCGGGATCACGGCGGGCGCGGCGCGCCGCGCCGCTTGCGCGATCGCGCACTTCCGCAAGGCGCGCCGCGATTTCGTGCGAAGAAAGCATCTCGATGCGCTCAGGCGCCGGCGCGCGAGCGGCGCGATGTGATTCCATGCCGGGCCAGCGCGGCCAGCACCGCATCCATCGGCAATCCCATCACGTTGTCGCGCGCGCCCTCGACTTCGGCGATAAACCCGCCGCCGGCCCCCTGGATACCGTAGGCCCCCGCCTTGTCCATCGGCTCGCCCGAGCGCACATATGAGTCGATTTCATCCTCGCCAAGCACGCGGAAACGGACGCGGCTGGTCACCGCACGGCTCTCCACAAGTGCGCCGTCGCGCGCGAGCGCGAACGCGGTGACGACCGTATGGACGCGTCCCGAGAGCGTGCGCAGCATCCGGCGCGCGTCGTCGGCGTCACGCGGCTTTTCGAGTATCTCGCCCGCGCACTCGACCACCGTGTCGGCGGCGAGCACGAGCGCACCGGCGTCGACGTCGCGCGAAACCGCCAACGCCTTTTCACCTGCCATCCTCAGCGCGAATTGCTCGGCGCCTTCGCCGACTCTGCGAACTTCGTCGAGGCCGCTTGCGGCCAGCGCGAAATCGATCCCTGCCGCCTCCAGCAATTGGCGGCGGCGCGGGGAAGTGGAAGCCAGGAGCAGTCTCGGACGGTTCGTCATCAAAGCGGCCGGTGAACCGCAACTGTGGCAGGCGTGTTTGTGTCGATGCAAGTGCCCGGTCGCGTCCGGATTACTGCCTCCCAATTGAACGGGCGCGGACAGTCGGCTAACCCTGAGAATGATGAGTTTCTGGCCGCGCCTTGGGGTGGTGGTGATCATGGCGGTGGCGTTGGCCGCAGCGGCGGCTGTTTCCGCGCGGGCGTTTGCGCTCGGGCCGGCGAGAGCTGGTCGCGCGTTTGCCAATTCTCCACGCGCGCTGCTGGCTCAGTTTGGATCTCTCACCGTCGTTCCGATCGATCCGGAGAAGGCGTTCGTCGAAGGCTACCGGGCCTATCGCGGGCATGACTATTTGAAGGCGATCGAGCGGATGACGCTCGCGGCGAGCAAGGTTCCGACGCTTGCTGACTACGCGCTCTACTATCTTGGTGCGGCGCAGCGCGACAGCGGCGACAAGCAAGCGGCGGCGATCACTTTCGGCCGCCTGCGCGACAGCTATCCGCAAAGCGTGTTCGCCGCGGACGCGGCGCTCGAATACGCACGGATTGAACTCGACCTCGGCCATTTCGCCGCGGCGCGGCAGGCCGCGGCCGCTCTTGTTGCCCGCAATCCCGGCGCAGGTGTCGAACAGCAGGCGCGGATGGTCGAAGCGCAGGCGACGCTCGCCGCGGGCGACGCCGGCGCGGCCTATGTCCAGTTGCAGGCGTTGCGCGAGAAATTTCCGCGGGGCGCGGTCGATGCCGCCGCCCGTGCGCTTGCCTATTCGATCATCGCGAGCCATCCGGTCATCGTGAACACACATTCGTTCGACTACCACCGGGGCGAGGCGGCGCTGCTCCTGCGCGAGGGGCAGGCCGCGATGGCGCTTAAGCAAATCCAAGCCGCACTCCGGCTTGAGCCGACGGCGCCCGTGCGCGCGGAACTCACCTGGATGGAGGCGCATGCTCTCAGGGCCCGTCCCGAGCACGAGGCGCAGGCTCTGCGCGCCTATCTGAAGCTTGCACCGGGCGGGCCACGGGCCGCGCAGGCGCTCTATCGGCTGGGGCATCTGGAGTGGCGACGCGGCGACACCGAGGCGGCGCGCACGATGTTTTCGCGCTTGGCGCGCAGCTTCCCGGGCTCGACGCTGGCGCCCGACGCGATGTTCGATATCGGGCGCACGCGCGAGGACGACGGCGACTGGGATCTTGCGCGCGCCGCCTATCTGCGTCTGGCCCGCATCTATCCGCATAGCTCCTCTGCCGCGGAGGGCCGCTTCCGTGCGCCCTTCGCGCTGTACATGAGCGGGCGGTTCGCCGAGGCGGCGGCGGAGTTCGCCGCGATGAGGCCGCACGCCGAGAGCGCTGCCGACCGCGACATGTTTTCCTACTGGCACGCGCGCGCGCTGGAGCGGGCGGGCCGCGCCGACGAGGCGCGTCAGATCTATGCTCGCCTCGCGCAGGGCGCCGCCACCAACTACTACCCGGCGCTCGCGGCGCGCCGGCTCGCCGCCGCGCCTGCCCCGCCAACGGTGCCGGACCAGGCGGATCCCGCGGCGTTGGAAGTGCCTCAGAGTTTCGGGCCCGCGCAATTCCATCTGGGGCGGCTGGCGACGTTGCGCCGCCTGGGCTTGATCGAGCTGGAGCCGCCCGAGCTGCGGGCACTGGCCGCGCAAGGCCTTGGCGATCCGCGTGTGCGCCTGTTCGTATTGTTGGAGTTCCAGCGCACCGGCGCGTGGTACGACGCGATCGAGACCGCGACCCGGCTGGAGAAGTACGGCGGCCTCGACCCGGCGCTGGGCGAGCGTCTGCGTTACCCGCGCGCCTACTGGGGGCTGATCGCGCCGGCCGCCGAGCGCGCCTCGCTCGACCCCTGTCTGGTGCTCGCGCTGGTACGCCAGGAAAGCCTCTTCAATCCGCAGGCGCGCTCGGTGAGCGACGCGCGCGGCCTGATGCAGTTGATGGCGGCGACCGCCGCACGGGTCGGGCCGTCGGCAGGGGTTGTGCCGGCCTCGCTCGACCTCTACGACCCGGCGCTGAGCGTCCGGATCGGGACCACTTATCTCAAGGACCTGTTCGAGATGTTTGGGGGGGATCCTTTCAGGGCGGTTGCGGCCTACAATGCGGGCGAGCACGCGGTCCAGGGCTGGAACGCGAAATTTCCCGGCGACGACGACCAATGGGTCGAGAATATCGGCTACCGCGAGACGCGCGAGTACGTGAAGAAAGTGATCGGCGGCCTGCGCGAGTACCAGATACTCTATCCCTCCAACGCTTCATCCCCGGCGCAGCGTCCTCAGCGGCCAGCGTAGCTGCGGCCGGCGCGGCGGCGGCGCGCGCGCCGATCATCGGAATCGACGTCGGCGAGAATTTCCTCGACGTGGCAACCGTCGATCGGGCAAAGCGCGAGCTCCGCTTTGCGCGGGTAGCGCTGGAGGAGCTTGGCGCGGCGCCCATAGCTGAAGTTGCAGAGCGCCTGGCGGACGCCGTGCCAGCAATCGGGCAGGCCTCGTTTGCGCTGGTGGACTCGCCGAGATGGCCGCGCGATCTGGACTGGACGCGCGGCGCATTTCGGCGTGATCCCGCACCGGCCGCGCGCAAAGTTGACGCCGTGATGCGGGCGGTCTATCGCGCGCTCGTCGCCGAGGGTGGCGGGTCCGACGGTGCGCATCCGCGGTCGCACCCGCCGCGCCCGCTCTCGATGTTTCCGACTCCACCTTTGGAGTACTTCGAGCGCTGCGGGCGCGACCCGCGCTGCAAGCCGCATCTGGCGGCGATCTCGCGCGAGCTATTCGGTGCGCTTGTGGACCGCGCCAGCGGCTCCGCGGTAAGCCCGGTCAGCGGCGGGGCGATTTTCACCCGCTTCATGCTTGCCGGCTTCGCCACCTATCGCGCGTTGGAGCGGCTCGGCGTCGCCGCCTTCGAGTCGTATCCGTATTTGCAGTTCCGCTTGTGCGCACCGTCGAAGAAGCTCCCGCCGAAAAGGATGCGGACCGCCGCCTTGGACGTACGCCGGCACCTTCTGGCTCAGATAGCCGCGGAGCTCGGGCTTTGCATGGCGAACTGGGAGCTCACCCTCGATCAGGCCGATGCTGCGATCCTGGCCCTGGCGGCGGCGCGGGCCGCGCGGCGTGGCGTTCTGGCCGCAACGGGCAATCCGGCCGAAGGTCGTTTCATATTTGCGCTCGATACCGTTCAAGCGCGCAAGCTCGGACTGGGACGCGCTTGACAAGCGCCAAAGCAAAACGCTTCAAAGGTTGCTGGGCGGGGCAGGGCCGCGCCGGGGGGCCGCGATTGGTGTTGCAGCGCGAGTTCAAGGCGATCTTCTTCGATCTCGACGGCACACTGGTCGATATCCACGGCCCGCTCTATATCGCGGTGCGCCGCGCGCTCGACGATCTCGGGCATACTCCGCCGCTCAGTCGCGAGCACTATCGCCAGGCGATCGAGCGCGACGATTTTTTCCTCGGCGTACCGGAAGAAAAGCAGTCCGAATACACCAAGCTTGCTTTCGCCTATTTTCTTGCCGAGATCGATCGCACCGAGCGGCTGGAAGTCCTACCGCACGTGCACGAGACGCTGGCCGAGCTCAAGCGGCGCGACTACGCGACCGCGGTCATCACCTCGCGCCCGGGCGACGCGCGCCGGCTGGTCGAGAAACTTGCGATGGTCGGGCTGGCGCCGTATTTCGACCAGGTGATCACGCAAAGCGGCTCGTCGATGGCTATCCTCGACAAAACGCAGAGCCTCAGGCAGGCAGCCTTGCGCGCCGCCACCGTGCCGCGCGCGTGCATGTACGTCGGCGACGAGCCGCGCGACGTGATGGCCGCGACGAACGCGGGCTACGGCGCGGCGATTGCCGTCGCCACCGGCCCTGCCAGCTACCGGCAATTGACCAGCCATCCGCGCTACCGGCCCGATTACGTCCTGCGCTCGATGGACGAGCTGATCGGACTGCTGGATCGGCTGCGGGACGGCGGTGCAGGAGCCGGTGACCCCGGAGAGCAGTGAGGATACGGCGAGTGCGCTCGCCGGACTGCGCGTGGTTGAGCCGCCGCGAACGGCGACCGCCTGCGCAACGTCGCGCGCCCTGTATCGGCGAACACAGACGAGGTGCTCGGCCAGCTGCTGAGAACGATGACGGCTGAGCTTCTGGCAAGCCCTCGGTGCGCGAGGCATCATTGAGGGCTATGAGCGAAGCAGGAGCGACGATAGGCGGAAGCGCGGGCGCGCGGCCGAGCGTGTTCGCGGTATGGGCGCAGGCGAGCCGAATCTGGACGCTCGCGATGCCCGCGGTTGGAGTGCTGGTCGGCACGCTGACCGCGACCTACTACGGATTCGGCCTGTCGCTGGGGCGGTTTATCCTGGCCGACCTCGGCGCGGTCGCGTTGCAGGCCGCGACCAACATGATCAACGACTACTACGACTACGTGCAGGGGACCGACTCCTTCGACGTCCTCTCGCAGGAGCGCATCGGGCCCGGGCTGGCGATCCAGCAGGGGTTGGTGACGCCCGACCAGTTATGGTGGGGCGGAATCCTCGCCCTCGCCTTCGGCTCGGCGCTGGGGCTCGTCCTGGTTTACCTGTGCGGATGGGTGATCCTGCTGATCGGCGTGCTAAGCGTCGCGGCCGCCTACTTCTACACTGCGCCGCCGGTCTCGCTCGCCTATCGGGGGCTTGGCGACCTCGCAGTGTTTCTCTTCATGGGGCCGGGCTTCGTGCTTGGCGGCTACTACGTGCAGGCGCTGAGCTTTTCGGCCGGTGTCATCGCGCCGGCGATCGCGATCGGATGCCTCTCCTCTGGCGTGCTCCAGGTCAACAATATTCGTGATATCGACAACGACACCGCGCACGGCAAGCGCACCTTCGCCTCGATTATCGGGCGTCCCTCGGCGATCGCCGAGCTGATCGGAACCGACGCGCTCGCGTTCGCCGCGATAGTCGCCGGCGTGCTGGCCCGCACGCTGCCATGGCCGGCGCTCGCGGTGCTGCTGACGGTCCCGCGCGCAGTTAGGCAGATCAACCTGGTGCGCAGCGCGGTTGACTGGCGCAACATGAACGACGCGCTCAACCTGACCGCGCAGCTGCACATGGAATTCGGGCTGATCTTGAGCGCTGCGCTGCTGCTCGGCTCGATGTGGTGAGGCACTGCCGGAGCCCCGTTTCTTCTTACTGAGCGAAGCGAAGAATCTACGCCAGGCGATTCGCCGCTCTTCGATTACAGGAACGGCAGGCGCGGAAGGGAGGCGGCGAACTCGGCGCGCAGCCGCTCGAGGCTTGCGAGGTCATCGACGGTGCGGAAGTATCCGCGATGCAGGTAGCCGAACAGCGGCAGCCCCTGCGCAACCATCGGCGCGAACAGGTCCGCCATCAGGCTGAACGGCGCCGGCGTTGCGGGCATCAACTCGAACACCGCCGGCTCGCATAGCATCACCCCGCAGTACATGAACGCCGCAAGCCGCGCCGCTTCGTCTGGGGTGAGCGCGCACGCATAATCGTCGAAGTCGGCGGGCGCGTGCCCGCGCAACAGCCGCATCCGGCGAATCCGCGCCTCCGAATTGATTTCGATTTTGCTGTAGGCGTCGGGATTGTCCGGCTCGCGCAGGACCATTGTGGCGAGCCCGCCGCGCTCGCGATGGAAGTCGGCCAGCGCGCGCAGGTCGAGGTCGATGATGGTGTCGCAGTTGAGCACCGCGAAGGTTTCGCTGCCGAAAAATGCGCGTAAGCCGACCAGCGGCCCGCCGGTGCCGAGCAGCGCGGTTTCGGGCGCGTAAGTTATCCGCAGGCCCAGCGCGTCGCCGCGTCCGAGCGCGGTTTCGACCGCCGCGGCCAGATGATGGACGTTGATCGCGACCTCGCACACACCCGCCTGCGCCAGCATCCTCAGTGGATAGTGGATAAGCGGGCGACCGCCGACCTCGACGATCGGCTTGGGTACCGTCGCCGTCAGCGGCATCAGCCGCTCGCCCTTGCCCGCAGAGAGCACCAGCGCCTTCATCCGGGCGTCTTCCCTACGCGGCTTCGAACGTGGCACGCAGGCGGGGAAACTCGCGATGGTGCGCCAGCATTCGGCGCGCCTGTCCGACCGCATGCGGAATAAAGGCCGCGTATCCGCTCTTGCCCTGGCGTTCGAGTACGTTGAAGCGGCCGATCACCTTGAGCGCATGCTGAAGCACGCACAGCCGATAGCCTTCGCGGAACTCGCCGGCCTCGGGGCAGGGCGCTCCGCGCCGGGTCAGGCCCGCCATGTAGTAGTCGAGCAGGCGGGTTTCGGCCGCTAGATCGATAACGCGATCGGTGTCGCGCGTGGTCAGCAGCACCGCGAGATCCTGCGCCGCCGGCGCGAGCAGTGCGTCCTGGAAGTCGATCACGCGGACGCGGCCGCTCTGCAAAAAGAGATTGTGGCCGTGGTAGTCGCGATGCGACAGCACGCGCGGAATGCGGCCGAGCCGTGCGGCCAGTTGGTCGAGTTCGGGAGCCAGCGCGTGTGCGTCGATCGTCCTGCCGAAGCTTGCCGCGCCGGCCTCAAGAAATTGTTCCATCTCCCAGCGGAACAGCCGCTCGTCGTAGGTGATCGACGCTGCGATACATCGATTGTCGAGCCGGCGCGTGCCCTCGACGTGGATCAGCAGGAGTTCGTCCACCGCTGCGCGATAGAGCGCGGCCGGCTTGTCGAGCCGCCGGAGGGCGGCGTCGAAGAGCGAAAGCTCGCCCACGTCCTCGACCAGCAGCATTCGGCGCTCAGCTGCGGCCGCATAAATTTCAGGCACGGCAGCGCCGATCGATTTGAGAAAGCGCTGCACGTTGAGGAAGGGTGGTTCGGACGGCGGCGCGGGAACGAGGCTAAGCGCACGCACGTACGCCGGCAGGTCGTCGGGGCCGAGGTCAACCGCGATCGCCGACGCCGGCGCGCGGCGTGGACGCGGCTCGAGCACGACGCGCCAGAAGCGCCGATTCGAGGCGTCGCCCTTGAGCATCACCACACGCCCGGCGCGCGCGCCGCGCCATCGTGCGGCGATCAGCTCGTCGATCCATCGCCGAAGCTCCGCCTCTGCGCCGGCGTCGGCGCTCGTTACGGCAGCGGAAGACACGGGGCGATCTTAGCTGCTGGCAGCGGACTCGGCCATGCGTCCGCGGCGCCGGTTGCCCGGCGCCCCGCGCCGACAGCGCAAATCCCCTAGGAAATTGCAGCCGCCCGGTTGTCGAGGCCGAGCAGCTCTTCGTACAGGCGTTCGATCTCGCGCCCGAGCCGGTCGTAGGCCGCGATCAGATCGTTGGCGTCGGAGCGCGTCAGGTAGAAGTTGGGGTCATTCATCTGCTCGCCCAACACCGCACGCTCGCTCTCCTTGCGCGCGATCTCAGCTTCCAGCGTCTCACGCCGGCGGGCGAGGCGCTCGCGCTCGCGGCGCAGCTTAAGTTCCGCCGCCCGTGCCGCCGGGCTGTCCTCGCGCGGTGGCCCCGGCTTCGCGCCGTTGCTGCCGGTCGCCGCACGCGCGCCGTCGGGGTCGCGCAGCGTAGTCTTCGCATCGCGCGTCGCCGCGACCGCGGGGCCCAAGGAAGCGGCGGCTTTGCCGTTGGAACGTGCTGCGGCTTCTTCGAGCGCGGCCTTCTTGGCCAGGTAGTCGTCGTAGTTGCCGAGGTAACGAATCGCGTGCCCCTGGCCGACCTCGATAACCTCCTGCGCCAGCTCGTTGAGCAGGTAGCGGTCGTGACTGACGATCACCACCGTGCCGGGGAAACGGCGCAGCGCTTCGAGCAGCGTGTCCTTGGCCACGATATCGAGGTTATTGGTCGGCTCGTCGAGCAGCAGGCAGTTGTTGCGACGGGCGAGGACCTTGGCCAGCGCCAGCCGCGCGCGCTCGCCGCCCGAGAGCACGCCCACCGGCTTGAGCGCGTCGTCGCCCGAAAACAGCATCGCGCCGAGCAGCCCGCGAATCTCGCCGGTCGTCATCCCCTGAGCCGCGTCGCTCAGTTCCTTGAGCACACTATTGGAGTAGTCGAGCGAATCGGCGAGGTCCTGGGCGAAGTAGCCGATCTCGACTCCGGCGCCGACCGCGCGGGTGCCGGCGCTCATCGGCTCGACTCCCGCGAGCAGCTTCATCATCGTCGATTTGCCCGCGCCGTTGGGGCCGACCAGCGCAACACGCGCGCCGCGTTCGATCACCAGGTCAACGCCGTCATAAACCGTAAGCTCGCCGTAGCGTTTGACCGCGCCGCGCAGCTCGAAGACCCGCCGCGCGCCGCGCTCGCATCGCGGAAAGCTTATTGCGGGCGGCTTTTCGAGGCCGGGCGGCGGCGCCAGCCGCTCGATCTTCTCAAGCTGTTTTATCCGGCTCTGCACCAGCTTGGCCTTGCTCGCCTGGTAGCGGAAGCGGCTGATGAAGGCCTCGATGTGCTCGATCTCGGCGCGCTGCTTTTCGTAGGCTTCGAGCTCCGCCGTATTCCGTCGCTCGCGCTCGACCAGGTAGGCGGAGTAGCCGCCCTGGTATTCGACGATCCGACCGTTGGCAACCTCGACCGTGCGCGTGGTCACCCGGTCGAGGAAGTAGCGGTCGTGCGAGACGAGGATTATCCCGCCCGGATAGCCTGCCAGGTAGTCTTCCAGCCAGTTGCGCGCTTCGATGTCGAGATGGTTGGTCGGCTCGTCGAGCATCAGGAACTCCGGCCGACTGACCAGCAGCTTCGCCAGCGCCACCCGCATCCGGATGCCGCCGGAGAATTCGGCGACGTCGCGCGCGAGATCGGCTTCGCGGAAGCCCAAGCCAAAGAGCACCGCGGTGGCGCGGCTCTCGGCTTCGTAAAAGCCGTGGCGCTCCAGTTCGCTGAGCACGTCGCCCAGTTCGGCGAGCGCGGCGTCATGGGCGGGGCCCGCGTGCTCGCGCGCAAGGAGCTCTTCGAGTTCGACTCGGCGCCGGTCGAGCGCCTGCATCTCGGCCAGGGCGCTGAGTGTCTCTTCGAGCAACGCCCGCCCACCCATCTCGGGCGCATCTTGGGCGAGGTAGCCGACTGTGGTGCGCTGTGGGCGGATGATTCGTCCGCCGTCAGGCTCGATCACTCCGGCGATCAGGCGCAGCAGCGTGGTCTTGCCCGCTCCGTTCAGCCCGACGAGGCCCACCCGCGCGTCGTCGGCCATCGACCAGCTCACGCCGTCGAAAATCGCGCGGCTGCCGTAGAACTTCGAGAGGTTGTCGAGCGCCAGCATCGGGAATCGAACCGCGACGGTCGGTTGTTCGGGTGGGTCGGCCGCGCGTCCGAATCCCTCCATCTTAACGGTCCGCGGGCGGAGGAAAAAGCGCCGTCCGATGGAGCGGCGGGCGCGCATGGCTCGGTGCGGGGTATGGACGGGGCGCGGCGCAATCCGTTTAATGGTAGGGGCCGGTGCGGCCGGCGAACGAGCATGGAGGAACGCGATGCCCGCAATCCGCGATGGTGACAAGGTCCTCGTTATCGATCGCAAACTCTTCCACGACGACAACACCCGCTTCTTCGTCGGCGTGGTCGAGGAATACGACGACGGGGTGGTGCGCGTGCGCGGCTATCCCTTCCATCTCAGCCCTTACGAGGTCACCGGTATCGAGCGCCACGGCGAAGAGCGGGTGCGGGTAATCGCGGTCTCGGGCGACATCCTGCTCTACTTGCTGCCGCGCGAGACCGAGATCACTAAGATGCAGATGCGGCGCTCGCCCAAGTCGCTCCAGATGACTGACGGCGGCGAGGTGACGGTCGATCTCACCGAGTGGCTGATGCGGGTCTAGCTCCTGAGCCGGCCGGGCGACCGCAATTGCCGCGGCGCGGTCGGGTTCAGTGCCGGGCGTCGAGCGAGATTACGAATTCCGAGATCGCGGCGACGGTCGCGGCGGGATTGTCGAGCGGCACGTGATGGTGCGCATGGGGGATCGTGCGCAGAACCGAGCCGCGGATCCCGCGATGCATCCGGCGCGCCGTCCGCGCCGAAACCAGCGCGCTGTGCTCGCCGCGCAACAGCAGCGTCGGTGCCGTTATTGCGCCGAGCCGCGGCTTGGCGAAGTCGCCGCGCTGCCGGCGCCATACCCGCGTCCTGGGATCGAAGCGGAACGCCCACTTGCCGTTGGGTAGTTGCTCGGCGCCCTTGAGCGCGAGCTCCGCCAGCGCCTGGCGGCTGAGCGTGTGGCCGGGCGGCGACAGCCGAAAGCGTGCGATCAGCGCCTCGGCGCTGTCGAGTTCCGGGCGCGGGCCGCCCTGCTTGCGCCGCTTCCATCGCCACATCAGCCGCGTCATCATCGGCGGTCCGCCGTGGGCCGAATCCACGATCACCAGCGCCGCGAGCAGCTGCGGATGATACACGGCCACGCGCTGCGCCAATTCGCCGCCCATCGAATGGCCCACCAGCACCACCGGCGTGCCGAGAAATTCGAGGAAGCCGACGAGGTCCTTGAGATACGCCGCCGGCCCGTAGTCGGGCGGATCGACCCACGCGCTGAGGCCGTGGCCGCGAAAGTCCAGCGCGAGCACGCGGCCCAGGTGCGTCAGACCGGGCGCCACATGATCCCACCAGTGCGCGTGCGCCGAGCCCCCGTGGGCGAGCACGACGGTTCTGCGCGCGGCGCCACCCCAGTCCAGGTAATGCAGTCTGATTCCGTTGATTTCAGCGAACCTGCTCGTCGGCTTCGCCACGGCGGCGATAGCCGCTTGCTCGTTGTGCATGACCGTCAATTATTCTAGTCGAGGGCGGCGCGCGCGGTAAAGAATTCGCGCGGCGGCAGTGGTGGCCGCTGCGGCCCGCGTGATATCAAATCCTCTCGCCTGCGCGACGGCTTGCCCGAATACAGGGTGCGGCGCCGGCGTCTCGATAGATGCGATGGGTGTGACGGTTGCAATACCGAAGCGAGTTCGGCGCGATGGGCGCCGGCTCTTTGCTGCTGCCCTTGTCGTTGCCGCGGCGGCCGTGTCGCGGCCGGTCGCGGCACGCGCTCAGCAGCAACCGCAATCGCAGCAGACACCCGCATCCGCGAGCGCCATGAACAGCGAACCTTCCGAGCCCGGGCACCTCGAGCTGCCGCAATTGCCGTCGATCACGATGACCGCGGTGCCGAGCTACGGGCCCGAGCCGTTGACCGTGGGCTTTTTCGCCAACGGCATCGATCCCGCGGGCCAGGGCTTCGTCTCCTATCTGTGGACCTTCGGCGACGGACAGGTATCGATGGCGCCGCCGATGATGTTTTTCCACACCTACAGCAAACCCGGCACCTATATCGCCACCGTCACTGCGACCACCGCCGACGGGCGCACCGCGACCTCCTACGTCGGGATCACGGTGCGGCCGCGCACGGATTGACGCGGCCGTTCGCGCTTCGGCACTGCGCGGCGCCGGGGCTTAGTCGTTGGCCGGGAGAATTCGCACCCTTCCGGTGTGCAGTTCGTAGCGGGCACCGACGATCATCAGGCGGCCGTCCTTGACCCGCTGCGCGAACCGCGGCGCGCGCTTGAGCGCTGCGACCTGATCGGCCACGTTGAGGTCGATTGCGTCGGACACCACGTCGCCGCTCGCCTTGCGCGCGCGTTTGACCGCCGGACAGATGTTGCTGAAAATTTCGGGCAAGCCCGCCGCCGATTTCTCATCCGCGCGCGGGCATTCCCGCACCGCGCCTGTGACCGCGCCGCAACTGTCGTGGCCCATCACCACGATCAGGCTCGAGCCAAGATGCTCGACCGCGTAGTCGATGCTCTCGAGCCCGGCACGGGTGAGCGTGTTGCCGGCGACGCGTATCACGAAGAGGTCGCCCAGCCCCTGGTCGAAGACGATCTCCGGCGTCACACGTGAATCGGAACAGGCCAGGATCACTGCGAACGGCGACTGTGAGGCGGCGAGCGCGACGCGCCGCGCCGGATCCTGCCCTGGATGGCGCGTCGTGCCCTCCTCGAAGCGCTGGTTGCCCGACATCAGGCGCGCCAGCGCGATTTTCGGGCTAACCGCCGGCGTATCGGCACTGCGCGCCGAGCTTGTGGTCGACGTCACCATGAGCACAAGTACCGCCAGCGCTGCCGCGACGCCTGGTGGGGTCACGATCGCAGAGGTCACCATCGGGCTCCTCCTCTCGTTCGCCGGTATTCCTGCATCACCTCCCGCGGCGGCGCATCTCGCGCTCGCCCGCTCGGAGCGGCAGCAAACATCATTGCCAGAGGACGGCGCACATTGACAGCGCCGCGCGGCTTGCGGCCTAGTAGTTGATCATGCCAAGGGCAAAGTTTGCGGCGGGCGCGCTGGCGGTCGCGCTGGCGATGGGCGCGGCGGGATGCCTGCAAGAGGCGATCGAGGCCAACCAGCGTCAGCTCGATCAGCAAAGGGCCGAGCTGGACAAGCTCAAGGAGGAGGTCGCCGCGCTCAAGGCGGCGCAGCCGCCCGCCTATCCAACCACGATGCCGCCGCCGGGCTCGTGCGACGCCGACGTGATGCGCGAGGCGAGTCGGCGCGGCGGCGAGCGCTTTGCGGCCAACGACTTCAGCCGCGCCCTCGGCTACTACCAGGACGCGGTCACCGCCTGCCCGTCGAACGCGCAGGCTCAGCTCAACCTGGCGCGTGCATACGAGGCGCTGGGCCAGCGCGCGCAGGCGATCGACCATTACAGGCTCGCCAGCCAATCCACTGCCGCTGCCGACAGCGACGCCGCCGGCCAGGCGCGCGAGGCGCTAGCGCGGCTCGGCGCGCACTAGCGAGGAGGCAATTCCATTGAAGGACGTATTCAGCGTCGAAGGCAAGGCCACGATCATCACCGGCGGCGGCACGGGTATCGGCGCGATCATCGCGCGCGAGTTCGCCATGCGCGGGGCCCCGGTGCTGGTCGCCAGCCGCAACGCCGAGCATCTCGAACCCGTGCGTGACGGCATCCGCAAGGCGGGTGGGCGCTGCGAGATGGCGGTGTGTGACGTGCGCAATGCCGAGTCGTGCGACGCGCTGGTGGCCGAGGCGGTCAAGCATTTCGGCCGACTCGACGTGATGATCAACAACCACGGCGCCAGCATCGCGGCGCCCAGCCTCAAGCTTTCGCCCAACGGCTGGCGCGCGGTGGTCGCGATTAACCTCGACGGCGTATTTTTCTGCTCCAAGGCCGCCGCCCGCCAGTTCATCGCGCAGAAGAGCCCCGGCGTGATAATCAACCTGTCCTCGACCGCCGGCGTCCACGGCTCTTCGACGATGCTGCCCTACGCCGCGTCCAAGGCGGGCGTGATCAAGCTGACCGAGTCGCACGCCGGCGAATGGGGCCATCTCGGGATCCGCGTCAACTGTATCGCACCCGGCCCGGTGACCACTGAGGGCGCCGCCGCGCGGATCTGGCCCAACGACCAGGTCAAGGAGACGATGCGGCGCTCGCGCGCGCTCCAGCGCTTTGGCACCTGCGAGGAGATCGCCTACCCGTGCATCTTCCTCGCCTCGGATGCGGCTAGCTTCGTCACCGGCGCGACGCTGATCGTTGACGGCGGCAATATCCGCGCCGCGGAGATCTCGCAGATCGTACCGGAGGAGTAGAGGCGCCGCGTCGCTCGCTCTGGCGCACGGGTGCTTGTCGCGGCTGCGACGCGCGTGGTATCCGAAATCGCGCGGGCCGGACCGGCAGCGCGGAAAGGATCGCCAAATTGGACTTCGGGTTCAGTCAGGAGCAGGAGATGC
The DNA here is from genome assembly GCA_035650475.1 of Candidatus Binataceae bacterium. Taxonomy (NCBI): domain Bacteria; phylum Candidatus Binatota; class Binatia (SeqCode); order Binatales (SeqCode); family Binataceae (SeqCode); species Binataceae bacterium (SeqCode). The sequence continues at coordinate 24,427 of DASRHP010000013.1, forward strand.
TGCGCCAGAGCGCGCGCGCCCTGCTCGAGCGCGAATGCACCTCGGCCCACGTGCGCCGGATGATGGAGGACGAACGCGGTTACTCGCCGGAGCTGTGGCGCAAGATGGCCGAGTTGGGATGGCTCGGCCTGGTCCTGCCTGAGACTTATGGCGGTGCCGGACTTGGCTACGTTGACCTGGTCGTGGTGGCCGAGGAGATGGGCCGCGTGTTGCTGCCCTCGCCATTCATCTGGACTTTGGCCTTCGCCGAAGCGATAGGTCGCGCCGGCTCCGACGAACAGAAGCAGCGCTTCCTGCCGGCGATCGCGCGCGGTGAGATGGTTGCGACGGTCGCTCATCTGGAGGCCGGCGGCACTCTGGAAGAGCGCGGAATCGTGATGGGGGCGCGGCGGGCCGGCAAGGGCTTCATTCTCGAAGGGGAGAAGCTGTTCGTCAACGACGCCCATGTTGCGGACTGCTTCCTGGTGGCGGCGCGCACCGGCTCCCGGCGCGGCGGCGGTGTGACGCTCTTCGCGATCGACAGCCGACGCGCCGGCATTACGATCAACCGGCTCAAGACGATGGACCAGACGCGCAAGCTTGGCGAGGTCAGGTTTCAGGCCGTCAGGGTTGCGGCCGCGGACGTGGTGGGCGAAATCGGCGCCGGATGGCCCATTTTGTCGGCCGCACTCGATCGTGCCAAGGTGGCGCTAGCGGCCGAGATGATGGGTGGTGCGCAGCGGGTGCTCGAGATGGCGGTGGAATACAGCAAGGTGCGCGAGCAGTTCGGCCGTCCGATCGGAAGCTTCCAGGCGATCCAGCACAAGTGCGCAAACATGATGGTCGATGTGGAGGGCGCGAAGTCGGTTGTCTACTACGCGGCGTGGGCGGTCAGCAACGGGGTCGCCGACGCGCCGCTGGCTGCGGCGGTAGCCAAGGCCGCGGCCTCCGACGCCTACCGGCGCACGGCGGCCGAGGGAATCCAAATCCACGGCGGAATCGGCTTCACCTGGGAGCATGACATGCATCTGTACTTCAAACGCGCCAAGTCCTCCGAGGTCACCCTGGGCGACGCCAACTTCAACCGCGAACTGGTCGCGCAAGGAATCGGACTGTAAATCCAGCCAAACGGCGGCCTCGACGCGCCGCCAGGGAGCATCTCAGCGATGGCCGTAGACAAAAGCATCATCGGGAAAGCCGGCAAGCCGTTTACGATGCCAATAGAGTGGGGCAAGGTGCGCGAGTTCGCCCGCGCGGTCAAGGACCCCAACCCAGTGTACTTCGACCCGGAACTGGCCAAAAAGGAGTGCGGCGGAGTGCCGATCCCGGTGACCTTCCTTCAGACCAGCGCGTTCTGGCAGACCGCCGAGTCGATGCCGTCGCTCGACATGTTCGACATGCGGCGTATCCTGCACGGCGAGCAGGAGTTCGAGTTCTTCAACCCGATCCTGGTCGGCGACACGCTGACCGGCGTCGCCCGGGTCGCGGATCTGTACGAGAAGGAAGGCGGGCGCGGCGGCAAGATGACTTTTCTGGTAGTCGAGACGACCTACACCAACCAGCGCAACGAGAAGGTCGCGCTCTCGCGCTTCGTGCTGGTCGAAACCGGCCAGGCGGTGAGCGGTTGAGCGAGCTCGCGCTGCGGGTCATCAACGGACTGACGCGCGGCTTCAGTCGCGCGGTGAGGCTGCTATGGCATCCAAGGTAAAGTTCGACCAGGTGAAAATCGGCGACTCGATCCCCACTATCGTAATCGAAAACGTCGCGCGTCCGGATTTCGTCCGTTACGCGGGCGCCTCGGGCGACTTCGTCCCGCTCCATTACGATCAGACCTTCGTCGAGGCGGCCGGGATTCCGACCGTCTTCGCGCAGGGGATGTGGACGGCAGGGTGCCTGTCGCGCTGCCTGACCGACTACGCCGGCGCGGGCCGCGTCCGCCGTTTCAAGGTGCGCTTCGCGCGCCAGGTCTGGCCCGGCGACACGCTGACGATGCGTGGCAAGGTGACCGGCAAGCGCGAGGAGGGCGGCGAGCGGCTGGTGGACGGCGAGATGGAGGTTGTCAACCAGAAGGGCGAGACTACGGTCAAGGGCTCGTTCAGCGTCGCCGCGGCCTGAGCCCTGCCCGCCCGCCGCACGCTTCCGAAGGGGCGTGCGCCCGCGCCTGCGGGTGCTCGGGATTCAGGCGCCCGTGCGCAAATTGCTGGAACAAGTTGCTAGAATTGGAGTGCGATGTCGGAGCCGCGCTACGTCATTATCCACGGCCATTTTTACCAGCCGCCGCGTGAGAGTCCGTGGACCGGGCTTATCAGTCCCGAGCCCGGCGCGACGCCGTTCGCCAATTGGAACGAGCGGATCCTCAGCGAATGCTACCTCGCCAACGCCCGCGCCCATGTGATGGAAGGGCGGGTGGTGCGGATCCATAACAATTACGCGGCGCTCAACTTCGACTTCGGGCCGACGCTGGCGAGTTGGCTGGAGCGGCACGGCACGGCGGCCTATCGCGCGCTGCACCTTGGCGACCAGCTCAGCCTGCAGGCGCGCGGCGGCCATGGCAACGCGATCGCGCAGGCCTACAACCACTCGATCCTGCCGCTGCTGGGCCGGCGCGAGCGCGCGCTCCAGATCGCGTGGGGAATCGAGGACTTCGTCATGCGTTTCAAGCGGCGGCCGGTGGGGATGTGGCTTCCCGAGTGCGCGGCCGACCACGACACGCTGCGCGACGTCGCCGCGGCGGGGATCAAGTTTGTGATCCTTGCTCCCGAACAGGGCGTCTTTGGCGGCGAGGGCGCGGCGCGGCGCGGCGCCGGACCCTTTATCTGGCGCGCCGATGATCTGCGTCTTGCGGTATTTCGTTTCGACCGCGACCTTTCGCGCACAGTGTCTTTCGAGGACGCGCTCGACGACGGCGCCACGCTCGCACAGCGGATCGCCGGCGCCGCGGCCGAGGTCGCTCCGGGCGGCGTGCTTATGCTCGCTACCGACGGTGAAACCTTCGGCCATCACAAGCGCAATGGCGCGGCCGAACTGGCGCGCGCGCTCCTGGAGCTGGGGCGGCGCGACGATATCCGCCTCACCAACTGCGCGGAATACCTTGCGATGCACCCGGAGGGCGACGGAACCTTCGAAATCGACTCGCCCAGTTCGTGGAGCTGCGCGCACGGAATCGAGCGCTGGCGCGCCGACTGCGGATGCCGGCTCGACCACGCGACCGCGCAGCACTGGCGCGGGCCGCTGCGCGCGGCGATGGAGTTCGTGATGAACCATGCGGGGGCGGTGTACGATCGCTTCGCACCGCCGCTGGTGGACGACGCCCAGGCCGCGCTATGTGAGTCGATCCGTCTCGCCGTCGATCCCAACCCCGCGTTGCACGAGGAGTTCTTCGCCCATCATCACGTCGGCGCCGACGCCAATCGCCAGCGCCTGATGCGGCTGTTCGAGATGCAGCGCGCGGCGCAGGCCGCGCTCACCAGCTGCGCGTGGTTCTTTGACGACTTCGGCGGGCCCGAGGGGCGGGTAGCGCTGCGCTGGGCGGCGCGGGCGGTCGAGGTCGCCGCCGAATTTTCAGCCAGTATCGAGAGCGAGCTGCTCGAGCGGCTGCGCCAGATCCACTCCAACCGCCGCGAGATCGGCGACGCCGCCACGCTCTATCTCAGTCTCAAGACGCGCGAAGCGCGCGGGAGGGTATGACCGTCATGGCCCGATCCGAGACGCACGATATCGAATCCGTCCTGCGCGAGGGGCGCAAGTTTGCACCGCCCGGCAATTTTAGCCACGCCGCCCACGTCAAGAGCATGGCCGAGTACGAGGCGCTCTACCGGCGCGCGGCGGACGACCCGGAAGGGTTCTGGACCGAGTGCGCCCGGGAACTTAGCTGGTTCAAGCCCTTCGACAAGGTCTTGGAGTGGAGCTTCCCCTTCGCCAAGTGGTTCGTGGGCGGCAAGCTCAACGCCGCCTACAACTGCGTCGACCGCCATCTGCTGACCGCGCGGCGCAACAAGGCCGCACTTATCTGGGAGGGCGAGCCGGGCGACTCGCGCGTGCTGACCTACCAGATGCTCGCGAGCGAGGTCGCGCGCTGCGCCAACGCGCTCAAGAGCCTCGGCATTAAGGAGGGCGACCGCGTTGCGATCTACATGCCCTTGGTCCCCGAGGCGGCGATCGCGATGCTCGCCTGCGCGCGGATCGGTGCGGTCCACTCGGTCATCTTCGGCGGCTTCTCCTCCGAAGCGCTCGTTGACCGGATCAACGACGCCGAGGCCAAACTCTGCATCACGGCCGACGGCGGATGGCGCCGGGGCCAGCAGGTCCCGCTCAAGCACAACGTTGACGAGGCGCTCAAGCGTTGCCCCTCGGTTCGGCACTGCCTGGTGGTGCGCCGTACCGGGAGCAAGGTCGAGATGCGCAAGGATCGCGACCTGTGGTGGGACGCCTTGGTGCCGCATCAGAGCGCCGTATGTCCTCCGGCCGAGCTCGATTCCGAGCACATGCTCTACACCCTGTACACCTCGGGCACCACCGGCAAACCCAAGGGCGTGGTCCACACTGTCGGCGGCTATCTGGTTCACACCCTGATGACGATGAAGTGGGTGTTCGACCTCAGGGACGAGGACATCTACTGGTGCACGGCCGACATCGGCTGGGTCACCGGCCACAGCTACACGGTGTACGGGCCGCTGGCTGCGGGCGCGACAGTGGTGATGTACGAGGGCGCGCCGAACTTTCCGGAGAACGACCGCTTCTGGCAGATCATCGAGAAGTATCGCGTCAACATCCTTTACACCGCGCCCACCGCGATCCGCACCTTCATCAAATGGGGCGACTCGTGGGTCAAGAAGCATGATCTTTCGAGCCTGCGCCTGCTGGGCACCGTCGGCGAGCCGATCAACCCGGAGGCATGGATCTGGTACCACAAAGTTGTCGGCGGCGAGCGCTGCCCGATCGTCGATACCTGGTGGCAGACCGAGACTGGCGCAATCATGATAAGTCCGCTGCCCGGCGCGATCCCGACCAAGCCCGGCTCGGCGACCCGCCCGCTTCCCGGAATCGTGGCCGACGTTGTGACGCGCGATGGCAAAAGCGTCGGCGCGAACCAGGGCGGCTTACTTGTGGTGCGCCGGCCCTGGCCCGGGATGCTGCGCACGGTGTTCCGTGATCCCGAGCGCTACAAGCAGCAGTACTTCAGTCAGCTCGACGGGATGTACTTCACCGGCGACGGCGCGCGGCGCGACGAGGACGGCTACTTCTGGATCATGGGCCGCGTAGACGACGTGATTAACGTCTCCGGCCATCGGCTCGGCACGATGGAGATCGAAAGCGCGCTGGTCTCGCATCCGGCGGTCGCCGAAGCTGCGGTGGTCGGGCGGCCCGATGAGATGAAGGGGCAGGCGGTGATGGCGTTCGTGACGCTGGAGGGCGGGCGCAAGGGCGATCCCGACTTGCGCGAGCAGCTGCGCCAGCATGTGGTCAAGGAGATCGGCGCCCTCGCGCGTCCGGACGAGATCCGCTTCACCGACGCGTTGCCCAAGACGCGCAGCGGCAAGATCATGCGCCGCCTGCTGCGGCAGATCGCCGCCGGCGACGAGGCCCTGGGCGATACCACGACACTGGAGGACCTGTCAGTGCTCGCCCGCCTGCAGAAGGACGAGGAGTAAGTCGGAGGACGAGGAATAAACCGACGCGCAGTCGACGGTTTCGAGCAGGACCGAGGCGGGTGCGGCCGCAGGGCCGGGCCCGCTCCGCGTTTAGCGAGAGCCGATGGCGCCGCCGGGTCTAGCGGCGATCGAAGCCGCGATGAAACCAGTCATCCGCGTCGCGCCAGCGCCAGCGATCGTCCCGGTCGTGATGCTCGCGCCATTCGCCCTGGCTCCACGCCCATCGCGGATGATGTTCGAGAAACTCGTGGCGCTCGCCCGCGCGGTAAAACTGATGCCATCCGTTGCCGTCGCGCCAGGGGCGAAAGTCGTCGCGGTCGCGCGCCATCGCGGGCGCCGCCAGCAGCGCGCCGAACAAAAGCGCCGAAAGAGAGGCTGCTACCAGGTTCTTCATCGCTTGTCCTCCTGTCTCTCCGGCCCTCGGTTTCTCAATCCTGCTCGCATTTGAAAGACGTGCCGGCATTCGACGGGTTACGCGGTACCCGCTTCCGGCCCGTTTACACCGGTGTTTGGCCCTTGAACCGCTCTCGAAAACCCGCCTTGCCAGCTGCCGCGCGCCGGTGGTAGTGTGGTTGGTGCGTGGGCTTTTGCCCACTTTTTTGTTGGTCGGCCGGCCCGATGGCGGCGGCGCTCGGGCGCAGGTTTCCCTGGACAGAGTCGGACTGCGATTGGCGCTGCGGAGCCCGCCTCGGGCGTGGCGGGGAGGAGGTGCCCCGCGGCGTCACGACGGCCGTCCCGGGAGTGAATTTTGCCGTGGGCGACGGGGGCGCGACAGACAGCCATAGCAGAGCGGTTGTACGGCTCAATCCGATGGCCGAGCGGATCATCGAGATGCTCGGGCCGCACGTCGAGCGCCAGGGCTACGAGCTGGTGTCGGTCGAGTATCACAAGGGCACGCGCAGCTCGATGCTGCGCCTGCTGGTGGATCGGCCGGGCGGAGGTATCGGGCTTGACGACCTCGAGCGCTTGAGCCCCATCCTCGGCGACCTGCTCGATGTATACGACCCAATCGAAGGGCGCTACACGCTCGAAGTGGCTTCGCCAGGACTGAACCGGCCGCTGGTGCGGCTGGCCGACTTCGAAGCCGTACGCGGCGGACGCGTCAGGATTAAGACGCATCACGCGCTGGAGGGGCGCAAGGCGTTTGTCGGAAGGCTCGCGGATGTAGGAGCCGACGGCGTCGAGATCGACGACGAGCCGAGCGGACGGCGGGTGCGGATCGAATTCGGCGAGATAAAGGGAGCGAATTACGAATACGATTTTGATGCAGCCGAGCGCAAATAGGTGCACCTCGTCGGCGGGCGCAATTTTCTCGGGCGGCGCAGCGGCGCGCCCCGTGGAGGCCGTATGACCGGAGAGCTTAACCGGGTAATCGAGCAGGTTTCCAAGGAGAAGGGGATCGACAAGGCGATCGTGATAAACGCGGTCGAAGAGATGATGCATTCGGCGGCGCGCCGGACCTTCGGCCCCGATTGCCGCATCGAATCGCGCTACAACCAGGAGCTGGGCGAGGTCGAGCTGTTCGAAATCAAGACCGTGGTCGAGCAGGTCGTCAATCCACAAGCCGAGGCGACGCTCGAGGAGGCGCGCGCAAAGTACGACCCTGAGGCGCAGGTGGGCGACGAGATCCTGATCAAGCTCGACACCGCGACGATGGGCCGGATTGCCGCGCAGGCGGCCAAGCAGAACCTCATCCAGCACATCCGCGACGCCGAGCGCAAACAGATCTACAACGAGTTCAAAGATCGCAAGGGCGAAATCGTCTCCGGCATCGTGCAGCGCTTCGAGCGCAAAAACATGATCGTCAATCTCGGCCGCACCGAAGCGATCCTGCCCGAGAAGGAGCAGATCCCGCACGAGCGCTATCGCCAGGGCGATCGCATCCGCGCCCTCATCCTCGACGTCGATCTCTCCGAGAAGGGCCTCTCGATCGTGCTCTCGCGCACCTCCAACGACTTTTTGCGCAAGCTCTTCGAGCAGGAAGTGCCCGAGATATACGAGGGCATCGTGGAAATCCGTCAGTGTGCCCGCGAGCCGGGCGGACGGGCCAAGGTCGCGGTGTACTCCAAGGACTCCGACGTCGACCCGGTCGGCGCGTGTGTCGGGATGAAGGGCACGCGCGTGCAGGCGGTGGTTCAGGAGCTGCGCGGTGAGAAGATCGACATCGTGCCATGGACTGACGACCAGGCCGAGCTGGTCTGCCGCGCACTTGCCCCGGCCAAGGTCTCCAAGGTGATCATCGACGAGGACGAGCATGCGATGGAGGTCGTGGTGCCGGACGACCAGCTCTCGCTGGCGATCGGCAAGCGCGGCCAGAACGTGCGCCTGGCCCATCGGCTCTCCGGATGGAAAATCGATCTGCGCAGCGATTCCGAGGCCGAGGAGGAGGCGCGCAAGGCCCGCGCCTCGCTCAACGCCATCCCCGGCATCGGCGACATCAATGCCGAGCTGCTCTACCAGTGGGGATTCCGCTCGGCCGAGCAGCTGGCGGAAACCGCTGAAGAGTCTTTCGAGGTCGAGGGCATCACGCCTGAGCGTGCGCGCCAGCTTATTCAGGCCGCGCGCGAATGGGTTTCGAAGAAGCGTGCCGAGGAGGCCGCGGCGGCTGAAGCCGCCGCCGCTGCGGCTGCCGACGCCGCCACTGCTGCGGCTGCCGACGCCGCCACTGCTGCGGCGGCCGACGCCGCCGCTGCGGAGGTTGCGGCTGAGGACGGTGAAATCGAGGCGCCGCTTGCCGAAGGCGCCGAGGGCGTCGCTGCGGATGCGGCAGGCGAGCAGGGAGCGGTTCAACCGGATGTCGCGGCGAAATCATAATCCCGGGCATACGCCGGTCCGCACGTGCCTCGGATGTGGCCTCGGCGACGCACAGGCGGCGATGGTGCGGCTGGCGGCGGTGGGCGGCGCGGTGAGCATCGACGCCGAGCGCCGGCGCGGCGGGCGCGGCGGCTACTTGCATCCGCGCCCGGATTGCCTGGAGAGGTTTGCGCGCAGCAAGACCCGCGCGTTTCGCTCGCTGCGCGTGGCGCTGGACGTGCAGGCGCGCAGGTCGATTACGCAAATGTTAAGCGCGCGGCTGGATAGCAACGGCCCGCTCGAATAGAATACCCGTGATGGCGCGAAAGCGGATCAAAACTCTTGCCCACGAGTGGGGCGTATCGGTTGAAGACGTCCTGGCCAGCGTCGAGCGTCTGCGCCTGGGACACAGCCACTCCGAGTCGAGCCTGCTGGCGCCGGACGAGGCCGAGCGCATCAAGGCCGAGCTCGACGAGCAGGCCCAGCGCCAGAGCCTGCTCCGGCGCGAAACCGTGCTGGAGACCAGCGCGGGCAAGGTGGTCGAAAAGCGGCTGACCGCGACCGTCATGCGCCGGCGCCACGCCGAGCCCGAGCCGGGCGCCGCGCCCGCCGCCGCCCGCCCCGAAGAACCGTTCCATTTCGAACTCGAACGCGAATCCGAGGAACCGTTCGTCGCGCCGTTCCTCGAGGAGCGCGAGCCGCCGCAGCCCGAAATTCCGGCGCTGCTTGAGCGCGAGCCGGCGACGCCGGCTCAGGCCGAGACCGCCGGCGAGCAGGGCAGGCCGTCTGCCTCTGAGGTTCACCCGCCCGCTGGCGAGGCGCCCGCAGCCCCCACGCCTTCCAATGGAGGCGCTCCGCAGCCGGCCGAGCCGATGCGGGTCGAGCCGGCCATGCCTGCGCGTCCTGTCGAAGCTCAGCGCCCGGCGCCGGCGAGGGTTGAGCCTTCGCGCCCGCATCCGCCGGCAGCGCAACCCCCGCGCGCGCAGCCGTCGGCGGCGCAGCCGTCGCGTCCGCAGTATGCGGGCGCCGGAATGGGTGTACGCCGTGTCGTTGAGCCACGCCCGGTTGCCGCTGGCCCGGGGGGAGCGATCAACCTGACCGGCGCCGCACACGCGGCCGCGCCGTCGCTCGATGACGGCCAGCGCGGACCGCGCGTGCTCGGCAAGATCGAATTGCCCAAGCCCGCACCGCGCCCCTCGGCGCCGACCAGTCGGCCTGGCGGGCCGCCGCGTCCGGGTCAGGCCGGCCGTTTCGCGCCCGCGCCGGCGGCGCCCTCGATGGAGCCGGCGATGCCGCCGAGCGAGGGCGCAGTCAAGCCGGGTGCGCGCCCGATCAAGAAAAAGCGCGTGGTGAAGAAGGGCGTGCCCGACTTCACGGCCGAGCGCGAGATGCGCGGCCTGCGCGTGCCCAAGAAGCGGCGCGCCCTGCCCGGCAAGGAACAGCGCAAGACCGAAATCACCACGCCCAAGGCGTCCAAGCGAGTCGTTCGCATCACCGAAGGGGTGACCGTCGGCGACCTCGCCCGCAACATGGGAGTCAAGGCCGGCGAGATCATAAAGAAGCTGATGGAGTTGGGTGTGATGTCCACGCTCAACCAGGTGCTCGACGTTGACACCGCCGCGCTGGTCGCCGGCGAATTCGGCTACAGCGTCGAGAACGTTGCTTTCGACGTCGAATCGGCGATCGAGGAAGAGGACGAGCAAGCCCCCGGTGAAGCGGTCGAGCGGCCGCCGGTGGTCACCGTCATGGGCCATGTTGACCACGGCAAGACCTCCCTGCTCGACGCGATTCGCCACGCCCGCGTGACCGAGCAGGAGTTCGGCGGTATCACTCAGCACATCGGCGCCTACACTACCGAGAGCAACGGGCGCAAGATAACCTTCGTCGACACCCCCGGCCACGAGGCGTTTACCGCGATGCGCGCGCGCGGCGCCAAAGTGACCGACATCGTGATTCTCGTGGTGGCGGCCGACGAGGGCGTGATGCCGCAGACGATCGAGGCGCTCAACCATGCGCGCGCGGCCGGCGTCCCGATAATCGTCGCGATCAACAAGATCGACCGTCCCGAGGCCAACGTTGACCGAGTCAAGCAGCAGCTCACCGAGCAGGGGCTGATCCCGGAAGATTACGGCGGCGAAACGATCACGGTGCCGGTTTCGGCGCGCACCGGCGAGGGGCTCGACCGCCTGCTTGAGATGATCCTGTTGCAGGCCGACCTGATGGAGCTCAAGGCCAATCCGCATCGCACGGCGCGCGGCACCGTCATCGAGTCGCAGCTCGACCGCGGGCGCGGACCCGTGGCCACCGTGCTCATCCAGGAAGGCACGCTGCATCAGGGCGACCCGTTCGTGTGCGGGATGGCTTACGGGCGCGTGCGCGCGATGCTGGATCACAACGGCCAGCGGATCGCCGAGGCGACGCCCGCGACCCCGGTCGAGATTTTCGGCCTCTCCGAGGTGCCCGAGCCCGGCACCGCCTTCGTGGCGGTGGCCGACGAGGCCAAGGCGCGCCAGGTTGCCGAGTACCGCCGCTCCAAGCGGCGCGAGGGCGAGCTGCAAAAAACGGCGCGCGTCTCGTTGCAGGACCTCAGCGAGCGGATGAAGGCCGGCGAGGTCAAGGAACTCAAGGTCATCATCAAGGGCGACGTCCAGGGCTCGGTCGAGGCGCTCGCCGAATCGCTCGGCCGTCTGTCCACTTCCGAAGTGAAGATCGAGATCATCCACAGCTCCGCGGGCGCGATTTCGGAGACCGACGTGACCCTCGCCTCGGCTTCGGGCGCGGTTATCCTCGGCTTCAACGTGCGGCCCGAACCCAAAGCCGCCGCGCTGGCCGAGAAGGAAGGCGTTGACATCCGCCTCTACACGGTGATCTACGAGGCGATCAACGAGATGCGCGAGGCGATGGAGGGGATGCTGGCGCCGACCTACCGCGAGAAGGCCCTCGGCCGCGCCGAGGTGCGCAAGACCTTCAATGTGCCCGGCGGCACCGTGGCCGGCTCGATGGTGGTCGACGGCAAGATCACCCGCAACGCGCGTGCGCGGCTGGTGCGCGACGGGCGGGTGGTATGGGAAGGCAAGATCGCCTCGCTCAAGCGCTTCAAGGATGACGCGCGCGAGGTCGCCGCCGGCTACGAGTGCGGTATCGGGCTGGAGAACTTCAACGACATCAAGCCCAACGACGTTATCGAAGCCTTCGAGATGGAGGCGGTCGTGCGCCGGCTCGAAACCCCGCGTCCGGAGACGGTGCGCGGCGGGCAGGCCGCGGTCGAGAAGCAGCTCCAGACCTGAGCGCGCGCCGCGGGCGCGGGCCGGCCATGCGAAGCGCCGCCATTGCGCGGCGGCGCGGCACAGCTAGGACGCTCATCCGAATGCCTTCCGCATCCTGGTCCGCGAGGGGAGGGGAGGACGACGATGGTAGTAGGCATCCTGCAGCTCACCCTGTTCCTGCCGGAGAACCACTCGCTCAAGGGCAAGCGCCAGGTCCTGCGCGCGATCAAGGATCGCGTGCGCTCGAAGTTCAACGTTTCCATCGCCGAGGCCGATGGTCACGATCTCTGGCAGCGCGCCGAGTTGGGAATCTGCCAGGTCGGAACCGACCGCGCCTTCGTCGACGGCGCCCTGCGTGCGGTGGTCAACTACATCGATTCGCTCGGGCTTGCCCCGCTCGGCGAGGAGCATCTCGAAATAATCAACTGCTGACGGTGCGCGCGGCAGGGATGCGAGCTTGTTCCGCATCGGCGCCGCGCTAACATGGAACACGATGGCTGCGGAAGCACGGCGTCCCGAGCGCGTGGGCGAGCTGGTGTTGCGTGAACTTTCGCGGATGCTGCTGCGCGATCTCAAGGACCCGCGTCTGCGCGGCGTCACGCTCACCGGCGTCAGGATGGCCGACGACTTGCGCCACGGACGGGTTTTCTTCTCCCACCTCGAGGGGAGCGCGCGTGCCGCGGCCGCAGTTGCGGGATTCAAGAGCGCAAGCGGATTCATCCGCCGCGAGATCGGCCATGCACTTGGGTTGCGCTACACGCCGGAGCTCGATTTTGAGTTCGATCCCGGACCCGAGCGCGCCGCGCGCATCGACGCGCTGCTGCGCGCGAGCCGACGGGCGTAGCACGCGCCGGACGATTGACCCGGCTGCGATCGCGCGCAATCGAGCCTCATACCGGAGGGGCGTCCCCCTATGCACCGCTCCAAGACCTTTCGCAAAAACTGTTTCAGAGCAATCGTGGCGGCGGTTCTGATGGCGCTGACGGTCGCGGCCGCGCAGCGCGCGTGGGCACATTGCGACACGCTCAGCGGCCCAGTGGTTACGGCGGCGCGCCGCGCGCTCCAGATTGGCGACGTCAATTATGTCCTGATCTGGGTCCAAGCCAGGGACGAGGCCGAGGTTCGCCATGCGTTTGAACAAACAATGGCGGTGCGCAGGCTTGGTCCTACAGCCCGGGATCTCGCAGACGAGTATTTCTTCGAGACGGTTGTGCGTCTGCATCGCGCCGGCGAGGGCGCACCCTACGTCGGTCTCAAGACTACGGAGGATGTCGGCCCGGCGATTCCGGCGGCGGACCGCGCGATCGCCGAGGGCGCCTCGATCGCCCGATTGAACAAGCTTCTGAGCGACGCGATGCAGGCCGGGCTGCGCAAGCACTTCGAAGACGTGATGGAGAAGCGTCAGTACCAGCCCGACGACCTCGCCGCCGGGCGCCGCTACGTCCGCGCCTACGTCGAGTACGTCCATTATGTCGAACGGCTGTATGAGGCGGCCATGAGCCCCGCGCATGGCCACTACGCCGAGCCGCTGGCAGCGAAAGATTAGCGCTCGCGGTCCAGCGCGCTTAATCCACGCGCGGATATCGGCTATCGTCGCTCTTTCCTCTATGGACGGAGTGCTGCTCGTTGATAAGCCGGCGGGGATTGGCTCCGCCGAGGTGGTGCGCAAGATAAAGGCGCATCTGCGTCCGGCACGCGTTGGTCATCTCGGCACCCTCGATCCGTTTGCGACCGGGCTATTGCCCATCCTGGTTGGCGAGGCGACCAAGCTTGCGCCCTTCCTCCAGGACGCCGAGAAGGAATACGCGGGCGTAATCCGACTTGGCGTCGAAACTGACACGCTCGATCCTACCGGCGGGGTGGTGCGCGACGCCGAAATTCCCGTTCTTGATCCGGCGCCCCTGGCCGAGGTCACGGCGCGCTTCACCGGGAAAATCGTGCAGCAGCCGCCCGTCTTTTCGGCGATCAAACGCGCCGGAGTGCCGCTGTACAAGCTGGCGCGCCGCGGAGTCAAGGTTGAGCCGCCGCCGCCGCGCGAAGTTGAGATTTCGCGCCTGGAGATCGCGCCGCTTGCCCCCGCTGCGCTGCGCTTCGTGGCGGTGTGTTCGACCGGCACCTACATGCGCGCGCTCGCCCGCGACGTCGGGCTCGCGCTCGGCACCGTCGCGCATCTGGCGGAGCTGCGCCGGATTCGCAGCGGCTGCTTGGGCCTCGAGCGCGCGCGTCCGCTCGACGAGGTTCTTGCCGCGCTCGCCGAGGGGCGCGGTTCGGAGTTGCTGATCGGGCTCAGCGAGGCGCTCGCGACGATGCCGGAGGCGCAGGCGGGGCCGGTCGAGGAGCGGATGCTGCGCAACGGCGATTCACGCGCGCTGGACGGGCTGGCGCCCGCCGGCACCCGCCTGTTCAAGGTGGTAAGCCGCGGCCGGCTGATCGCGGTGGCCGAGGCGACTTCGCGGGTCACCGCCCGCGTCCTGCGTGTGTTCGCGCAGTGATCGGCGCCGGGCGGGGCGGCGCGCGCCGCACCCGGAATGCAGGCTTCAGTTGATGCCTTCGCGCACCGGTTGGACCGGCTCGCCGTCGCGCGCCGACTGTCCGACGTTGACCGCGACCAGGTCGCCGATCACCACCCCGCGCGTGACCTGCACGTTGATCCCGTCGTCGTAGCCGAGCGTGACCGGCGCCAGGTGCAGCCGGTTGGCGCGCACCACCGGCACGTAGGGCTTGCCGTCGCGAAAGATCAGCGCGTCGTCGGGCACTATCGGCACGCGCGTCGTTATCCCGACCTGGAACTGCACCCGCGCATACATCCCCGGGTACAGCGCCAGATCCTCGTTGGGCAGATCGACCTCGACCAGCATCGTGCGCGTAGCCGGGTCGAGCGCGTCGGGATGGCGGGTCACGGAGCCGTCGAAGACGCGCTCGGGATAGTCGGTCACGCTGACCGTGGCCGGGTCGCCGTCCTTGATGAACGGCGCGACGCTCTGCGGCACGTGGGCGTAAACGCGCACCGGGCGCAGCGTCGCCATCGCGATCAGCGGCATCTCGGCGGTGGTCCCGCCGGTGGCCTGCGGAATCAGCTTGCCCGGATCGGCGTAGCGCGCGGTGACCACGCCGGAGAAGGGCGCGCGGATGGTCTCGTAGGCCTGGGTCGCGGCGAGCTGCTCGTAGGTCGCCTTGGCCTGCAGCATCGCGGTGTGCGAGTCGTCGGCGGTCTGTTCCGCGATAACGCTCTGGCGCGCGAGGGTCTGGTTGCGGCGGTCGGTGATCGCGGCGAGGTTGTAAGCGGCGCGCGCGTTGGCCACCTGCTGGTCGAGTTCGGGCGAAGCCAGCAGGGCGATTACCTGGCCGCGCTTGACGCGGTCGCCCTTGTCAACCCGAATTTCTTCGAGATAGCCGGGAATCTTCGCATACACCGGGGTTTCGATGTAGCCGTGGATCTCGCCCGGCAGATCGAGCGAGCGCGAGCGCGGCGCGGGTCCGACCTCGCGCACCAGCACGCGCTGGCCGCGTGCGACTTCCGCCTCGCGCTCCGAGGCCGCGCGCTGAAGCCACAGGCTGCGCGCCGCGACCAATCCGGCGGTGCCAGCCACCGCCACGATCACCGCGACCACCCATCCGAGGTAAAACCTCCGGCCGGGCTTGCGCGGCGCGTAATTCCTTGGGTCGTCGTCCATCTCCGTCGCCAGATCTGTCCCTATGCGCCGGGCACGATCGCCTCGACCTCGGCGTCGCGTTGATGCTTGCCGATGACGTGGCCGCTGAGCAGCGAGTAGGCCGCCGGCACCGCGAACAGGGTCATGAACGTGGCGACCAGCAGCCCGCCGATCACGGCCAGGCCGAGCGGCGCGTTGATGCTGCCGCCCAGCGCCATCGGCAACATCCCGAGCACCATCGCCAGCGCCGTCATTATCACCGGGCGCAGACGCGTGCGCGCGCCCTCGATCGCCGCCGCCGTGGGGCTGTAGCCCTGCTCGCGCAGATCGTTGGCGAAGATGATGAGCAGGTTGCCGTTGGCGACGCCCACGCCGACCGCCATAATCGCGCCCATCAGCGATTCCACGTTGATCGTCGTGTGGGTCAGCGCGAGCATCCACAGCACGCCCGCCAGCGCGCCAGGCACCGCGAGCAGGATGATGAACGGTTCCGCCCACGACTGGAAGTTGGTCACCATCAGCAGGTACACGAGGATGACCGCGAGGATGAGCCCCTGTCCGAGACTCGCGAACGACTCGCGCATCGCCTGGCTCTGGCCGCGGATGACGATCTTCACGCCGGACGGCGGCTTACCCAGCGCATCGATCGCGCGCTGCACCGCCGCCGATGCGCTGCCGAGGTCGCGCCCCGATACCGAGCAGTTGACGTCGATGACGCGCTGGACGGTGTAGTGGTTGATGACCGCCGGCTCGACTTCCTGCGTGATGGTGGCGAGGTTGCCGAGAAATTGCGGTGGCGTCTGGGCGCCGGCGCCGTCCAGACGCCCCGGATTGAGCGGCGTCGCGGCCAGCGCCTGAACCGAGTTGATCATGTGCTGCGGAGTTTGCGCCAGCACGCTGTAGTTGACACCGTTTTCCGGATTCAGCCAGAAGTTCGGCGCGAGCAGCGTGTTCGAGCTGAGCGACGTCAGCAGGCTGGAGGCGACCTGCTGCTGGGTCACGCCGAGCTCGAGCGCCTTGGCCCGATCGACCTTGACCCGCAGGGTCGGGTAGTCGAGGTGCTCGGCAATTCGCAGATCGAGCAAGCCCGGAATTTTGGCCATCCGCGCGCGCAGCCGGCGCGCCACGGCGTAGTCTTCCTCCAGGTTGTTGCCCGAGATCTGTGCGTCGATCGGCGCCGAGAGCCCGAAGTTCAGCACCTGGCTGATGATGTCGGCGGCCTGGAAGTAAACGTCAACGCCGGGAAAGCCGCGCGCCAGCACGGCGCGGATTTTGCGCTGGTACTCGCGGGTCGAATGATGGTCGGGCGTCAGCGAGATCAGGATGTCGGCGTCCTGCGGGCCGGTCGAGTCGCTTTGGTAGTAGGAGAGGTTGTAGTAGGTCGGCAGCCCGATGTTGTCGCTTATCGAGTCGAGTTCGGAAGCTGGAATCACAGTGCGAATCGCGCGCTCGATGCGATCGACGATGAGCTCGGTATGTTCGATGCGGGTGCCGGTCGGCGCGCGCACGTGCAGCCGCATCAGGCCGGCGTCAACGTCCGGGAAGAAGTCCTCGCCCACCACCAGCACCAGCGCGACCGAGGCGAGCACGATCGCGGCCACGCATCCGAGCGCGAAGCCGCGGCACGCCACGAACGCGCCGAGCGCCGCGCGGTAGCGCTCGCGGAAGTGTTCGAAGCCGGCCTCGAAGGCGGCCAGGAAGCGCCCGAGCAGGCTGCGCGGCGTCGTGTGCTCGTAATGCTCGGGCAGCAGGTAGCGCGCCATCATCGGCACCAGCGTGCGCGAGAGCAGGTACGAGGTCAGCATCGCGTACACCACCGCCAGCGCCAGCGGCGTGAACAAAAAGCGCGCCACGCCGTAGAGCAGCACCACCGGGAAGAACACGATGCAGATCGCAAGCGTGCCGACCAGCGCCGGCGCCGCGATCTCGGCGGAGCCGTCGAGGATCGCCGCCAGCAGCGGCTTGGGCATCGCGTGGTGGCGATGGATGTTCTCGACCGCCACGGTCGCGTCGTCCACCAGCATCCCGACCGCCAGCGCGAGTCCGCCCAGCGTCATCGTGTTGATGGTTTGTCCGGAAAGCTTGAGCGCGACTATCGCGGTCAGAATCGACAGCGGGATCGAGACGATCACCATCACCATCGAGCGCCCCGACCCCAGGAAAATGAGCACCATCAGGGCGACCAGCCCGGCCGCAATCGCGGCCTCGCGCACGACCTCCCATAGCGCGTCGCGCACGAACTTCGACTGGTCGAACGTCAGCTTGAGCTTGAGCCCGTTGGGCGCGGTGGCAAGGATCTCCGGCAGCTTGGCCTTGACCGCGCTGACCACCGCGAGCGTCGATGCTGCCGCATGCTTGACGATCGCCAGGTAGGTCGCGCGCTTGCCGTTGACCCGCACGATATTGGTCTGCACCTGGTGCGAGTAGCTCACCGGCGCGACGTCGCCGAGCAGCACCGGCGTGCCTGCGGCGACCTTGACCGGCAGATCGTTGAATTCGGCCGGGTGGTCGGGCGTGCCGTTGAGCTCGACGTTGTACTCGCGGTTGCCGATCTTCACCGTGCCGCCGGGGATAGTGACGCTCGATTGGTTGACTGCCGTGCTCACGTCGGCGGGCGAGAGGTTCTGGGCGTAAAGCGCCTCGGGATGCAGGTTGACCATCATCGCGCGGCTCACCCCGCCGAACGGCGCCGGCGAAGAGAGCCCCTCGATGGTGAAGAGCTTGACCCGGATGAAGTTGAGCCCATAGTCGAACAGCGCCTGCTCCGAGAGGGTGTCGCTGTAGACGTCGAGTTGCGCCACCGGCACGTTGGCGGCATTGTAGTCGATGATGTCGGGGGCGACGGTGCCCGGCGGCATGATGTGCAGGATGCCCTCGCTCTCGGAGCTTATCTGCGCGATTGCTGCGGCGACGTCCTGGTCGGGATGAAAGTAAACGCGCAGCATCCCGATCCCATCCATCGCGGTCGATTCGATGTGCTCGATGCCGTTGACCTCGGTGGAGAAGGCGCGCTCGCTGATCCAGACCATCCGCCGCTCCATCATCAGCGCCGACAGCCCGGGGTAGTTCCAGATGACCTCGACCACTGGGAGGTTGATGACCGGAAAGATGTCGGCGTTCATGCGGGTGAAGGCGAGCACACCCAGCACCAGCATCAGCAGCGCCATCACCGCGATCGAATGCGGCCGGCGTAGCGCGAAGCGGACGATCCACATAGCGGCAGGCGGCGGGCGCGGGGCGGCGGCTCAGCCCGCGCGGCCTTCGGAAGCGTTCAGATACGACATTGTTCGTGAGAATAGGGCACGCCGCCGCAGGCTGGCAAGCACCGCCTCCGGCGATGGCGCGCCCGCCGTCGACGCGGCTACAATAGAACCTTCGCCGGCGGGGCTTGGTTGCTCCGGGAGCGTGAAAATGTCAAAAAAGATGGTTCGGGCGGGGTCGTAGTTCAGCCCGGTTAGAACGCCGGCCTGTCACGTCGGAAGTCGTGGGTTCAAATCCCATCGGCCCCGCCAATCGTTTGGGCGCCGCGCAGCGCGCGCCGCGCCGGGAGTTGACGAGTTGAAGCTGACCGAACAGACCAGGAGCGTGTCGCGCGAGAGCGCGCTGCGCGCGCGGCGCTGGGTGCTGATCGACGCGAGCGAGCGCCCGTTGGGCCGCGTCGCCGCGCGCGCGGCCAGCGTGCTGCGCGGCAAGCATCGCCCCGACTTCACCCCCAACCAGGACGCCGGCGACTTCGTCGTCATCATCAATGCGTCCAAGGTCAAGTTGACCGGCGACAAGGCGGAGGGCAAGCTCTACCATCGCCATACCGAGTATCCGGGCGGAGTGCGTACGACCACTGCCGGGCGTTTGCTGGAGACCCGGCCGGAGCGGCTGCTTGAGATGGCGGTGCGCGGGATGTTGCCCAAGAACCGGCTGGGGCGGCGGCTATTCACCAAGCTGAAGATCTACCGCGGCGCGGACCACCCGCACGCCGCGCAACAGCCCCAGCAGCTCAAGTTGTAGGCGGGACCCGAGGAGATGGCAGACAAGAAGGCGGAAGTCTGGGCGACTGGCAAGCGCAAGACCGCGATCGCGCGCATCCGGCTCGCCCCCGGCAGCGGCACCATCAGCGTCAACCAGCGTTCGCTCGAAGAATACTTTCCGCGCGACACCTCGCGCATGAAGATCCTCGAGCCCTTCGAGCTGACCGAAACCAAGGGCCAATACGACGTGATCGCCAGCGTCAAGGGCGGCGGTATTGGCGCCCAGGCCGAGGCGGTCCGCCACGGCATCTCGCGCGCGCTGGTGCTCGCCTCCGAGGCGCTGCGTCCAGCGCTGCGCAAGAACGGGATGCTGACGCGCGACCCGCGCGAGGTCGAGCGTAAGAAGTACGGCCGCCACAAGGCACGCAAGCGTCCGCAATACTCCAAGCGCTAAACGACGCCCGCCGGCGCGCCCCGCGTGGCGCGCCGGGCGCGGCTTTCCGCCGTGCGACCGCGTTTATCCACGCTCGTTGCGTCATGTAACTGGTTCGTACGGCGATTTAGTGCTAGGTGGTGGGGCAGAATAACGCCGGGCCGCCGACGCGCGCTCGCCATTTTCAGCGGAGGGGTTTGAGAATCGAGATGGCGTCGCACAATAACAGAATCAAGCTGGCGGTGCTCGGGGCTTCAGGCTATTCGGGCATCGAAGCCGTGCGCCTGCTCGCCGGTCATCCTTTCGTCGAGCTGAGCGCGCTGACCTCGGAGCATTTCGCCGGGCGCGAGGTGGCCGAGGTTTACCGCCATCTGGCCGGAATCGACCTGCCGCCGTTCGAGGAGCTGCGCGCCGACCTTATCCGCGGCCGCGCGGAGGTCGTGGTATCGTGCCTGCCTGAGCGCGTGGGCGCGGCGCTTATCGGCGAACTCGTGGGGGCGGGCCTCAAGGTGATCGACCTGTCGGCCGACTTCCGGCTCAAGGACCCTGCGCAGTACCGCCAGACCTATGGCGTCGATCATCCGGCGCCGGCGCTGCTCAAGGAGGCGGTTTACGGGCTCGCCGAGTTCCATCGCCGCGAGCTGCGCGAGGCGCGCCTGGTCGCGGTGCCCGGATGCTATCCGACCAGCGCGCTGCTCGGTATCCTGCCGCTCATCCGGCGCGACCTCGTCGATCCGTCGTCGATCGTGATCGACTCCAAGTCCGGCACCACCGGGGCGCGCCGCGCGCCGCAGATCGAGCAACTCTTCGCCGAAGTCAACGAGAATTTCCGCGCCTATAAAGTCGGCAACCATCGCCACGTTCCCGAGATGGAACAGGAGATCGGCGCCGCGCTCGGGCGCGAGGTGGCGGTGATGTTCGTGCCGCACCTGCTGCCGGTCACCCGCGGCATCCTGACTTCGATCTTCATGCGTCCGCGCGCCGGCACCAGCGAGGAAGACGTGCGCGCGGCGTTCGAGGCGGCCTTCGCCAAGTCGCGCTTCGTGCGCCTGCTCAAGCCGGGCGAGCTGCCCGAGCTGAAGAACGTCCGCGCGACCAACTTCTGCGAGCTCGGCTTCGTGCTCGAACGCCGTTCGCAGACGCTGTGCGTGCTGAGCGCCATCGACAATCTCGGCAAGGGCGCGGCGGGCCAGGCGATCCAGGACCTCAACCTGATGCTGGGGCACGACGAGGCGGCGGGCCTGCTGGGCGCGGCGCCCGTTCCGTGAGCACGCGGCGCGGCGACGAGTCAGGCTCTGGCTTGCGCGGCGGCGCCGCGCTCGGCCGCCGCGCGCTGCTTGGCGGCGCAATCGCACTCGGCGCGGCGGCAGCCCTCAACGCCGCCGCGCGGACGGGCGCGGCTGCGCCGCCGCCCAAGGAGGCGGGCCTCAGCTACGAGGGCCTGCTCAAGGGGCAGGCTGGATTCCAGCCGCGCAAGCCGATGGCGCCGCCGCACGCCGAGCTGCCAGGCTTCCTCTCCCGTCTCCAGCTCGCGCAAAGCTACACGCATTACGCGCACGATTTCCAGCGGCTGCTGGTCGCCGAGCGCGCGCTGGCCGCGCTGCCGCGCGACAAGGCGCATCGCAACGACTACGCCGCGCTCCGCTTGCAACAGGTCGAGGCGGCCAATTCGGTGCTGCTGTACGAGTTCTATTTCCGCGGGATGGCGCCGCGGCCGGTCAAGCCGCCGGCCTACGTTATTGACAACATCAATGAGCACATGGGCTCGATGGAGAGCTGGCGCGAGGACTTTATCGCGTGCGCGCGCGTCGCCTCGGCCTGGGCGATCCTCGCCTACGATCCCTACGATGATCGCTGGCACAACGTGCCCACGGGCAAGGGCGATGCTGGCGGGTGGGTAGGGGCAAACCCGCTGGTTGTATGCGCGATGGCCGAGAGCGCATACGCGGCCGACTACCCGATGCGGGACAGTTACGTCGAGCGCTTCATCGAGCACATCGACTGGAATGTGGTCGCGGCGCGCTACCGCGCCGTCGACCGCCATTAGCGCAACCGCAGGCGACGGTCGGCCGAGCGCTACGAGAGGGCCTCCCGCAATGCGGCGCGCGCGAGCAGCCGCGTCGAGTCCAGAACCGGCAAGCGGGAGTCGGATTCGCTTACCAGCAGCGGTATCTCGGTGCACGCGAGTGCAACCGCGTCACAACCCTCTGCTTCAAAGGCCTCAATCACCTCTCGGAAATAAGCTAACGAAGAGGGCAGGAAGCGCGCGCGAACGAGTTCCTCGAAAATGATCCGATTGATACCCTCGCGCCGCTCGGCACCGGGGATACGAAACTCGATGCCCGCCGCCGCGAGCTTGGCGGGATACACAGGCCCTTCCATCAGGTACCGCGTGCCAAGGACCCCGACACGCCTGAACCCGCGGCGGACGGCTTCGCGGGCCACCACCTCGCCGATATGGATCCACGGCGCGGGCGATTGGTCGTGCACGAGGTCTAGCCCCTGATGTACCGTGTTGTCCGGGCAGATCAAGATCTGCGCGCCCGCGCTGACCAGCCGGGCTGCCGATTGAAGCAGAAGGTCGCCCACTTCCCGCCACCGTCCGCGCTCGATCAGGCGCTGATAATCGGCGAGCGGAAGATTGTGCAGGGAGGTCTCGGGATAGGCGTGGCGGCCCATCAGCGCCTCGCCTTCCAGACAGATTGTCCGGTAGCAGAGCGCCGCTCCCTCGCTGCTGACCGCTACGATCCCGATATGCTTCATTCGGCGGGCTGGGCGCCTAGGCCACGCGGCGCATCAACTCCAGGATGTCGTAGCCTGTGATCGCGCGGCTCTTCTCCGACCAGTCCTTGAGCTCGCGCTCGCTCACCATCCCGGCCTGCGCTCCCTTGGCGAGATCCATCAGCGCGATCTTGATCGTCGCCTCGTCGATCATCTCGCCGGTCTTGGGGTCGGCCATCGAGCCGCCGCCCTTTTCGTGGTACAGGCGGACCACCCGGCGGGCCTCCTCGACTTGGTCGGCGCTCGGGGTGTAGCAGGCGTTGGCTATCTCGGCTTGCTGCGGATGGATGACCCAAGTGCCGTCCATGCCGAGATTGGCGGCGCCGATGTTCTTTTCGCGCAGGCCGCGCTGCAACTCGGCTATCCGCTCGGGCGAATCGTCCTTACGCCACAGCCGCAGATAGACGTTATCGATCGCGTGCAGGCCGGCCGCCTTGGCCGCGACCACCATCGACTGCTTGGCGTAATGGAAGTTCTGATTCTGACCCTCGACGATCTCGCGCACGCCGAGGTTGGCGGCGAAGTCGGCGATCCCGAAGACCAGGCCGCACATCCGGTCTGAGGCGGTGGCGATATCGTAGGCTTTGATCAGTGCGTGCGGCGTCTCGATCAGCGACTCTATCTGGACCTTGTACTTCCATCCGCTGCGCTTCTCCAGGTCGTCGAGCATCCGCGACACCTCGCGGATCTCCTCCGGGCCGCGCGTCTTGGGCAGGATGATCCCGTGGAAGCGGTTGGGCGCGCCGAGCATGATCGCTTCCATGTCGCCCTTGAAGAAGGGCGAGTGGATGTTGTTAGGCCGCACGGTGACTACCTTGCGCCCGAAGTTCAGCGTGTTGAGCGCCTCGACCATCACCTTGTGGCTCTTGGGCCCTTTGAACTCGTAGGGGCAAGCGTCCTCGAAGTCCGCCATCACATGGTCCACCGGGGCTTTGATCGGGTCGGCGGCGGTTTGATGGAGCTTCATGCTGTGGCCGGGATAGGTCATCTCGGTGCGTGGGATGACGAAGCGGTTGCCATTGTCGAGAATGAACATGGTCAATTTTTCTCCGTTCAGCGGTATGTTTCCGCTGCAAAAGTTGCCGCCAAGGAGCGCGGTTAGCGTCCTGGCGCCGCAGAATAGTCACCTCAGTTTGGCATCGCCATTGCTAGGGTGGATGCCGAGGACCACAATGCGCGCACGATTGGCTGGCCGGGACGGGCCTCGCGATCCAAAACGGGCGGCCTTTGGCGCGGGCGGCCGAACGAATCGGAACTCGACCGCTGCGCGCTTGGTTTTTACGGCATTGAACGCAAGCCGTCAACCGAGCACTTGGGCAGGTGCGAACCGCCCCAGTTGCGCGAGCGGCCGCAAACGTATAGCTAATTTCGCACCCCTAGGCACCTACCCAAGGGCCTTAGATAAACGGACTATTCGATGAAGGCGATTGCATTCGAGCGCAATGGAGGCGTGGAGGTCCTTCGATATCAGGACGTTGCTGAACCCAAAGCCGGCCCCAATGAGGTCGTGATCAAGGTCAAGGCTTCGGCGTGCAATTTCAATGACATTTGGGCCCGCCGCGGCCTGCCCGGGATGAAAATCATCCTTCCGCACATCTCGGGCTCCGACGCCGCCGGCGAAGTGGTTGACCGCGGCAGCGAGGTCAAAGACATCGCAATCGGCGACGAGGTCGTGGTCCATTGCGGCATCGCCTGCCGCCATTGCTACTATTGCACCCGCGGCGAGGAATTCTTCTGCCACGACTTCAAGATCTGGGGCTTCCAGACCGGGCCGCTCGACGGCGCCCACGGCGAGTACTGCAAGGTGCCGGCGGTCAACGTGCTGGCCAAGCCGCGCAACCTGAGCTTCGAGGAGGCGGCCTCGATGCCGCTGGTGCTGGTGACGGTGTGGCGGATGCTGGTGACGCGCGCGCGCATGCGGGCCGGCGATTTCGTCCTGATCTGGGGCGCCACCGGCGGGCTGGGCGTGATGGCGATCCAGATCGCCAAGCTTTTCAACGCGCGGCCGATCGCGGTCGCCTCCAGCGACGAGAAGCTCGAGCTGGCGCGCAAGCTGGGCGCTGAGTTCACGCTCAACCGCAAGCGCGACGACATCTTCCAAGAGGTCCGGCGAATAACCGACGGCAGGCGCGCCGACATCGTCTTCGAGCATACTGGTGCCGACACCTGGCCGCTTTCGATGCAGTGTCTGAAGTGGGGCGGGACGATTGTGACCTGCGGCGCCACTTCCGGCTTTGACGCCCACATGGACATCCGTCTGCTATGGAATAAGCAGCAGAACTATCTCGGCTCCCATCTTGGGAATAAGGGCGAGCTGATCGAGGCGATGCGGTTTGTCGAGCGCGGGCTTATCAAGCCCGTCATCGACCGCGTGATGCCGCTTAGGGAGCTGGGCAAAGCGCAGGAGCTGATGGAGAACAATATCGTGGCGGGCAAAATCGTGATGCTGCCCGAGGCGTAGGGAGCAGGACGCGGCAGGCCGGACAAGCCGGCTCGCCGCGCTGAGCGGGGCAAACCCGGGTGGGCGGCCGCGAGCGCCAGGAGGCGCTCGCGGCCGCGCCGTTTTGCGCCCGGCGCGCCGGACGCACAACGCGCGCCGCCTCCGTCGCCCGGGCGCCGCAGGTGTCCAGTGTGATGCCGGCTGGGCCGCGTGGCTCGCGCGCGGCACTACCGGCGCGCGACGGCGATCCACTAAAATCGCCTCGTCGTGGCCCACCCAACCCGCGCATTCTGGAACCAGCTCCGCGCCTCAGTCGATGGCGAGGTTCGCTTCGACAACGCCACACTTGCGCTCTACGCCACCGACGCTTCGGTTTATCGCCAGGTCCCGCTGAGCGTCGTGCTCCCGCGCCACGAGGGCGACGTGATCCGCACGCTCGGGCTCGCGCGCGAAAATTCGCTCCCGCTGCTCGCCCGCGGGGGCGGCACCGCGCTCGCAGGCCAGAGCTGCAACGCGGCGCTCATCCTCGACTTCTCCAAGTACATGAACGCAATCCGGCATATCGACGCCGGTTCGCGAGTCGCCACGGTCGAGCCGGGCGTCGTCCAGGCGCAACTCAACGCTGCGCTTGCCCGGCACGGGCTGTTTTTTGCGCCCGACCCCGCGACGAAGAACCGATGCACTATCGGCGGGATGGTAGGCAACAACTCGTGCGGCGCGCATTCCGCCGCCTATGGCAAGACGGTGGACAACGTAGAGGCGCTCGATGTTGTGCTGTACGACGGCACACGGCTCCATCTGGGTGCTGCGGACGAGGGCGACGTCGCGCGCGCGTCGGCGGGCGGCGGTCGCGAGGGCGAGTTGCGAACCTCGATGCGCGCGCTGGTCGAACGTCACGCCGAGGAGATTCGCCGCCGCTATCCGAAAATTCCGCGTCGCGTCTCCGGCTACAACCTCGATGAGCTGCTGCCCGAGCGCGGCCACAATCTGGCGCGCGCGATCGTCGGCTCGGAAGGGACGCTGGCGGTAACGCTCGCCGCGACGCTCAAGCTGGTCCCGCGCCCGCGCAGCCTCGCGCTGGTGGTGCTCGGCTTTGACGATGTCTATCTCGCAGCGGACCAGGTGCCGTGGATCCTGGAGCATCGCCCGCAGGCATTGGAGGGTTTTGACCATCGTCTGCCAGACTTCGCGCGCAGCAAGGGGCTCGACGCCGCGCGGTTTCTACCCGACGGGCGTGCATTCCTGATCGTCGAGCTTGGCGCCGATGGAGACGACGAGGCGCGCGCCGCCGCCGAGCGACTGGTGGCCGACGCGCGGCGCGTGCGCGCCTGCGCGGGCGTCGCGCCCCTCTACGACGGCGGCGCGCAGCGTGCCGTATGGGGCCTGCGCGAGTCCGGGCTCGGCGCCGGCGCCCTCATTCCCGGCCATCCGCGGACCTGGCCGGGCGCCG
The DNA here is from genome assembly GCA_035650475.1 of Candidatus Binataceae bacterium. Taxonomy (NCBI): domain Bacteria; phylum Candidatus Binatota; class Binatia (SeqCode); order Binatales (SeqCode); family Binataceae (SeqCode); species Binataceae bacterium (SeqCode). Next base: position 50,838 of record DASRHP010000013.1, read on the forward strand.
AGGACACCGCGGTGCCGCCGGCGCGCCTCGGCGATTACCTGCGCCGCTTCGTGCGCCTGCTCGACGGCCACGGGCTCGCCGCCGCGACTTACTACGGCCATTTTGGCGAGGGATGCGTCCATTGCCGGGTCAATTTCGATTTCACCACGCCTAAGGGCGTCCAGACCTTCCGCGCCACGATGCTTGAGATCGGCGATTTGGTCGCCGAGTTCGGCGGCTCGATGTCGGGCGAGCACGGCGACGGCCTTGCGCGCTCCGAGTTGCTGCCAAAGATGTTCGGGCCGCGCCTGATCGAGGCGTTCGCCGACTTCAAGCGCGCCTTCGATCCCGACTTCCGGATGAACCCGGGCGTGATTGTGAATCCGCATCCGCTGGATTCTCATCTGCGCGTGACTCCGGGCTACCGTCCGGCGCCGGTGGAGACCCATTTCGACTTCATCGCCGAGGGTGGTCTGGCGGGGGCCGCGCTCAAGTGTGTCGGGATCGGTAAATGCCGCAAGACCGACGCCGGCACGATGTGCCCGTCGTACATGGCGACGCGCGAGGAGATGCACTCGACGCGCGGGCGGGCCCATCTGCTGTGGGAGGCGCTGAGCGGCGGCAGGCTGCTTGAAGGCAGGGCGGGGGACAGGGCGATTAAAGAAGCGCTTGAACTTTGCCTCTCGTGTAAAGGGTGCAAGAGCGAATGCCCGGCGGCGGTCGATATTGCCGCCTACAAGGCCGAATTCTTCGCCCGCTACTACGCCCGCAACCGTCGCCCGCTCGCTGTGCGATTCTTCGCGCGTATCCACGAGGTCGCCCGCGCCGGCGCTGCCATCCCCGCGCTGGCTAACGCGCTTGGGCATGCGCCGGCGCTCGGCGAGATCGTGCGGGCGCTGCTAAAAATTCATCCCGAGCGTGAACTTCCGCGCTTCGCGGCGCAGAGCTTTCGTTCATGGTTCGCGGCGCGCGGGCGACGCGACGGATCGGCTGCGCCCGAGGTCGTACTGTTCGCCGACACCTTCAACAACTTCTTCGAACCCGACGTAGCTATCGCGGCCGTGGAGGTCCTCGAGCGCGCCGGCTTCACCGTGGTCGTGCCGCCGCGCGATTTGTGCTGCGGGCGCCCGCTGTACGACGCTGGGATGTTCGCGCGGGCGCGCTGGCGGCTCGAGCAGGTGATGAAGACGCTCGCGCCTTACGTCGAGCGCGGCGCGGCGGTGGTCGGGCTCGAACCGAGCTGCATCCTCACCTTCCGCGACGAGTTGCCGAGCCTTTTCCCGGCCGACGCGCGCGCCGCGGCGCTGGCCAAGCGCGCGATGCTGCTCGATGAGTTCCTCGTGCGCGAGGCGCCCAGTTATGTCCCGCCCGCGCTCGCCCGCCGTGCGCTCGTTCACGGCCATTGCCATCAGAAGTCTCTTGCCGGCATGCGGTCCGAGATGGCCATCCTCGGCCGCGTCGGGGGGCTGGGTGCGCAGGAGCTCGACGCCGGATGTTGCGGGATGGCGGGCGCGTTCGGCTACGGCGCCGAGCGCTTCGAGCTCTCGCGCGTGATCGGCGAGCGCGTGCTGCTGCCGGCGGTGCGCGCGAGCGCGCCCGATACGCTGGTGGTCGCCGACGGCTTCGCCTGCCGCCAGCAGATCCGCCATCTCTGCCCCGGCCGCCAGCCGCTCCATCTGGCGCAACTGCTCAACCTCAAGGCCTGATTCGACGGAGGTCCTCGTGAACGAACCCAGAGAAGTGAAGATGTACTCGGACTACAAGAGTCCGTACGCCTATCTCGCCTTCGACCCGGCCTTCGCCCTCGAGCAACGCTTTTGGGTGCGTGTCCGATGGATTCCGTTCCAGCTCCGGATCAAAGACCGCGGCCAGCGCAGCGTCTATTCCGACTACAAGGCCAAGTACTCTTACCTCGACGCGCGGCGGTGGGCGAAACCGCGCGGGATCATCATCCGCGCGCCGCAGAAGGTTTACGACTCGACGCCGGCGCTGGTCGGCGGACTGTTCGCCGAATCCAAGGGCCGCCTGCTCGACTACAGCCGCAGGGTCTATGAGCTGTTCTTCCGGCGCGCGCTTGAGATCGACCAGCCCGAGGTGGTGGCGGCGATGATCGCGGATCTCAAGATGTCCGCTGACGAGTATCGCGCGTACCTGGGCGGCGAGGGGATGCGCGCGCTCGAACGCGCCCAGGCCGAGGCCGCCGAGGATCACATCTTCGGCGTGCCGATTTTCCTCTTCGGCGGCGAGCCGTTCTGGGGTCACGACCGCCTGCCGCTGCTGGAGCAGCGCCTGCGCGAGGCCGGCCTCGCGCGCTAGCCCAGCGGGCTCCCGAGCCCGCGCAGGCTATGCTCATTCGGCCAAAACGTGTACACCAGGCAGCGGCTGGGAGGGCAGGGCGAGGCGTATCGCCCGCAACCATCAGGGAGAGACGACGATGAAATTCGGAATCATGTTCGACACCCACATCGACAAGTGGGATCTCATCCGCTATGCCGAGGAGCTCGGCTACGACAACGCCTGGGTGCCCGACTCGCAGATGATCTGGTCGGATTGTTATGCGACGATGGCGCTGGCGGCGTTCAACACCAAACGCATCCGCATCGGCACCGGCGTCGCGATCCCGGGCACGCGGATCGCGCCGGTCACCGCCCATTCGATCGCGACCATCAACCAGCTCGCGCCCGGCCGCGTTTTCCTCGGCATCGGCACCGGCCATACCGCGATGCGCGTGATGGGACAGGACCCGATGCCGCCACGCGAGTTCCGCGAATACCTGCGCGTGGTGCGCGGGCTGCTCGCCGGCGAGGAGGTTGATTACACCTACGCCGGCAAGACCCGCCAGATAAAGTTCCTCCATCTCGACCGCCACTTCATCAACATCTCCAACCCCATCCCGATCTACGTCGCCGCCAATGGACCGCAGGCGCTGCGTGCGACCGGCGCCTACGGCGACGGCTGGATCACGGTCAGCGGCAACCCCGAGGATTTCCGCTACTCGATGGAGGCGGTCAGGGCGGGGGCGCAGGAAGTCGGCCGCACGATCGGCCCGGATTTTCACACCGCATGCCTGACCACCGCGTGCGTCCTGCGGCCGGGCGAGAAGCTCAGCGATGAGCGCGTGGTCAACGAGACCGGCTCGCAGGTTACCTGCACGCTCCATTTCGCATGGGAGATCTGGAAGCAGCGCGGCAAGAAGGACGAACTGATCCCGCCATTCTTCGCCAACGTGTGGGACGACTACGTAAGGCGCGTCGAGAACTTTAGCCTGCCCGAGACCGCGCGCTTTCGCCAGATCCACGAGGGCCACTGCACGTTTCTTCAGCCCGAGGAGCGCCGCTTTGTCACGCCCGAGGCGATCGCCGGGGTATGCGTGGTCGGCACACCGGAGGAGATTATCGAGCGGTTGCGCGCGATGGAGAGGGCGGGAGTGAAGGAAGTCGCGCTGCTGCCGCCGGCCGACTACCAGCGCAAGGTCTTCCGCGACGTCGCCGAGATGGTGATGCCGGCCTTCAGGTAGCCGAAGCTGATAGCAGGTGCCGTGCGCGAGCGGCCCGTGCGCGCTTACTCGATGCCATAGCGTTTGCGCCGGCGCCAGAGCGTGGTGACGTTGATGCCGAGCGTGGCCGCGGCTTCCTCGAGCGTCGCGCTCTGCGCGAGGACGCGCGCGATGTGCTTTCGCTCGACTTCGTCGAGGCTTGCCGTTTGGCCAATCTCGGCAGTCTCCGCAGTCCGCTCGCGGAAGAGCGAATCGGGCAGGTCGTTGAGTGTAATCGCTTCGCTGCGGCTCAGCACGGCGGCGCGCTCGAGCGCGTTGCGCAACTCGCGCACGTTGCCCGGCCATCGGTAAGCCTGAATCGCCGCCGCCGCTTCCGGCGCCAGGCATATCGGCGGACGGCGGTTGCGCACGCTTGCCGCCGCAAGCAGCCATTCGGCCAGCGGCAGGATATCCTCGCGGCGCTCGCGCAGCGGCGGTACTGCCAGCGAGATCACGTTGAGGCGGTAGAACAGATCCTCGCGGAAGCGGCGCGCGGCGACCTCGGCGTCAAGGTCGCGGTTGGAGGCGGCGATAATCCGAATGTCAACGCGGATGGTGCGGTCGCCGCCGACCCGCTCGAAGCTCTGTTCCTGCACGAAGCGCAGAAACTTGGTCTGGAGCGCGCCCGAGAGATCGGCGATCTCGTCGAGGAACACGGTGCCGCCGTCGGCCGCTTCCAGCCGTCCGGGTTTGTCCTTGATCGCGCCGGTAAACGCGCCGCGCACGTGGCCGAACAGCTCGCTCTCGAGCAGCTCCTCGGAAAGCGTCGTGCAATTGACCACGACGAAGGGGCGCTCGTGGCGCGGGCTCCATTGATGGATTTGGCGGGCGAGCACGTTCTTGCCGGTGCCGCTCTCGCCGGCGAGCAAGATGGTGGCGTCGCTGGCGGCGGCCTGACGCGCTATCTCGAGCAGCCGCACCATCGCCGGGCTGCGCGACTCGAGCATCGGCGCCTCGTCGATCGCGTTGCGCAGCGCGCGGTTCTCGGCTTGGAGGCGCTGCATCTGGAGCGCGCGTTCGACGATGGGCTGGATCTGATCGAGCGAGAATGGCTTGGTGACATAGTCGTACGCGCCCGCCTTCATCGCGGCCACCGCGTTCTCCACCGTCGCGTAGGCGGTCATCAGAATGACGACGGTTTCCGGGCGGCGGCGCTTGAAGTCGGCGAGCAGCTCGAGCCCGTTGATCTCCGCCATCCGGTAGTCGGTCAGCACGAGGTCAAAGCCGTTTTCCTCGGCCAACGTGCTCGCCTCGCGCCCGCTGGCGGCGGTGTGCACCTCGTGGCCGAGCACTTCAAAGAAGGCCGCCAGGCTCGAGCGGATATTGCGCTCGTCGTCGACTATAAGCAGCCGCACCGTCATGCCTCCCGCGTTGCGGGCAGCTGAACGACGAAGCGGCTGCCGTGGGGCGTGTTGCCGGTCACGAAAATTCTTCCGCTGTGCGCCATCACGATGTCTTTGACGATCGCCAGCCCGAGCCCGGCCGAGCCTTTCTTCTCGCCGTCGGCGCCGTACTGCGCGAAGCGTTCGAAGATGTAGTCGCGCAGCTCGGGCGCGATGCCGGGGCCGGAGTCGGCGACCTCAAGGCGCACGGTGTCGTCAGCCGAGCTGGTCGCGACCTCGATCCGTCCACCGGCGGGCGTGTAGCGCAGCGCGTTGCCGATCAGGTTGGAGACCAACCACGACAGCTTGACCGGGTCGCCGGTGACCTGCGGCACCGCCTCGACATGCTTATCGAGCCGCACGTGCTTGTCTTCGAGCTGGAGGGCGAAGCGGCCGATGACTTCGTCGGTGATGCGCGCCAGGTCCAGGCGCTTACGGGCGAGCGAGATCGAGCCCAATTCGCCGCGGGCAAGGCCAAGCAGGTTGTCGGTGAGCTGCTTCATCCGCGCGCACTCCTCGAGGATGGTGCGCAGCAGTTCGCGCTGGCGCGGCTCGAGCGAGACCTCATCACGCTGCAGCAATTGCGCGGAGAGCGTGAGCGAAGTCAGCGGTGTGCGCAGCTCGTGCGAGAGCGTCTCGATCAGGTTGGAGCGCGCGCGGTCCTGGTCGCGCAGGTAGGTTACGTCCTGGAGGATGAGCAGCGTGCCGAAAACGCCATCGGTGTCGTCCCGGCGCAGCGCGATCGGCTTGAGCACGTAGGAGTGATCGCGCCCGCGCACGTGGAGCTGCACTTCGGTGCGCGGAACTTCGGGCGCTGCGCGCCTGAGTCCGCGCAGCGCGTCGCGCACACGCAGGTAATGCGGCGAGTTGCTGCTCAGATCGTCGAACGGACTGCCCAGCGCCTCGCGCGGCGCGATGTCGAGGATGAGCGAGGCGATCTCGTTGATATGGGTGACTACGCCCTCGGGGTCGATCAGCACCACGCCATCCTCGAGGCTCTCGATAATCGCTTCGGTCTTGCGCTTTTCGAAGAGCAGGCGCTCGACATTGAGCTTCTCGTACTGCTCGAGCTGCTCGGCCATCTGGTTGAATTCGCGCGCCACCGCGTCGAGCTCGGCCAGCGGCTGCGGCCCCAGGCGCACCTGCGTACGCCGCTGGCTTACTCCGCGCAGGCGCTCGGCGAGCTCGGTCAGCGGCCGCGCCAAAGCCCATCCGAAGCCCCACGACACCGCCGCGCCTGCGAGCAACAGCACCGCCAGGCAGATTGCGAACTCGTAGCTCAGCCGAGTGCCGAGGCGGGTCGCGCGGCTGTTGGCGCGGAACATCGCCGCCTGGTTCATCGCGATGAGGTCGTTTAGGCGCGCGTGCAGCTCCTCGAACTGCCGATCGTGCCGCGGCCCCGGCGGCGCGCTTGCAATCTCGCCGAACAGCCGCCGCGCGCGCTGCTCGATATCATGCGCGAGCTGGGGCTCGCCGATCTCCGTGTAGTCGTGGTTCTCGACCTCCATCCAGTGCATGAAGGTCTGGCGCTGGCGCGCCAGCTCTTCGGCTGCGCGGCCGTCGCGCTCGGCGAGCTGGAGCACGCGCAGCGCGGCGTGCATGTGCTGGGCCGCTTCGATGCTGACGTAGTTGCGGTACAGGGTTTCGCGGATCGCGCCGCCGAGGCGGTAGACGCGGGGCAGCGCGTAGATTCCGACGCCCATCACCAGCGCTAGCATCAGCAGCGTGGCATTGCGGATGCGCGAGCGCAGGGAGGGCAGCGCGCTCATCGCTCTTCCCCGGCCTGGATGGCCACGACTTCAACGTCGAAGTCGACCGCCTCCTCGAGCAGGCGCTTGGTGATGTCGCGCCCGAGCAGACGGCGCCACAGCGGCTGATGCGTGCGGCCGAGCACGATCTTGGTGATCCCGTGCGTACGGGCGAAGTCCAGCAGCGCCTGCGTCACGTTGTCCGATTTAAGCCACACGCTTTCGGCGCCGAGATCGCTGGCGAGGTTGATGTTGTCAAGCAGGGCCACGAAGTCGCGAGTGCTGATGCGGCTGACCGACTCGGCCGGAGTCTCAACATGCACGGCATACCAGTCGGCGCCAAGCTGGCCGGCGATGCGGCAGGCCTTGCGCAGCAGCTCGCGCGCGGCGTGCGGATTGGACGATAGCCCGACCATCACCCGCTCGGCCGGCTGGGCGCGGCGTCCGCCCTCGCGCTGGAGCGCCTCGCGATCCTCGCGCTGGCGGCAGAGCCCGCGCGCGACCTCACGCAGCGCGATCTCGCGCAGCGAGGCCAGGTTGCTGGGCTTGAAAAAGCTGCGCAACGCCTGTTCGACCTGCGGCGGCGGGTAGATTTTGCCCTCGCGCAGCCGCTCGCGCAGCGCCTCGGCGGTGATGTCGACATTGACCACCTGGTCGGCGCGGGCTAGAAAGCTGTCGGGCACGGTCTCACGCACGTCGACCCCGGTGAGCCGCTTCATCAGCGGGTTCAAACTCTCGACGTGCTGGATATTCATCGCAGTGATTACGTTGATGCCCGCGGCGAGCAGTTCCTCGACGTCCTGGTAGCGTTTCTCGTGCTTGGAGCCGGGGACGTTGGTGTGCGCAAGTTCGTCGACCACCACGACCTCAGGCTTGCGCGCCAAAGTCGCGTCCAGGTCCATCTCCTCCACCGTCGTGCCGCGATACTCGACGCGCCGGCGCGGGATCACTTCGAGGTCTCCAACCTTGGTCAGCGTTTCGGCGCGGCCGTGGGTCTCGATCAGCCCGAGCACCACATCGACGCCGTGCTCGCGGAGTTGATGCGCTTCCTCCAGCATCCGCCAGGTCTTGCCCACGCCCGCTGCGGCACCGATATAAATCTTGAGCCTGCCCTTCGGCGACTGGGCGACCAGGTCGAGAAATGATTCAGGCTCAGGCCGCTCCTCGTCCATCCAGCTTAGTATACGCCGCGCTCGGTCTCTCAGCGCTGTCGCTGACCGAGGTGGTCGAGGGCCAGGTTCAGGTCCAGGACGTTGACGCCGGGCTCGCCAAACACGCCGGCGAATCGCGGGCGGGTGTGCTCGCGCACGAGACCCTCCACCACGTCAGGGCTCAGGCCGCGCGCTTTAGCGACGCGTGCGACCTGGAGTTGCGCGTCGGCTGGGCTAATCTCCGGGTCGAGGCCGCTGCCCGAGGCGGTAACCATTCCCGTCGGCACCTGCTGAGGCGTGGCGCCCGGGTTCTCTTCGAGCACCTTGTGCAGCGCGTCCCGGACGTCGTCGATGAGCTTGCGGTTGGTCGGGCCGAGGTTGGAGCCGCCCGAGTCGGAAGCGTCGTAGCCCCTGGCGCCGGCATCCGAAGGTCGGGGATGGAAGTAGCGCGCCTGGGTGAAGCTCTGGCCGATCAACTCTGAGCCGATTACCTGCCCGCTGCGCACGATGAGGCTGCCATTGGCCTGCCAGGGGAAGGCAGTCTGCGCGATTACATAGACCGCGAGCGGATAGATGATGCCGGTCACCACCGTCAGCGCTATCACCATCGCGATCGCGGAAAGCAGCGTGCGCATGTCTCGCTTCCTTATGCCAGGTGCAGAGCTGCGACTAGCAAATCAATCGCCTTGATGCCGATGAACGGGATGAGCACGCCGCCCAGGCCGTAGATGAAGAGGTTGCGGGTCAGGATCGCCGCCGCGCCGAGCGGGCGGTAGGCAACGCCGCGCAGCGCCAGCGGGATGAGCGCGATGATGATCAGCGCGTTGAAGATGACCGCCGACAGAATCGCGCTCTGCGGAGTTGCCAGGTGCATGATGTTGAGCGACTGGAGTTCGGGATATTCCACCACGAACATCGCCGGGATGATCGCGAAATACTTGGCGACGTCGTTGGCGATCGAAAAAGTGGTCAGCGCGCCGCGCGTCATCAGAAGCTGCTTGCCGATCTCGACGACCTCCATGATTTTGGTCGGGTTGGAGTCGAGGTCGACCATATTGCCGGCCTCGCGCGCGGCCTGGGTGCCGGCGTTCATCGCGACCCCGACGTCGGCCTGCGCCAGCGCCGGCGCGTCATTGGTGCCGTCACCGATCATCGCGACCAGTTTGCCCTGCGCCTGCTCCTCGCGGATGAGCTGGAGCTTGGTCTCGGGCGTGGCTTCGGCGCGAAAGTCGTCGACGCCGGCCTCATAGGCGATGGCGGCGGCGGTCAACGGATTGTCGCCGGTGATCATCACCGTACGCATGCCCATCGCGCGCAGGCGGGCGAAACGCTCGCGGATGCCCTCCTTGATAATGTCTTTGAGGTGAATCACGCCGAGCACGCGCGGGCCGTCGGCGACCACCAGCGGCGTGCCGCCCGCGCGCGCGATGCGCTCGACGATTCCCGCCAACTCGGGCGGCGCGGCGCCGCCGTTTTCCCTGACGAACTTCACCACTTGGTCGGCTGCGCCCTTGCGTACTCGGCGGCCGTTGAGGTTCACCCCGCTCATGCGGGTCTGCGCCGAGAACGGGATGAATTCCGCCTCATGCTCGGCGAGTTCGCGTCCGCGGAGGTTGTATTCGCGCTTGGCCAGCACCATGATCGAGCGGCCCTCCGGCGTCTCGTCGGCGAGCGAGGCCAATTGCGCGGCGTCGGCCAGTTCCTCGATTCGGGTGTCGAGCACGGGGATGAACTCGGTTGCCATCCGGTTGCCGAGCGTGATCGTGCCGGTCTTGTCGAGCAGCAGGGTGTCAACGTCGCCGGCCGCCTCGACCGCGCGCCCTGACATCGCGAGCACGTTGTGCTGAACGAGCCGGTCCATCCCGGCGATGCCGATTGCCGAGAGCAGGCCGCCAATGGTCGTGGGAATCAGGCATACCAGCAGCGCAACCAGCACCGGCAGCGAAAGCGAGGTTCCGCCGTAGCGCGCGAACGGATAGAGGCTCACGCAGACCAGCATGAAGATGATCGTCAGGCCGGCGAGCAGGATGCTGAGCGCGATTTCGTTGGGCGTCTTCTGGCGCTGCGCGCCCTCGACCAGGTTAATCATGCGATCGAGGAAGGTCTCGCCGGGGTTGGCAGTGATGCGCACCTTGATGTGGTCCGAGATAACCGTGGTGCCGCCGGTTACCGCGCTGCGGTCACCGCCGCTCTCGCGAATCACCGGCGCCGATTCGCCGGTTATCGCCGCCTCGTTGACCGCCGCGATTCCCTCGATCACTTCGCCGTCGCCGGGAATCATGGCGCCCGCCTCGACCAGCACTATGTCGCCGCGTTTGAGCCTGGTCGCCGGCACCATCCGCACCGCGCCGTCCTGCCCGACCAGCTTGGCCTGGGTCTCGGTGCGGGTCTTGCGCAGGTTATCGGCTTGCGCCTTGCCGCGCCCCTCTGCCATCGCTTCGGCAAAGTTCGCAAACCCCACCGCGAACCACAGCCATAGCGCGATTTGAAACTCGAAGAGGGCGAGCCCGAACTGTCCCTCGAGAAAGTCGCGGATCAGGATCAGGGTGACCGCGGCCGCGGTGACCTCGACCACAAACATCACCGGGTTGCGTAGCTGGATGCGCGGGTCGAACTTGCGCATCGAGTTGAACAGCGCGCCCCGCACGATCTGACGGTCCCACAGCGCCGTCGCCTTACGCTCTGCCATCGCGATTCACTCCTTGCCCATTACAGGTAGTGCGCGCGACGCGGCCCTAGTAGAGCTTGCCCTTCATCATGACGAGGTGTTCGACGATCGGCCCCAGCGCGTCGACCGGGAAGAACGTCAGCGCGGCGACGATCAGGACCACGCCGACCAGCAGCACGACGAAGATCGCGCCATTGGTAGGAAAGGTCCCGGCGCTCGGTGGTACCGCCTTCTTGCCCGCCAGCGACCCGGCCAGCGCGAGCACCGGGATCTTCATCATGAAACGGCCGAACAGCATCACGAACGCAAGCGTCGAGTTATAGAAGGGGGTGTTCGCATTGAGCCCGGCGAAGGCCGAGCCGTTGTTGGCTGAGGCCTCGGTGTAGGCGTAGAGAATCTGCGTGAGGCCGTGCGGCCCGGGATTTGTGATCCCGGCAAGGCCAGGCTTGGTCACCACGGCGATGCCGGCCAGGATCAAGATCACCGCGGGAAAGATCAGGATGAAGAGCATAGCGAGCTTCATCTCGCGCCCCTCGATCTTCTTGCCCAGGTACTCCGGCGTGCGCCCCACCATCAGCCCCGCGATGAACACCGCGAGCACCGCCATCACCAGCATCCCGTAAAGTCCCGAACCGACGCCGCCGAAGATGATCTCGCCGAGCTGCATGTTGACCAGGGGGACCAGTCCGCCGAGCGGGGTGAAACTGTCGTGCATCGAGTTCACCGCGCCGCACGAGCTGTCGGTAGTGACCGTCGCCCACAGCGCCGAGTCAACGATGCCGAAGCGCGTCTCCTTGCCCTCCATGTTGCCGCCGCTGTCGCCGGGCGCGGCGGCCTGGCTGATTCCCAGTTTGGCGAACTCGGGATTGCCCCGTTGCTCGGCCCAAATCGCTGGCGTCACGCCCATCAGAAAGAGGATTGCCATCGCGCCGAACAACGCCCATCCCTGACGCCGGTCACCCGTCATTTGGCCGAAGGTGTGCGTCAGCGCCGCGCCGATCGCGAAGATCGCCAACAGCTCAATCAAGTCGCTGAGCGGAGTAGGGTTTTCATAGGGGTGGGCGGCGTTGGCGTTGAAGAAGCCGCCACCGTTGGTCCCGAGTTCCTTGATGATCTCCTGCGAAGCGACTGGACCTTCGGCGATCACCTGCTCGGCGCCCTCGACGGTCCTTGCATGGACATAAGGGCTAAAGTTCTGCGGCACCCCCTGCCATACCAGCGCCAGCGCGCCGACTAGCGAGATCGGCAGCAGCACCCACAGCGTCGCGCGAGTCAAATCGACCCAGAAGTTGCCGATGGTCCTCGCGCCGGAGCGGACGAAGCCGTGGATAACCGCAATCGCGACCGCGATGCCGGCCGCGGCGGAGACAAAATTGTGAAAGGCGAGCCCGGCCATCTGCGTCAGATAGCTCATCGTGGTTTCGCCGCCGTAGGCCTGCCAGTTGGTATTGGTGGTGAAGCTTGCCGCCGTGTCGAAAGCGAGATCGGGCGCGACTCCGGCGAAGTGCTGCGGGTTGAGCGGCAGGAACGCCTGCAAGCGCTGCATCGCGTAGAGCACGATCATTCCGACCATGCTGAACAGCAGCATCGCGATCGCGTACTCCCGCCAAGTCATCTCCGCGCCCGGACGTACGCCGCACAACCGATAGATCAGGCGTTCGACCGGCTCCAGCATCGGGTCGAGGAAGGTCCGCTCGCGGGCGAACACGCGCGCCATGTAAAGGCCGAGCGGCACGCTTACCGCGGTGACGATAGCGAGAAAAATCCCCACCTGGAGGACGGCATTCCACATGATGAGCGGCCTTGCACGCGCGGCTAGAAGCGCTCGGGGTGCAGCAGCGCCCAGACCAGGTAGGCGATCAGAAGGACTGCGCCCACCGAACCCAAGATCAACTCCCAACCGCTCATAGCCGGCGGCATCCTTCGACATAGGCGACGCTGATCGCGAAGAAGGTGACGCTCGCCGCGAGGAAGACTAGATCCAGCATGTCAGCCTTAAAAGCAGAAGCCGTGCCAGAACCAACACGGCTCAGAAGCGGGAATTTTCCACCCCCTCCGTAATTCAGGATGCAGACTGCACTGGGAGGCCTTGCACTTCGCAATCGCTTGAAGAGCAACGACTCACCAGCCGTCAGAGCGTCAGCCGCGGGTGGCGGCGGAACCAACAATGTGTTCGGATGGCGCGGCGCACGGGAACGCGTGGGCACAACGAGCCGAGCGTTTCCGGCCAGCGTGGCTTACTAACCATGTTTCAATCCAAAAAGAACGAAACCATCCAAGGGCCGAAGCGCCGGTTCCGCCCCCGACGACCGCTATCGGACTCGTCGGGCACGCCAGTTAGATCGCGAGCCGCCTGATGCGTTGCGCGCCGTGCAGTCGAGCCGCTACAGTGGCACGGACGCGAGCGCAGCACGGAATCCGTCCATGAATGCAGAAAGCTACTCTCCGCGTCGGAGTTTTCAGTCGTATGGTACGACATGGAATCACGGCGCCACTTGAGGCGTTCCAGAATCAGCACTTCGTGGAACTCGTGCGGACGGCCGAACGTTGCGGCTATGTCGACGTGTGGTCGTTTGAATCGTTTGCGACCGACGCCTTCGCGCCGCTGGCGGCGGCGGCGATGATCGCGCCGAAGATGCGCCTGGGCACGGCGATCGTGCCGGTTTTCACGCGGCCGCCAGCACTGATCGCGATGTCGGCGGCGACGGTTCAGCAACTTTCGAGCGGGCGTTTCGTCCTGGGCCTGGGAATTTCCAGCCGGACTATCGTCGAGCAATGGATGGGCGTGCCGTTCGAGCACCCGCTGACGCGCCTGCGCGAGACGGTCGCCGCGATTCGCGATTCGTTCCGCGGCGGCAAGGTGAACTTCAGCGGCAAGACCGTGCACATCAACGGCTTCCGCCTCAGCGTGACCCTGGATACGCCGCCGCCGATCTATCTCGGCGCCCAGGGCGCGAAGATGCTCCGGCTGGCCGGCGAGATCGGCGACGGGCTAATCACCAACTTCGTCACGCCGGCGACGCTGCCCGCGATGCTCGAGCACGTGCGCGAGGGGCGGCGCGCCGCGGGCAAGGATCCCGCCGCGCCGCTCGACGTCGTCTGCCGCATCATGATCGCCGTCGATGACGACGAGGAGAAGGTGCGCGCTGAATTGCGGCGCCATCTGACCGCCTACGTGACGGTCCCGACCTACAACGCCTTCTTCCGCGAGATCGGCTTCGAACGCGAGGCCAGGCTCGCGTTGGAGGCGTGGAACGCCGGCGACCGCAAGGCGGCGCTCGCCTCGCTGCCCGAGCGGATGATCGAAGAGATCTACGTCTTCGGCAGCGTCGCCAACTGCCGACGGCGGTTAGAGCAATACCTCCGGGCCGGCGTGACGACGACCGCGCTCGAGTTCGAGTCGTTTGCCCCCGATCCGAAGGAGCGTCGCGCGCGTATTCTGCGCGCGGCCGAGCGCTTGGCGCCGGCCTAGCGCGCGGCGATCGGCTTCGCGCCCGCGGTGTAGTAGCGGATCAGCTCGGTGGTGACTTCGGGTCCGCCGACGAACGCGGTGCCCTGCTGCCGGAGCATCCGGTACGGCGGTGTGGACTCGAAGTAGAGCGTGTTGCGCGGCACGAACGGTTTGATCACGTGCAGCACGAAGCGCGGCCAGTTCGGCATCAGCGTGCCGACGTCGGCCTGCGCGGTGACCTTGAGAGCGGAAAAATCCCCGGCCGGCACCCGGATATGTTCGGTGCCGGTGGCGGAGACTTCCTGGCCGACGTAGCTGTAGGGCGAGAGCTGCTGATGTAGCGTGCCGGCGCCTCCGTTGCGCGGCGCGTCGAGCGCGCGCAGGAACGCCATCGCCGGGATCGCGTCGGGATAAAGGTCCTGCGGCAGGGCGTCGGCGCCGGCCAGATGCAGTCCCGGATCGTTACGCCAGAACGTGCTCTTCAGCGCGCGCCCGCTGTCGTAGAGCGTCCAACCGAACATCGCGCACCCCTGCCGATGCAGCGGGAAGGCCCAGAAGCCGACCGAATACCGCTTGCCGGGGAGCGAGGTAACTTCGATATGCACCGTGTCGTCGCCGGTGATCTCGTTCCACGACTTGATTCGCATCAGCTCCTGGCCGCTGCTGCTGACGCTTTGCCGCGCCTCATCAATCTCGGTGCCGGGCGGCGGCGTCGGAACCGCGGAGCCCGCTTGATGACCGGTCATGCCGTGCCGCATCAGGCCGCGCGCGATCAGCCAGGATTCGAGTTCAGTGGACGCGCTCGCGGAGCCAGCGGCCGGCGCCGGGTGCGGCGCGACATCGATATTTGCGTGGCCAGGCGACGGCGACAGCGCCCCAAGCGTGAGCGCTGCGCCCAACAATCCGACCACAATCAACAGCGGCGCCAACGACGATTTCCTGGCAATCACTAAACCGGATACTCCTTGCGCTCAACGCGCGCTGTTCAGCCGAGGGCGCAATCGCGCATTCGGGCCATTTCGACAATTCAAAAAACCTGGATGCATAGCGCGCGCGCCGAGGCGCCCTGCATTGCCCAGAGCCTTGTGGAAGAGGGGAGAAGAACTAAGCTCGCAGGCGGAGCTATTAATCTAGCGACAGCATCGGGTGCGCGCAACAAAATTGCGCGCGGTCTATACGGACTCGGCGCCTCGTCGTGGCGCGCTGTCCCCAAAAGATGCAGCCGGTGTTCGGTTATTTGGACACCGCCGGTTCCGCGTGCGCGGCCAGCTCGGTGGTCAGCTCGCGCGCGAGTTGCGACGGGTCGGCGTCGTCCGGCAGAACCAGCAGCAGCGAATTGAGCCGATGGGTTCCGGCGGCGAGATTCTCCCATCCGGTCATCAGGTAGCCGACCTGGAGTGTCGCGCCGGTGCAACCTTGCGCCGCCGCCGCCGCCGGCGAGGTTCCGTCGCAATAATAGAGTTGCGGCCGGATGACGTCGAGGTCGGGCGACGGCAGAAACGTCTGGACGATGGTTTTACCGCCGCCGCGCATCGCCAGCCATCTGACGTGCGGCGGATCGCGCTGAATCGCCTCCACGACGCTGGCCGCGGGGTCGTCCAGCCGGAGGGGCTGGCCGTTCATGCCCGACCAGAACAGACTGAAACCCCTGAGCCCGACGAAGTCCAGCCAGGTGCGCACCCGCACGTTGCCGAAGAACACGCGCGGCAGCCATAACACGCGCGCGACGAACGCGTCTTGCGCGTAGTCGCGGTAGAAGAATTCGCGGCTGACGACTTGGGGCGATTGGATCCCCAAAATCAGCTTGACCGAATGGGCCACGCGGCGGATCAGGCGAATCGGTCCCAGATGCCACGCCAGCACCCGGTTGGTCACGCCCTCGCCGCTGAGCCTGAGCTTGAAAACCATCAGCACCCTGGCCGAGACGTGAACCTCGGAGCCTTCGATCAGGCTGGGCGACGCTTCGCCGCGCGCGTCCTTCAGAGCCAACTCGATCGGGAAGTCGCCGCGGAAGACCATCCGGTAGCCGGCGCCCTCAACGCGAGCCGCGGCGGCGTCGTAATGAACATAACGGACCGGGCTCAGGCGCGGGACCGGCGCTGCGGCGATATACGCATAGCGGCGCACGCCTGTGAGGGAATCGAATGCCTCGATCTGAAAGGCGCCCGGAGTCAGCTTTGCCAGCTGCGCCGGCCCGGCGCGGTCGCCCAGGTCGGAGAGCATCATCGCGATCTCGTCGTCGCGGTCGAGAATCCCCGGGCTGTCGTCGGCGACCGGCTGCGGCCCGTCGGGCAGCGCGTATTCGCCGTCGGCTAGGCGCTCATCAACCTGGAAGGGAATCGGCTCGAGCCGCCCGTCGTGGACCGCGAGCACTTCGAGATGGCTCTCGTCGACGCCCACAAATTGCGCAACCGCGGCGCCGCTGATCACAACCGCGCGCCATCGCGCCGAAGCGCTGAGCGGCGCGCCGTGCCCAGCCGCGCCCGCCACGGTCGAAGCAGCGGCCGTGCAGGCCGCCGCGACCATCGCCGCCAGCAATCGCATCATGATCCGACGAAAGCCCGCACTCCCCACGTTATACGGCGCTGGCGCCACGAGATATGGAGCGGGCACTGTGCAGGCGGATGCTTTCCGGGCGGCAACGCGCTATCGAAATAGCGGGAGGCGAGACACCACGATGAGCCGGCACAAGACCGTCGAGATCGACAACACCGCGCAGGCTTTCCTCGAAATGCTCGAAGCGCTCGGCGCACGCTACCTACTGGGCAACGCCGGCACCGACTTTGCTTCGATCATCGACGGGCTTGCGCGCCGCGCGGCCGAGGGTAAGACGGCGCCGCACCCGATGCTGGTGGCGCACGAATGCTGTGCGGTCAGCATGGCGCACGGCTACTACCTGGTGACCGGCGAGCCGGCGGTGGTGATGGTGCATACCACGCCTGGCACCGCCAACGCGCTCGGCGGGCTGATGAATGCGCGGCGGGCGAACGTCCCGATGCTGGTGTGCGCCGGGCGCACGCCGCTGACCGAGAGCGGGCAGCCCGGCAGCCGCGACACGCTGATTCATTGGGGCCAGGAGGCTTTCGACCAGGGCGGACTCGTGCGCGAGTTCGTCAAGTGGGACTACGAGCTGCGCGGCATCGCGCAGCTCGAAGCGGTGCTCCGCCGGGCGTTCGCGGTCGCGATGGCGGAGCCGTGCGGCCCGGTCTATTTGAGCCTGCCGCGCGAGGTGCTGGCCGAGCCGCATCGCGAGTTTACATTTTCAGCCGAAGGGATCGAGCCGCCTGTCGCGCCGCCGGCACCCGCGCCCGCAGCGCTGGAGCAGCTCGCCCGCTTCATCGCCGAATCCGAGCGCCCGCTCATCGTCACCCGCACGCTGGGGCGCAATCCGGCGGCGGTGGGTGCGCTGGTTGCGCTCGCTGAGTCGTTCGCGCTCCCGGTGGTCGAGCATCCCAATCCCGCGCACGTCAACTTCCCCAACAACCACCGGCTGCATCTCGGTTACGATCCCGCGCCGTTTCTTGACGACGCGGATCTGATCCTCGTGATCGACACCGACGTGCCGTGGATTCCCCATCTGCGCAACCCTGGCCCGCGCGCCAGGGTTGTTCATATCGGCGTGGACCCGATTTATTCGCGCTATCCGATCTGGGGCTTTCGGGCCGACCTCGCGCTCCAGGCCGACTCGGCCCTCGCGGTCCCGATGCTCACCGAGGCGCTCGCCGCGAAGCGCTCAGCCTGCGCCGCCACTATCGATCGGCGGGCCGAACGCGTCGCCGGCGAGCATCGCCGCCAGCGCGAGGCGTGGCGCGCCGAGATCGAGGCCGCCGCGCGGGCCGAGACGCCCACGATGGAATGGATCGCACACTGTCTCGATCGCGTGCGCGACCGCGACACGATTTTCATCAACGAGTACGATCTCAGTCTGCGCCACCTCACCCTTGACACGCCGGGCGCCCAGTTCGGCCATTCAACCGCGGGCTATCTGGGATGGGGTGTGGGCGCCGCGCTCGGGGTGAAGCTGGGTGCGCCCGACAAGACCGTCATCGCCGTCGTCGGCGACGGCTCGTACATCTTCAGTGTGCCGAGCGCGTGCCATCTGGCCTCCGCCGCGCACGGGCTGCCGACGCTGACGATCATCGCGAACAACGGCGGATGGGGCGCAGTGCGGCGAGCGGTCGAGAGCGTGCATCCGGAAGGATGGGCGATGCGCGCCGCCGAGATGCCGTTCGTGCGCTTCGGCGTGCGCCCGGCCTACGAGATGTTCGTCCAGGCCTGCGGTGGCCACGGCGAGGCGGTCAGCGACCCGAAGGAACTGCCCGCGGCACTCGAGCGCGCGCTGCGCGCAGTGCGCGACGAGCGGCGCCAGGCCGTGCTCAACGTCACCTGCCGCCCGCTTTGAGCGTAGCGTCAGGCTACGCGCCCTCGCGATTGCGGAAGTTGGAGCGCCCGTTGGGCGGCAGCGTCAGCAGGTCGCGGTTGAAGAAGTCGCTGAGGTACTGGACCAGCTCCCGCATCGAGACCACAGCGATCGGCTGCCCGTGCTCGTCAACCAGCGGGATGTGGCGGAAGCCCTCAGAGAGCATCCGGCTCAGCGCGAAGGCGACGCTGGAGTCGGCGGGCAGCGTGACCGGGTCGCGCGTCATGTATTCGCTCACCGCGGTCCGCTCGAGATCAATCGGATGGCCGGCGACGCGCAGCAGGACGTCGCGCTCGGTGAAGATCCCGACCAGGCGGCCGAACTCGACCACCAGCGCGCAGCTGCGCATCTCGTCCTGCATCGCCGCGATCGTTTCGGCCAGCGAGGAGTTGAAAGTCACCACCAGCGGCTGTTGGGTGGTCACGTCGCTGAGCGTTTCGAGGACGAGGGCGGATTCGAGGTCGGCGGGCCCGGGGCATTCCTCGTCAGAGATCAAATCCGTAACTTCGTCGTCATTGCGCGGCATGTTGAGGCGCCCCCCCTTTGGGACGAATGTAAACCACCTTATGCCCGCGGCGAGGCAACGCAAAGCGCTTTTCCTCGCCGGCCAGGACCTCCTGGAGCGCACAATCCGCGCATCGCTGGCGTCGCGGTTTCCCCGGTTTGACACCGCCGATTTTTCCGTGGTAGCGCCGTAACATGGCCGCGCCGGGGGCGTCGCGCACACACCTTATGGTCGTCGGTCAGCAAGACGCCGCGGCGCGGGAGCAAACGCCATGAACGATCTTCCCGGCTACCGACGGCCTGCACAGGGCGTCCATCCGCCTTATGACCACGCCGCGTACGAAAGCACGCGCAAGCGCGCCCCCAGGCAGGCGCCGATCCGGATCGCGCATACCCTCTCCGAGATAACTGGCCCGGCGCTGGGCGCCGAGCTGGTGCGCCCGGGCGATGCCGATCTGACGCACTTCGCCGGCGGTGAGGCGCTCGGCGAGCGGATTATCGTCACTGGCCGCGTGCTCGACGAAGACGGCCGCCCGCAGCCCAACCTGCTGATCGAGATCTGGCAGGCCAACGCGGCCGGCCGCTACCTGCACGAGGTCGACCAGCACGACGCGCCGCTCGACCCGCACTTCACCGGCGTCGGCCGCGTGGCGACCGACCCCGACGGCGTCTATCGCTTCATAACGATCAAGCCCGGCGCCTACCCGTGGAAGAACCACTACAACGCGTGGCGTCCGAACCATATCCACTTCAGCCTCTTTGGCCCCGGCCTCGCGACGCGGCTCGTCACGCAGATGTACTTTCCCGGCGATCCGCTGCTCAGACTCGATCCGATCTTCAACAGCATCCCCGACTCCGCCGCGCGCGAGCGGCTCGTGGCGGCCTTCGATATCGAGGCTACCGAGCCCGGGCGGGCGCTCGGCTATCGCTTCGATTTCGTGTTGCGCGGGCGCCACGCGACGCCGATGGAGGACTGAGATGGGCCGGGCGCTGACACCGTCGCAGACCGTTGGCCCGTTCTTCCATCGCGCGCTCGTGCGCGAAGGAGGGAACGACCTTGCCGCGCGCGGCGCCAAGGGCGAGCGTGTGGTCATCGAAGGGCGCGTGCTCGACGGCGAGGGCGCGCCGGTCAGCGACGCGATGCTCGAGATCTGGCAGGCCAACGCCGACGGCCGTTACGACCATCCCGAGGACCGGCAGGAGAAGCTGCGCGATCCCAACTTCCACGGCTTCGGCCGCACGGCGACCGACACCGAGGGCCGCTTCCGTTTCACGACCATCAAGCCGGGCGCGCTGCCCGGGCGCGGCGGCGCGCTCCAGGCGCCGCATATCAACGTCATCGTCTTCGCGCGCGGCCTGCTGCGCCATCTGGTCACCCGAATCTACTTTCCCGACGAGCCGCTCAACGCCAGCGACCCCGTGCTCAACGCGGTGCCCGCCGGGCGCCGGGCAACGCTCGTCGCGCGCCGCGCGGCCGCAGGCGGCGGCAGCGCCCCGCAGGTGCTCAATTTCGACATCGTGTTGCAGGGCGCGGACGAGACCGTCTTCCTGGACGTGTAGGCGGGCGGTGGCTCTGATGAACCCCGGCCGGCAGCGATGAGCATCAATCCCGCCGATTCAGAGATCTTCGGCGCGCTCTGGGGGACGCCAGAGATGCGCGCGCTGTTCTCCGATCCCGCGCGCTTTCAGCTGATGCTCGACGTCGAGGCGGCGCTCGCCCGCGCCGAGGCGAAGCTTGGCCTGGTTCCACAAGCCGCCGCTGACGCGGTCGCCAGGGCCGCGCGTTTCGAGAACCTCCACCCCGGGGCGATCGCCGAGGACGTGCGCAAGGCGGGGCAGCCGGTCGCCGCGCTGGTCGCCGAGCTGGGCCGCATCACGGGCGGCGACGCCGCACGCCATATCCATCTTGGCGCGACCACCCAGGACATCGTCGATACTGCGCTGGTGCTCCAGATGCGGCGAGGCTTCGAATACGTGCGCCGCGACCTCGTTGCGCTGGCGCGTGCGCTGGCCGAGCGCGCCGCGCGCTACCGCGACACGCCGATCGCCGGGCGCACTCATCTTCAGCATGCGGTACCGATAAGCTTCGGCTACAAGTGCGCGGTATGGGCGGCGCCGCTCGCCGCCCACCTCGAGCGGCTCGACCAGGCGGCCCGCCGCGTACTGGTCGTGCAGTTCGGCGGCGCCGCCGGCACGTTGGCGACGCTCGGGGCGCGCGGCGCGGCGGTCGCCCAGGCGCTCGCGGACGAGCTCGGACTCGGCGTTCCCGATCTCCCATGGCATGTTGCGCGCGACACGACAGCCGAGGCGGCGGCGCTACTCGGGCTTATCTGCGGCAGCCTCGCGAAGTTCGCACTCGACGTCGCGCTCCTGATGCAATCCGAAGTCGCCGAGGTCTTCGAGCCGCACGAGCCCGGGCGCGGCGGGTCGAGCACGATGCCGCAAAAACGCAATCCGGTCGCCGCCGAGTATATCCTCGCCGCCGCGCGCGAGGTGCACGCGCAGGTCGGCGTGATGATGTCGGCGATGGCGCAGGACCACGAGCGCGCGACCGGCCCGTGGCAGAGCGAAGCGCTCGCGTTGCCGCAGTGCTTCGTACTCACATCGGGCGCGCTTGCGCACGGGCGCGCGATCGCCGAGGGGATGAGCGTCGATACCGAGCGGATGCGCCGCAACCTTGGGCTGAGCGCCGGACTGATCATGGCCGAGGCGGTCGCGGCGGGGCTGACGCCCGCGATGGGGCGCGCGGCGGCGCATCATGTGCTCCAACGCGCCTCCGAGCGCGCGCTTGGCGAGGGCCGTTCGCTCAGCGAAGTCCTGCGCGACGACCCCGAAGTACGCAAGCATCTGGGCGCCGAACAGATCGATCGTCTGATGGATCCCGCCGGCTACCTCGGCTCGGCCGGGGTGTTCGTCGATCGCGTGGTCGCCCGCATCGCGCGCCTTGCGTAAATCAGGCGCCCGCATTGCGGCGTGCTCTTTAGCGGGGCGGGCTCACCTGCCCGCCGCTTTCCGCTCGCCAAAGAAATCCCGGCATCCGCGGCGGTATCAGCAATAGCGTGGCGAGCACCAATGCGCCGAAGGCGAGGTAGGCGATAGTCAACATCCATGCCGGCGCGTCGCAGTAGATTAGCCGATCCAGCCATCGGCCGATGAAGTCGCCGGCATAAGGCTTCGCCGGCGCGCTCACGCGGGTAGTTCTCAAGCGCCGTCAGCGGGCAGCTCCATCCCGCGCAGAAACGTGCATCATAGCCGGCGTCTGTTCCCGTGCGTCAGGCGGAGCTCTGAGCGTTGGGCAGAACATCGTGGCCGTGCGTATGATGGGGTAGGGTGGAAAAGCCCGCATGGCCATGGACATGGGACCTCGAACGCGCGCTGCGATTCTTTCGCTGCTCCTGCTTGCGACGGCGGCTGGATGCGGCGAGACTGCCGCCGCGCGGGCTGCCACCGCGCGGCGCAACTTTGTCCTGGCGCAGCAATATCGCAAGCAGGCGCTGGCGGCGAACGAGCGCGGCGACAGCGCGCGCGCCACGCAGTATTTGCAGCAGGCGCAGATGCATGAGCCGGTGGGCGAGCAGGCTTCGCTTCCGCCCTCGACCACGATGCTTCTGCCGCAGCATCGTGCGATTGCGCCGGCCAGCGGCCCGGTCACCTGCCATACGATCGGCATCAATCGCTTCTCCTGTTTCTGATTCACCATCGTCTGACGCGGCATCGAAGTTGCGTTTTGCGCCGGCGTGGATCGTATGCGGGCAGGGCGGCGCCGCGCGCGGGATATTCGGTTTCTGCCGTGCTGCGCATTGGCGCGCATTGAGCCTCCCTACGCGACGCGCACTCTTGGCTCATGCGCCCGTGGCGCGCTGGGCGCCATTATTTTCGCGCTGCTCGCCATCGCGGCGAGCGTCAGAACCGCGTCGGCCTCCGAATTCGGGATCAGCACCTATCGCCCCGGCCTGATGGACCTCTACTCGGGCTATCTGGCCCCTCCCGGAACGCTGATGGTCAAAAACTTCTTCATGTTTCAGGACGCAAACGAGCGCGCGATCACGTCGGACGGGCGAATCGAGGCGCGCAGCCACACGGTCAGCTACACCAACGCAGTCTTCATTGCGTACGTGACGAAATTCTCCGTGCTCGGTTCGTATTGGGGCGTCGGCGTGATTCCGTTGTTTCGGCTCTCCGAGCAGAGCCTGCGGGTGGGGCCGCGTGGAGTCAGAGGGCCGCGCCAGACCTCGACTTTGGCGGGGCCGGGCGACTTCATCTTCGGGCCGTGCCTGCTGGGATGGAACTTCGGCCAGTTCCATCTTTCTACCTCGTTGATGTTTTACGCGCCCACCGGCAGCTACGACCGCCAACGGATCATCGACATCGGACTCAATCGCTGGGCCTTCGAGCCCGACGTCGGGCTGACCTGGCTGGATGAGCGGACCGGCCGTCACGCCTCGTTGTTCGTCGGCTACACGGTCAACACCGAAAATTCTTCGACCCACTACCTCAGCGGACAGGAGTTCCATGCCGACTTCGTGCTGGCCCAGCACCTTCCGGGCGACTGGGTGCTGGGGATGGCCGGGTATGCCTTTCAGCAGACCACCGGCGATTCGGGCAGCGGAGCCTTATTCGGCCCGTTTCGCGGCCGGGTGCTGGCGCTGGGCCCGCTGGTGGGAAAAACGCTCCGGAGCGCCGAGCTGCCGATCAACTTTTCGCTCAAGTACGATGTCGAGTTTGCGGCGGAGAATCGCTCGACCGGTAACGAGCTATGGTTCAACGCGGCGTTTCGCTTCTGATTAATCCCTCAGGCACGAGGGCTACGGGAGGCAGCCGTCTCAGGTCTGACACGATTTGGCGTCGTCCGCTGTCGCATGCGGCGTAGGCGGTCAGGTTTTGCTGTCGGAACAGCTTTTGCGTGAATTCGCTGAGGTTTGCCGCCGGTTTCCACCACTTCCAGCAACATCCATGCGAAGGCGGCTTCGGCTGGCGCACTGTCATGGGCGATGAACGAACCTCCACAGCCTCGCTCGAGGTTGGAATGGGCTCGGGAACCGCGGCGGGACGCAGCGGGGCAGGCCGGGTCCTTCTCGACTTGCTGCCGGACGCCGCGCTGATTGCCGATCGCAGCGGGACGGTCCTGGCCGCCAACCATAAACTGATTGAGCTGTTTGAGGCCGAAACATCTGAACAGATCGTTGGGCGAAAGCTATTCGCGCTCATCGCACCGGAGCAGATGCACGCAGCGATGGGTGCACCACGGAGCTATGGCAGCTCTGTTCACGCCGTGCTTGATGCAACAACGCTAAAGGGGAATCCGCTCAGTGTTGAAATCTTCGATCTGCCGTTAGTTACGGATTCCGGTCAGCCCGAATGCATCCTGAGCCTCGCGCGCGACGTCAGCGCACGCAAGCGCGCCGAGCGCGAGCAGGCGCTGCTCGCCGCGATCGTGCAGAGCGCCGATGCGGCCATTCTCAGCATCACGTTGGACTTTCGCATCGCGAGCTGGAACGCCGCGGCGGAAAAGCTGTTCGGCTATACGGCCGAGGAAGCCATCGGCCGCCAGCCTACCGAGTTGGTCGTGTTTGCGGCGGACAAGGAGCGCGCTTTCACACAGTTCGCCGCCGACGTCGAAGAGTTTCTTCGGGGCAAGCGCGAGGCGCACTATTTTGAGGAAACGCTGCGCCGCAAAGACGGCGGTCCGCTTCTCGTGTCGTTCATCGTCTCCGGCGTCTATGACGGCAACGCGGAACTCATCGGCGTGTCGGTCATCGTGCGTGACATTACGGAACAGAAACGGGCGGAGAGCGCGCGCGCTCGGCTCGCTACAATCGTGGAAGCTTCCGACGACGCGATAATCGGTGTTACCTCCGACTTCCGCGTTGCGACCTGGAACCGTGGTGCGCAAAAACTGCTGGGCTTCACCGCCGAGGAGGCGATCGGTCAATCGTGCGATATTTTCATACCATCCGACCAACTCGGTCGCGCCCATGCCATGTTCGTTTCGGTCGCCGAGCAACCCGACCATGTGCTGCGGTTCGAGGCGCGGTTGCGGCGCAAGGGCGGGGACGAGGTAGAGGCCTCGGTGGTGGCGGCCGAAGTCCAGGGTGCGGGCGCCGAGATAAGCCAGTCGGTAATCATGCGCGATATCACCGAGCGGCGGCGTGCCGAACGCGAGCAGGCGCTGCTCGCCGCGATTGTCGAGTCCTCCGGCGACGCTATCGTAAGCGTTGCCCTCGACGGCACCATCACGAGTTGGAACCCTGGGGCTGAAAAACTTTTCGGTTTCACCGCCGGTGAGGCGGTCGGGAAACCACTGACCATTTTTGTTCCAGCCGATCAACAGGAGCGTACCGCGCGCGTGATTGAAGAGCTCCGGACCCACCCCGGGCGCGCAATCAGCTTCGAGGCGCCCAATCTCAGGAAGGACGGCAGTCGGATCGAAACCGCGATGACGGTTTTCGGCACCTACGGCCGCGACGGCAGGTTGCTCGGCATTGCCTCAATCCATCGCGACGCCACCGAGCGGCGGCGTGCCGAACGCGAGCGGGCCCTGCTTGCCGCGATCGTTGAGTCCTCTGAGGACGCCATCATCAGCATCGACACCGAGCTGCGCATCACGAGCTGGAACAAGGGCGCCCAAAGGCTGTTCGGATTCACCGCCGAGGAAGCGCTCGGCCGGCCCTTCACGCTGTTCGTCCAGCCCGAGCGGCGCCAGTATGCCGTCGAGGGCGCTCGACGGAGCCAACGCGGCCTCGTCGAGGTAACCGGACTGGAAGTGAACTGCCAACGCAAAGACGGCAGCGTAATCGAGGTCTCAATCACCGCCTCGCCCGTCTACGGCCCCGGCGGCGAGGTGATCGGCCAGTCGGCGATCATGCACGACATAACCGAGCGCAAGCGCGCCGAGCGCGCCCTAATTGCCGCGCAGCGCGAGCTGCGCGCACGGCTCAACCAGCAGGGGGTGGTCGCCCGTCTGGGCCAGCGCGCACTGGAGCAGATCGATCCGGTCAAGCTGATGGAGGAGGCGGCAGTGTTGCTCGCCGAGACGCTCGGCGTCGAGCGCTCGGCGATTTTCGAGCTTCAGCCGGGGGGCAAGTCGCTGCTGCTGCGCGCGGGCTACGGCTGGGAGGCGGGCGCGATCGGGCAAGCGACGATGGATGCCGACAAGCAGACCTTGGTCGGTTACACGCTGGCGGCCAAGGCGCCAGTGGTAGTGAGCGACTTCGGCGCCGAAACCCGCTTCCACCGCGGCCGGCTGGTTGGCGCCGAGGGCGCGGCCAGCGCGCTGGCGGTGGTGGTCTCCTTCGACGGCGAGCCCTGGGGCGTGCTGGTGGTAGAGAGCAGGGCCACGCGTGAGTTCAACCACGACGACGTCAACTTCGTCCAGGCGCTCGCCCATATTCTCGCCGAGGCGCTGGTCCGCCAGCGCGCCGAGCAGGAGCTGCGCGCCGCGCGCGACGCCGCACTGGAGTCGGCGCGCGCCAAGTCGGCCTTCCTTGCCGCGATGAGCCACGAGATTCGCACTCCGCTCAACTCGATCGTCGGCCTTATCGGTCTGCTACTCGACACCCCGCTTACGGCCGAGCAGCGCGACTTTATGCAGAATATCCTCGCCAGCAGCGATGCCCTGCTCAGCATCATCAACAACGTGCTCGACTTCTCGCGGCTCTCGGCCGGCAAGGTCGTGCTCGAGGAAATCGAATTCGACCCGCGCGCGGTAACCGAAGGCGCGGCCGACATGGTGGCCGAGACGGCGCAGCGCAAGGGGTTGGAGCTTGCGGTCTCGATCGATGAGCGGGTTCCCGCCCGGCTGCGCGGCGACCCTGCGCGTCTGCGCCAGATCCTGATCAACTTGCTCGGCAATGCGGTCAAGTTCACCGAGAAAGGGGAAGTCGTGGTGCGGGTGAGCCTGGAGAGCGAAACCGACACCACCGCGCATCTGCGCTTTTCGGTCACCGACACCGGCATCGGCATCTCCGAGGAGATGCAGCGCATCCTGTTTCGGCCCTTCTCGCAGGCGGACACTTCAACCACGCGCAAGTACGGCGGCACCGGGCTCGGCCTTGCGATCTCTTCGCAGCTGGCCGAGCAGATGGGCGGCAAGATCGGGGTGAGCAGCCGCCCCGGCCAGGGATCGACTTTCTGGTTCACCGCCGACTTCGCAAAGACGGCGGCAAGCGAGACCCCTCAGAGCGGCGAGCGCGAGCTCGAGGGCCTGCACGTCCTGATCGTGGACGACAACGCGACCAACCGCTGGATTCTCAGGCATCACGTCGAGTCATGGGGAATGCGAGCCGACGCGGTGGCAAGCGGTGCCGAAGCACTCGACCTTGTCCGCGACCGCGCGGCCAGTGACCCTTACGCAATCGTCCTGCTCGATTACTTCATGCCCGAGATGGACGGGCTCGAGCTCGCCAATCGCATCAAGGCCGACCCCGCCAACGCCGACGTGCATCTGGTGATAATGTCTTCGGCGGGGCGGCCGCGCGAGTTCGGCGCCCGCGCGACGCCGATCGAAGCCTGGCTAACCAAGCCAGTCAAATCGGGGCAGCTCTTTAAGTGCCTCACCGCGCTCCCGCCCCACGACGGTGAGCGGCCCAGGCGTGCACCTGCGCCGGCCACGCTCACGCCCGCCGAACGTGCGTCTGCAGCGGTCGCGCCGGCCAAGGCGGCGGAGACCGCTGCTCCCGCGGGCGGCCGCATCCTGCTGGTCGAGGACAATCCGATCAACCAAAAAGTGACGCTCGCTCAGCTGAAGCGGCTCGGCTACGAGGCCGACGGCGCCTCCAACGGGCGCGAGGCGCTCCAGGCCATCGAAAGGACGGCCTACGACGCGGTCCTGATGGATTGCCAGATGCCCGAGATGGACGGTTATGAGGCGACTCGCGAGCTGCGCCGGCGTGAGGCGGGTAAGCGCCATACGGTGGTCATAGCGATGACCGCCTATGGCTTGGCAGGGGACCGCGAAAAGTGCCTGGCTGCCGGGATGGACGACTACATCGCCAAACCGGTGCGCAAGGAGCAACTTGCCCAAATACTTCAACGCTGGCTTGCTCCCAAGCCGCAGTCTGCGGTGGCGACCCCGGCCGCTCCGGCCGGCGCACCCGGCGCCGACGGCGAGGCGCTGTTCGACGTCGCGGTGCTTGGCGCGCTGCGCGGCGAAGGTAAAGAGTTTTTCACTGAACTCACCGAGATGTTCAACGCCGAAGTGCCAGCGTCGCTCGGCCAGCTCGCCGAGGCGTTCGCCAAGGGCGACGCCGGGGCAGTAGCGACTGTCGCATACCGGATCAAGGGGGCGGCGGCGATCTTCGGGGCGCGCCGGATGCAGGAGCAGGCCGCTGCGATCGAACAGACGGCGCGCGCGGGTTCGATGGAGTTGGCAGCCACCATGATGGAAGAGCTGCGCGCCGAGTTCGAACGGGTGCGGGCGGTCCTTCAGTCCGAGTGCGCCAAGCCCGCTACGCCGACCGACGCGGCGCAATCAAACTGAGGACTGAGCGCTGCCGCGAGCCGATTTGCGGCCGCGGAGCGGCAGGCAGCAGCGTGCCCGGCGCATCCGCCCTCGCGAGGGTGCGCCGGGGCACATCGTTTCTCCAGTTGGACTCTGCGCGATCGTAGGACCGCGCCGCCCCCGGTCACTTGCCGCCGGCGGTCGCGCCGTGACGGCGGCTGATGCCGTTGTCGTGGTTGAACAGAAGCCCAGCGGCCAACAGGCCCACCCCGAGCATCGTGAGCAGCACGAGCAGAAACGGCGGTGCCACTCCGAGCCGGACGAAGAAGCCGAAACTGATTACGAAGGCAAGCATCACGGCCCCTAAGACCACGGCGATGTTTGCGTATCGAGCGCCTTCCATCTGAAGATTCTCCCTTTTCGAAAGGATTCTGTAATCGTGTTGAGAGCACGCGCTGTGCCAGCGCGGCGCAGCCACGTACCGCTCGTCAAGCTAGCGGTGGACTGCACCAATGTGCCTGTCATTGCTCGTCGATGGTTCGCAGACGCCCCGTTGTTCGCATCACCGCGGTGATGCGGGTCCGTCCGTCGCGGAATCGCTCAGCAACGCGAACGCCTGTGTCTGAGACACTTGGGCCGTCTCACGCTGCGGCATTCGGGCTGCGCTTTGGAGCAAACGGAAGCTGGGAGCGGAAGTGCGATGCAGGCGCGATGAAAATGCGCGCGCTACGCGATGTGGCAGGGGCAATGGCAGGCGCTGCTCGCGCATCGCCCGTGCCCGCCTGTGACACATTCGATCGTGCGCGCCGCGGGTTCGCCCACGGCCGCCCTTTCTCCTGCCGACGGGTAATTCGATGAGAAGAGCCTACCCACCAGCCTGGCCGAACGGCGCGCCCACTGCGAGGTCGATAGTCGCGGCGGCAACGCTCTAAGCCAAGTCCTCAGGTCCGAGGCTTCGTCGGCGCTGGCGGCCGAAGGCGGGTTGGGGATCGCATTAGCTCGAAGATCGCGATCTCTCATGGAGCCAACTCTACGCTATTCAGGTCAGCAACGAAACCAAATTTCATCGCGCACTGATCCTGATGTCAACAATGCGTGTCATCAAAACGTGTGCGCGACCGCCAATGCCACGCGACCTTAAGCCTGGGTCGTCAAAAGTTGTGCATAGAAGAGCATGACGCGGCGTCCGCTGAATTACCGCGCAATATGCTTCCCAAATCGGCGCGGGGGCTCGGCTGTCGTGCGTGCGTTCTTGAAACGCATGCCGGGGGTCCCCCTCTTAACGAACTAACGCCCCCAGCATGCTTCCAAGATCCGTCGCCGGCGACATCGATCACGGAGCGCCACTCCGGCAGAGCAAAAACGTTGCCGACGAAGGGGCCAGCTAGTCGCAGTCTGAAATTCCGTAGTTTGCGTGGGCGATTCGTTGCGCCGCGGTCGTCCTCGCCAGATGAGGCGCTAATGTCGGTTTGCGCTCAGCCGATAACTTTTCGTCGAAGTGCCAATCAAACTTAGCGCAATTGTTGCACAGGCTGGTCTGCGCCTGTGCAACGCCGGCAGGGGCGGACCAAACACGGCGGCGGGGCCGGACCAAACCTAGCGCGCGATGGCGGCGCCGAGTTTGCGCACGGGGGGCCGGCCGTTGAGCGCCAACCGCCGAATGAACGGCGCAAGCTCCAGCTCGGGGATTACATGGTCAACCGCCCCGGTTGCGATCGCCGCCGCCGGCATCGCGCCGTACGCCAGCCCTTCGGGCGAAAGCGCGATGGTCAGGCCCCCCATCTGATGCACCACGCGTATTCCATCGGCGCCGTCCTGCCCGGCGCCACAGAGGATGATCGCTGCCAGGTGGCGCCCGAAGGCCTGTGCGGCTGAACGGAACAGCACGTCGATCGATGGTTTGGCAAAGTGTTCCGGGGGTTGGTCGCTCAGCGCCAGCCGCCGCCGTTCGACCGTAAGGTGCGCGTTGGGAGTCGCGATGTAAGCATAGCCGAGATAAAGTGGCGCGCCCTGCATGCCGGGGGCGATGTGCATCCCCGAATGGCGAGCCAAGATGGCCGGAAGGACGCTGGGGCCGGTGCGTCCAAGATGCTGGACGACGACCAGCGTGACCGGCAGCTCGGCGTCCAGCTGCGGCATCAGGTCGGTGAGCACTCCGAGGCCGCCAGCTGAGGCGCCGATGACGATAATGTCGATACGCCGGCGCTCCCAGCGTCGAAGCTGCTCGACGATGACCTCGCTTAATCGGTCCATCGTCGCATTGACGAATATCGCTGATTCCGTCTTGCTGCCGGTAGGGAGGAAGGCTTCCAGCGTGCGCCGCCAGATATCCATTACGTCGCGCGCCTCGCGCTCGGAAGCGCCCGCCAGCGCGCCCGCGACCACCTGCTTGCGCGCGCCCGCGGTCAGCGGCGCGAGCGCGCCGCTGTACAGCGAGGCCAGGAACAATTCGAGGAAGCTTGACGACTCGCTGTGCAGGCGATCGGGCGCCGAGCGGCGACGAATGTCGGGCAGTCCGCTGCCGATCGCGCTGGCGATAAGCAGATGCTGGTTCTGGCGCAGAAACTCGCCCAGGTCCGGCGGCGGCGAGTAAAAGCTGTGTACGGGATGTCGGCCGAGCCTTTCTTTCACGGGTCCGCCTCGCTTCGGGAATGCCTCTGTGGGCGGCCGCCGCCCGGGGACCTCTGTATGCCGCCCGTCCGCGCCGGACGTTGCAGCACCGACAGACCGCTTCTATGATTAGGCAGCCTTGAGCCTTTGGGGGGGCGCTCGCAGCCGCCGTGGCAGTAAAGACTAGCACATTGCCCCGCACTGAAGTGCAACAGGTGCTCAACCTGCTGCGGCAAGCCCGCAACCTCGATTTCAGCGGCTACAAGCGTTCGACCCTCCACCGCCGCATCGAGCATCGGATGCGCGAGCGGCGCTGCGTCAAGGTCGAGGACTACTGCGAGATTCTGCAGCGCGAGCCGGCTGAGGCCGACGCGCTGGTTTCCGCCCTCTTGATCAAGGTGACCGAGTTCTTCCGCGATCCGCCCTTATGGGAGAAGCTGCGCAAGCACGTCTTGCCCGAATTGCTGGCCCGTGCCGCCGCCAACGGCGAGATGCGAGTGTGGAGCGCGGGCTGCGCTACCGGCGAAGAGGCGTATTCGATCGCGATGGTGTTGGCCGAACTGACGGCGGCGAACAGCGCCAGCGTGCCCTTCCGGATCTTCGGCACCGACCGCGACGCCGGCGCGATCGCGACCGCGCGGCGGGGAGTGTACACCCAGCAGCAGATCCGTACTCTGCCCGCGCGCCTGCTCGAGCGCTGGTTCGAGCGGGTGCCGGAGGGCTACCTGGTGCGCAAGGACCTGCGCCGCTACCTGGTCTTCGGCGTCCACGACGTCGTCAACGACGCGCCCATCTCGCGTCTGGACCTGATCCTGTGCCGCAACCTGTTTATCTACCTTGACGCCGCCGCGCAGCGGCGCGCGCTGCTCCATTTCCATCACGGACTCAAGCATGATGGCGTTCTGGTACTGGGTAAGTCGGAGCTGATCCCGTTTGCCGAGAAGCTGTTCGCGCCGGCTGATCTGCCCTCGCGGATCTACCGCAAGCTTGCCTATCAGGCGCGACAGGCGGAGTATCCGTTTACCCTGCCGGCCGCGCCGCGCGAGCCGGCGGCCAAGGAGAAATTGCCGATTCTGCCGCCCGCAATTACGCCGTTCTACCGCGACGCGCTGATGGCGCTCGACGTTGCGGTGGTGGTGCTCAACAGGGACGGCGTGGTCACGGTGTGGAACGAGGCCGCCGCCCGCTTGTGGGGTCGGCGCGAGTCCGACGTTATTGGCCGTCCGTTGAGCGAGGTTAAATGGGAGGACAACAGCGCGGGGCAGCGTCTGCTCGAGCGCGCGGCCACAATGCGCGCGGTGCGCGGTCATGTCGCCCAGGAGACGTTCACTCTGGACGGCGAACGTCCACGCACTATCCGGCTCGAAATCAGCCCGCTACGCAGCGGCGAGCATCAAGAGCCCAATGGCTTCGTTTTCATGGCGCGCGACATCACGGACCTCCAGGACGCACTCTCGGGCCTGCGCCAGGCCGAGGAGCGTCAGCGCGAGGCTACCTCCAAGTACCAGGCGGCGATCGACGAACTGCAATCGACCAACGAGGAGCTCGAAACCACCAACGAGGAACTGCAGTCGGCCAACGAAGAGCTCCAGACCACCAACGAGGAACTGCAATCGACCAACGAGGAACTGGAGACCATCAACGAAGAGCTCCAATCCACTAACGCCAGCCTCGACGCGGTCAACACCGAGCTGGCTGCGCGCACTGAAGAGCTCAATCGGGTCAACCTTGCCCAGCGCGCGATGATTCGCGCGCTCTCTGCGGCGATCGTGGGGGTTGACAGCCAGGGCCAGATCACGATCTGGAACCCGGCGGCCGAGCGGATGCTCAACCGCAGTGAGGAGCAGCTACGCAATCACAATCTCCAGCGGCTGTCGCTGGCGCCACTGCCGCGTGCGGTCGCCGCGCGGATCAAGCGTGCGCTGTTGCGCAAGGCCGCGCTCAATATCGAAGGCTTCGATTGCAGGCTCAACGGCCGCAACGTCAAACTGCGGTGCAGCCTGATACCCCTGAGCAACCAGGAGGCGCATTACGGAGCGATGCTGATTCTGGAGCCTGCGCGCAACCAGCTGGCGGCAGAGTCCGCCCAGCGGCGCAAGCGCGTATAGCGACCGGCGGGAACTGGACCCGTGGCGGTCGCGCGCGGCAGAGCGAGCAAACAGAACCAATGGCCGGAGGGCGAGCGCCAGCGCTGGCCGCAGCCTGCCTGGCCGCGGATGATTCGCCAGATTCCGCGCCTGCGCGATCTTCCGGCCGCCACGCTCGATACCCTGGGGCGCGAGCTCGAATTCCGCATTATCGCGCCGCGTCAGGTCCTGTTCTTCGAAAACGAAATTACCTACGACGTCTATATCGTCCTGAGCGGGCTTGCCACGATGACTTACCTGGACGCGCGTGCGCGGCGCGTCCTGCTCGAAGTCTTGGGGCCGGGCGACCTCGTGGGCGACCTGCCGTTCATGCCCGAGCCCCTGCGCGGACGGCTGCGCTGCGACGCTTTGCACGAGTGCGCGATGGGCAAGATCGACTGCCGGCGGCTGGTCGAGATCCTCTTCGGGATGCCGTTTGAGCGGCTGGCGCACGCCAGCGCCTTTCTCTTTGGCGCCTGGCCGGAGCGGCTCGCGCGCGCCGCGCTGGTGCGCGGCTGGCCGCTGCGCGAGCGCCTGCTGGGCACGATTTCCTATGTGGCGCGCAGGTTCGGGGTGCAGGATGAAACCGGCAGCATCGTAAACCTGCCGCTTACCCATGCCGACCTTGCCGACCTCGTGGGCGCATCGCGCCCCAAGGTTTCCCATCACATGCGTCTGCTCGAGAAGCAGGGGCTGCTCGTCCATGAACGCCACCGCATAATCCTGCCTTCGTCCGCAAAGCCGGCTACCGGGCACTCCGGCGGCGCACCCTCACGCTCCTAGCATCCAGACTTTTCGCTGTCCTATTTCTGTCAGATTGTTACAAAATTGTTTTGTAACGTTTTGACACACGAGAGCTTCCGTTTTTCATTGAATGTCACACCGCTATAAGTAGGTGACAGCACCCGAGGTGACTCACCAAAGTGACGGAAGTAATTAGAGTATCGATGTGATACCGATCCAGCTTCCTTGCAGGGGCGGTGCGGCGTGAACTCCCCATCGCGACGTGCCGCCCCTATTTGTCCCGGCTTCAACCGCGTGCCCGGGGGGAAGCCAGAAAGAGTTATTGGGGGGAAGGTCACAAAAGGGGTGAGAGCTGCCCGGTGCCGGGCGACGGTCGGCCGTGCATGACTAGCAAGGGCCGATCGAGTATGCGCCGGCGAACCCGGGTCGCAGGGCGGTAAATCCGTTAAGCGCGTCATGCCTTATCAGGCATATTTCAATTCGGCCTCTGAGGGCTTAATCATCGTCGATCGCGAGGGGCGCATCGTCGATCTTAACGCCGCTTGCGAGCGGATGTTCGCGTACTCGCGCGACGAGCTTATCGGGCAACCGATCGAGCTCCTGGTGCCCGAGCCTTCGCGCCGACAGCACTGCAGCCATCGCCAGGACTTCTTTCGCGCGCCGCGCAGCCGGCCGATGGGAATCGGGCTCAATCTTGCTGCGCGCCGCAAAGATGGCAGCGAATTTCCGGTGGAAGTCAGCCTGACCTACACGCAGGAAATAGTGCGCGGCGGCTTGGTGGTGGCCGCGCTGACCGACATCACCGAGCGCCTTGCGCTCGAGCGCGAGGCGCGGCGGGCGGAAACCCTGGCCTCGCTAGGGACGATGGCGGTGGGCATCGCGCACGACCTCAACAACCCGCTCAGCGTGATACTCGCCCGCGCCGAACTCCTGTTGGCGACGCCGCCGGAGGCGCTGGGACGCGCGCAGATCGAGGACGATCTCGTGGTGATCCGGCGGCAGGCTGAGCGGGCCGCGCGTATCGTAGAGCAGTTTCTCGAGCTCGCGCGGGCGGGCTCGAGGTCGCCCGCGCCGCTCAACCTCAACCACCTGGTCGAGCGCGTTTTGCTCCTGTTTGGCGAACAGCTACGCAAGGGCGGCATCGATGTCCGTGCCGACCTCGACTGGGGCCTGCCCGCGGTGCTTGGCGACGCGGTGGCGCTCGAGCGCGTACTGATCAATTTGCTGAGCAACGCGCGCGACGCGATCGCCGGTCAGGGCACGGTCAGGATCACGACGCGGTTTGCCCATGAGCCTTCAGGTTGGTTGTGCCTTAGCGTGGCCGACGACGGTGACGGAATCGAGGCCGCAGCGTTGCCGAAGATCTTCGACCTGCTATATACGACCAAGCCCGGCGGAAGCGGACTCGGCCTGTGGCTGAGCCGGCGTATCGTGCAGGAGCACAATGGCATGCTCGAAGCCGACTCGGATGTCGGAGGCGGCACGACCTTTACGATCAAACTTCCCTTCATCGAGGTTGCCGCCCATCCATGAGCGCGCATCTGGGGCCGAGGGTTCCTCGCCCACAAGCGAATCGCCACGCATCCGCGGCGAACAAACGTGCGGTTGGCATCGCTCCCGCCGCTAGTTACGCTGCATTTGTCGCATAACTCGCCCGTCGCACGACCAGTCCCAACATAACCAGCATTGCGATCGGCCCGATCGGCATCAGAACGAACAGGAATAGCGCCAGGAAGCAGCCGAGCAGGGCGAGGCGTTCGCCCGGCAGGAAGCCACTGGCCAAGGCGTCGGCGACGATGAATGCGGCCGGCACTGACAGCGCCGTCAAATCGTAGATCAGCACGTAAGGCGACGCGATCAGAACTGCAAGCCCGAACGCCGCGGCCTTGAGTTGATAAGGCCCGGGTCGCATCCAGAGCCAGCAGGCGAGCGCCGCCGCCGGAACCGCCACTGCCAGATGCACGCTCCAAGAGACGATGACTCCGGCTCCTGCCCAATGCATCAGGCCGAAGACGGTCTGGTTCATGGCTTCGAGCGTGTAATTGGGCAGGAAGGTGGCCGGATTGTGGGCTTGTAACGAGCGCGCAAAGAGAACCCATGCATCGGCGCCGAACAGAAAAGCGGCCGCCGCAGCCAACAACGATGCGCTCGCAATAGCACCCGCAATCACGCCCCATTGTCGCGTTACCAACAAGGCGACAGAGAAGAAAACTCCGAATTGCGGCTTGTATGTCAGAAGTCCGAGCAATACGCCGGACAGGTAAGGCCGGCGTTGCATGAAGACCAGCGAGAAACCGAGCAGGCCGGCGGTCAGAAAGGCGGTCTGGCCAACAAAGACATTCATAATGACCGCACAGGGCAGCAGCGCCAACACTATCGACAGCGTGCACGGTAGAATCGCGTAGATGGCCGCCAAATATACGCAGAGAGTTGCGCCGATCCAGACCAGGAACGCGGCCGCGTAAGGCAGCAGCGCGAGCGGCGCAGCCGCTAGCAGCAGCGTCGGCGGATATACCCAGTACTGATAGAGAGCGGCGCTGGCAGGAGCTTTCCCGATCAGCGATGCCTGGGCGGAGGAAAAAAGCGAATGGTTGAACACGCCGGCGGCGTTGTGCGCGAGCGCAAATCGGCCGCCCATCCATATCCATACGAAATCGAGGAGAACCGGCCAACCCTCGCGATCGATCATCCACTTGCCGGCGACGAAGCGGATGGCGAACGCGGCCACGTAAGCCACGAGGAAAGCCATCCCGCACAGCGACAGCCGACGTTCGCTGAAGATCAGGTCCTCGAGATTCGATAGACTCGAAACTGACGCTGGGCAGGGTACTTCGGGTGACGCTGGAATAGCTCGGTTGCGTTTTTCGGTGGTCAACCGTCCAATCTCCGGGTCATGCTTACGCCATAGGGTCCGCGCCGGGCAGCCCGAGGATGAACTGCCCGTAGTTCTCGTACGACGAGTCGTTGACG
Source organism: Candidatus Binataceae bacterium (assembly GCA_035650475.1). Lineage (NCBI taxonomy): Bacteria > Candidatus Binatota > Binatia (SeqCode) > Binatales (SeqCode) > Binataceae (SeqCode) > Binataceae bacterium (SeqCode). The sequence goes on from DASRHP010000013.1 coordinate 87,565, forward strand.
ATCAGATGCGTGCTCGCGGTCTGGAGATCGCGCAGGCATCGTTGCAAGAGGCTGCCGAGGCGGACCGCGCTGCCCGCGCCATAGCGGAAGGCCGCCGTGGTTACCTCAAGCGCGAGGTCCATCACGAACGCGCCGGCCGCGCGAAGCTCGGCGAGCATCGGCGGCTCGGCGGCGGGCCGCGCGCTGATGGTTGCCCACGATTTCTCCAGCGTTTCGAGCATCATCGCGCGCGCCGCACGCAGGCGCAGCTCGCTCTCCGCGATCGCGCGCTGGAACACCGCCCGTCCCGCCAGGGGTACCGATTTCGTGTAGCCGCGCGCCTTTGAGCGCGCCAGCGCGATCACCTCGTCCAGCGCGCGGCGTGCCACACCGAGCGCGAAGGCGGGTGCCTCGGGCGCGACGTAGCCGAGGAAGGTCAGGCCATACATCGGACCGCCGCGCACGGGCTTCGCCATGGCGTCGTGGGTGAAGTCCTGCGGGACGAAAAGATCTGTGACCGAAAAGTCGCAACTGCCCGTGCCCTTGAGCCCCATCACGTGCCAGTTGTCGTGGATTTGTCCGTCCTTCACCGGCACCACGCAGACGCGGAACTCGCGCGGGCAGCCACGCCCTTCGCGCACGACCTCGCCGCGCATGCTGATGTAATCCGAATGGCGGATTCCGCTCGCCCACGAGCAGCGCCCGCTCAGGCGGTAGCCGCCCTCGACCGGCACCATCGTCGCGCCCGGGGTGAGCGAGGCGGCGAAGTTCGGGATCCGTCCGCCGGCAAAGATCTTCGCGATTGCCGAGTCGGGCAGGAATGCGGCCGGCATCCCGGCCGACGCCGCGCCGATAAACAGGCACCATCCGGCGGACGGGTCGATGTAGGAGGCGGCCTCGAAGACCTCGAACTGCGTCATCGGGTCGGCTTCGGCGCCGCCGAGCACTGCAGGCAGCTTAAGCGCGAGCAGTCCCGAATCTCGCAGCGCCGCGACGGAGGCGGCCGGCAGCGTGCGCATTTCCTCCGCTTCGTCCGCGTGCGCCTCCAGCACGCCGCGCACGTTCTCAACCGCGCGGAGCAAGGCGCGGCGTTTCTCTTCACGATCCTGCGGAAATTCCACGTTTGCCTCCCGGTCGACGGCCGCGCAGGCGCCCGCGTCTACTGCGGAAAGATCCGTTTTCAGGTTACGCAGGTCAACAGCGGCGTCGTCGCGAAACACGCGTTTGGAGGCGCGAACAGACAAGTTGAATTGCCTGCGCGCTGTCCATAGAGTCAAAGAACGGCTGCTTATGCCATAGCTGGAGGACAGCAGCGATGCGGACCGAAGTGAACAGGGCGGTGTGGACGTGCGGCGGTAAGCTCGCGGCTGCCTTGGGATTTGCGGTCGTGGCGGCGGTCCTTGTCACACCGACCGGAGACGCCGCGCAAGTTACACCCGCGGCCACCGCGACTCCCGCGGCGGCCAGGCCGGCCACCCCTTCGGCCAAGCCCACCGAGCACGTCAAAAAGCCGGAGCGGGTCATTCCAGTCAGCATGACCAAGGGCGAAACCTACACGATCAACGGCGTCGCCGAAGACGGCAGCCCAGGCATCAAGGTAATGGAGAATCCCAACGCGTTGGTCGTGCGCACCGACGCGCCGGGACGGATCGTGCTGGTCGGCGCCGACAGCGGCACCTGGCGGCTCAGCGTCACGCTCGCCAGCGGCGAGAAGGTAATCTACGAGATTACCGTGAGGGCGATCGCGCCGGCGCAGGGATCGCTGGAACCCGGCGCCGCTCCGACCGTGATGCAGTGACCGTTGCAGCGGAAGGTTCAGTCGGTCGACCCTCGAGGTTATGGTCCAAGGATCTCCTGGCCGGCTCGGGCATTGAGTTCGCCGATCGCGGAATGCATGAGCTGAAAGGCATTTCCGGAGAATGGCGGCTATACGCGGCGAAGGCGAATGATCAGCTCACCGCCTCGTATCCGGGAAATCGGCAATATGCTCGCGCGTTAGGCAGAACATAGCCCGTCAGGTAAGCCCGATTCCGCATGATGCAGTTTCAGCGGTCTGTCACCTGCGCAGCATCCATCCGTTCCCGCCGCTGGCGCGCAGGTTTGGCCGAGCTCGCTCGCGCGACATGGAAGCTTCTCAACGCGATCCCGCCGCTGCGAACGAGTTACGTCGGTTCGAGAAGAAAAGCGGCGGTGCGGAATTAGTCTGTTCTCCGCCAGCGTCGCCCGCATCGCACGATGTCACTCACTTGGTGGGCGGTGCAGGTTTCGAACCTGCGACCCCCGGCTTGTAAGGCCGATGCTCTACCGCTGAGCTAACCGCCCACACCCGACGATTCAGTGTCCGGGCCCGTTCACCGAAGGGAAGGAGGAGGGAGCCGCAACCTCCCGAGGTAAAAGGCGCTGAGAACCGCCCGATCGCCATCGACGCAAAACACCGAAATCCTGGAGCACAGCCGCGCCTTACCGTAGTTTCGTCCATCCCCCTAACTGTCACGCGAAAAGGCGCCGCGCACCTTCGACGGTCCGCGGCGCCTTTCAAGCCAAACGGTCGGTGCCCGCTCAGGCGCCCGGGGCGCCCGGCGCGCTCGCCTGCGGGCCGCCGCCCATCATGCCCTCGTTGAGCGAATCCTTGAGTTGCTTGCCGGCCCTGAACTTGGCCGAACGGCTGGCCGAGATCTGGATCGATTCGCCGGTCTTCGGATTGCGGCCGACGCGCGGGGCGCGCGTGGAAACCGAAAACGTCCCGAAGCCCGAGATGTTAACCCGGTCGCCCTGCTTGAGCGCAACGACGATGTCGTCGAGCAAAATGTTGACCGCCTTCTCGGCTTCGGCCTTGTTCAGGTTGAGCTTGCTGGCGAGCCCTTCGATAAGTTCGGCCTTCGTCATTTACCCGCTCCGGCCGCAATCGGCCTTGCTGGTTGGGCTGCGGCGGCGCACAGGCTGCGCGCGGCGCCTCTGGTTATGCTTTCCCTCACGACAGGTTCGGCGACGGGGCGCTGGTGTCGCGCTCATCGTCCTCGTCCGACAGGTCCTCTTTGCTCTCCGGCTCGGCGCCGAAGTCGAGCGTCGGCTTGGGTTTGAAGAACGCCTCGGGGTCGGCGAGCACCAGCGCGTGGCGCAGGACCTCGTCCATGTGCTCGACCTGGACCAGCGCGATGTTCTTGAGGATCTGCTGCGGAATCTCCTCGACGTCCTTGGCGTTTTCCTTCGGAATCAGCACGGTCTTGATACCGCCGCGATGGGCCGCAAGCACCTTTTCCTTGAGCCCGCCGATCGGCAGCACCCGCCCGCGCAGCGTGATCTCGCCGGTCATCGCGACGTCGTTGCGCACCGTGACCCGGCACAGCGCCGAAACCAGCGCGGTTGCCAGCGTGATGCCGGCCGAAGGGCCGTCCTTGGGCGTGGCGCCCTCGGGGATATGAATGTGAATGTCGATCTTCTGGTAGAAGTTCGGCGCCAGCCCCAGCGCCTCGGCGCGCGAGCGCACGTACGACATCGCGGCCTGCGCGCTCTCCTGCATGATCTCGCCGAGCTGGCCGGTGACGGTCAACTTGCCGCGGCCGGGGACGATGGTGACTTCGACGTTGAGCAGCTCGCCGCCCATTTCGGTCCACGCCAACCCCGTTGCCACGCCCACCTGGGGCTCGGTCTCGGCCATCCCGTAGCGGAAGCGCGGCGGCCCGAGGTACTTGGCCAGGCTGGAGGCCGACACCTTGACCCGCGCGCTGCGGTCGGTCTTGACCACCTCGACCGCGACCTTGCGGCAGATCGAGGCGATCTCACGCTCGAGGTTGCGCACGCCGGCCTCGCGCGTGTAGCGGCGGATGATCTGGAGGATCGCCTGGTCGGAGAACTCGATGTTCTCCTCCTTGAGCCCGTTGGCCTCGCGTTGTTTGCGCACGAGGTAGCGCTTGGCGATGTTGAGCTTCTCGGCTTCGGTGTAGCCCGGGATGCGGATGATTTCCATCCGGTCCTGCAACGGGCGCGGGATGCGCTCGAGGGTGTTGGCCGTGGTGACGAACATCACCTTGGAGAGGTCGTAGTCGCAGTCGAGGTAGTGGTCGTTGAAGTTGCAGTTCTGCTCGGGATCGAGCACTTCGAGCAGCGCCGAGGAAGGGTCGCCGCGGAAGTCGGTCGACATCTTGTCAACTTCGTCCAGCAGCATCACCGGATTGCCCGAGCCGGCCTTGCGCATGCACTGGATAATCTTGCCCGGCAGCGCGCCGATGTAGGTGCGGCGATGGCCGCGAATCTCGGCCTCGTCGCGCACGCCGCCCAGCGAGACGCGCACGAACTTGCGCCCGGTCGCGCGCGCGATCGACTTGCCAAGCGAGGTCTTACCGACGCCCGGCGGCCCGACCAGGCAGAGAATCGGCCCCTTGAGCTGGCCGACCAGAGTCTGCACCGCGAGGTACTCAAGGATGCGCTGCTTGACCTTCTCAAGGCCGTAGTGGTCTTCCTCCAGCACGCGCTCGGCTTCCTTGATGTCGAGCTTGTCGGCGGTGTACTCGAACCAGGGCAGGGCGAGGAACCAGTCGAGGTAGTTGCGCACGACGGTCGCCTCGGCCGACATCGGCGACATCATCTTGAGCTTCTTGATCTCGCGCTCGCACTTCTCGCGCGCCTCGGCCGGCATCTTCTTCTGCCGCAGCTTCTCCTCGAGCTCCTGGATCTCGTTCTTGAATTCGTCCTTTTCGCCGAGCTCCTTCTGGATCGCCCGCATCTGCTCGTTGAGGTAGTACTCCTTCTGGGTCTTCTCCATCTGCTTCTTGACCCGGGAGCGGATGCGTTTTTCGACCTCGAGGATTTCCAGCTCGGAGCGCATGTAGCCGAGGATCTTCTCCAGCCGCTCGGCCGGATTCGCGCACTCGAGCAGCGCCTGCTTGTCCTCGAGCTTTATCCCGAGATGCTCGACCAGCTTGTCGGCGAGATAGGCGGGATCGTCAACCGACGCGATCGACGTCACCATCTCGGGCGGAATCTTCTTGTTCAGCCGCACGTAGTTGTCAAAAGTGGCGTTGACCGAGCGGATCAGCGCCTCGACCTCCGCCGTGCGCTCGCAGGTTTCCTCGATGCCCTCGACCTCGACCTGAAAGAAGTCGTCCTCGCTGAGGTAGCGCACGATGCGCGCGCGGCGCTTGCCCTCGAGCAGTGCCTTGACCGTGCCGTCGGGCAGGCGCAGGAGCTGGACCACTACGCCCAGCGTGCCCATTGCGTAGATGTCCTGCGGGCCCGGATCGGAGACCTTGGCGTCCTTCTGGGCCACCAGCAGAATCGGTTGCTTGCGCGCCTCAGCCGCTTCGAGCGCCTTTATCGACTTCTGGCGCCCGACGAAGATCGGGTAGACCTGGTGCGGGAAGACGATCAGTTCGCGCAGCGGCAGGAGCGGAACGATCTCGCCCTGCGACGGGTCGCGGCTGTCTTTCTTGTCGTTGCGAAAAAGCATCGGTTATCGATCCCCAGGATGTCAGGCGGTTTCGGCGGTCTTCTGATAGACCAGCAGCGGCTGCTCCTTCTGCGTCACCACCTCCTCGGAAATCAGCACCTCCTTGATATTGGGCTGCGAGGGTATTTCGTACATCAGGTCCACCATGATGCTCTCCATGATCGCGCGCAGGCCGCGGGCGCCCGACTTGCGCTTGAGCGCCTCGCGCGCGATCGCGCGCAGCGCCCCCTGGGTGAACTTGAGGTGGACGTTCTCCATGTCGAACAGCTTCTGGTACTGGCGCACCAGCGCGTTCTTGGGCTCGGTCAGGATCCGCACCAGCGCCTCCTCGTCGAGCTCGCCCAGCGTGGCAAGCACCGGCAAGCGGCCGACGAACTCGGGGATGAGCCCAAACTTGAGCAGATCTTCGGGCTGCACCTCGTTGAGCAGCTCGGAGACCGTCTTGGGATCGCGATGCGAGAGGTCGGCCCGGAAGCCCATGGTCTTGCCCGCGATCCGGCGGCGGATAATGTCGTCGAGGCCGACGAAGGCGCCGCCGCAGATGAACAGGATATTGGTGGTGTCGACCTGGAGGAATTCCTGCTGCGGATGCTTGCGGCCACCCTTGGGCGGCACGCTCGCCATCGTGCCCTCGATGATCTTGAGCAGCGCCTGCTGCACGCCTTCGCCCGAGACGTCGCGCGTGATCGAGGGGTTATCGCCCTTGCGCGCGATCTTGTCGATCTCGTCGATGTACACGATGCCACGCTGGCAGCGCTCGATGTCGTAGTCGGCGTTCTGGAGCAGTGAGAGGATGATGTTCTCGACGTCCTCGCCGACGTAGCCGGCCTCGGTCAGCGAGGTCGCGTCGGCGATGGTGAAGGGCACCTGCAAAAAGCGCGCGAGCGTCTGCGCGAGCAGGGTCTTGCCGACGCCGGTGGGCCCGATGAGCAGGATGTTGGACTTCTGCAGCTCGACCTCGCCGGTCACCATCTGCGAGTCGATGCGCTTGTAGTGGTTGTGGACCGCGACCGAAAGGATCTTCTTCGCCCGCTCCTGCCCGATCACGTACTGGTCGAGCACGCGCTTGATCTCGGCCGGCTTGGGCACCGCCGAGGTCTGGCTGAAGGCCTCTTCGCTGTCGGTTTCCTCCGCAATGATGTCGTTGCAGAGGTCGATGCACTCGTCGCAGATGTAAACGGTCGGGCCCGCGATGAGCTTGCGGACTTCGTCCTGGCTCTTGCCGCAGAACGAGCAGACCAGGTTGCCCGAGCGGTCATCGTGCTTGGCCATTACTGCCCTCCCGACTCACTTCGCGGCCCCCCGGCTAACGATTACCTCATCAATCAGTCCGTATTCAACCGCTTGCTCGGGAGACATGAACATGTCGCGGTCGGTGTCCTTCTCGATCCGCCGCAGATTCTGTCCGGTATGGCGCGCGAAGAGGTTGTTGATCTCCTCGCGCATGCGCAGGATCTCGCGCGCCTGGATCTCGATGTCGGCCGCGGGGCCCTGCGCGCCGCCCAGCGGCTGATGGATCATGATGCGCGAGTGCGGCAGCGCGTAGCGCCGCCCCTTGTGCCCCGCCGCCAGCAGCACCGCGCCCATGCTCGCCGCCTGGCCCAGGCACAGCGTGGACACCGGCGGCTTGATGAACTGCATCGTGTCGTAGATCGCCAGCCCGGCGGTGATCGAGCCGCCCGGTGAATTGATGTAGAAGCTGATCTCCTTCTCGGGGTCCTCGGATTCCAGGAACAGGAACTGTGCGGTTATCAGGTTGGCGACGTCGTCGTTGATCTCGGTGCCGAGAAAGACGATGCGATCCTTGAGCAGGCGCGAGTAGATATCATAGGCCCGCTCGCCGCGGCCGGTCTGCTCAACGACGATCGGGACCAGGCTGCTCATAGAATTCCGGCCGGAAGCGGCCGGCCTTGGCGATCCCCGAAGCTACGCACCCAAACAGAATTTTACCCAGTTTGGGATCCGGCGGCAACGGGAGTTCGCTGGCGAGCGTGCGCGCTAGGCGCCGGCATCCGAGGGCGACTGTCCCGCCTCGGCCTGCGGCTCGGATTGCGCGCGCGCAAGCAGCATGTCGAGCGTCCGTTCGCGGCGCATCGCCGCGCGCAGCGCCTCGCGATGCTCCTCCTCGCGGTAGTGTTGCGCCAGCCGCTCGCGTTCGCGCCCGGGCGCACGCGTGACGAGCTCGGCGATCCGCGCCGCGAGCTCGTCGTCGCTGACTTCGACCTTCTCCTGGTCGGCGATCGCGTCCACGATGAGCGTGCTGAGCGCGCGCTTGTGTGCGCGCGCGCGCAGCTCCTCGGCGCTCTCGCGCACGCGCTCGACCGCCGCCTCGCGCGACATCCCCGCCGCCATCAGCGCCGCCGCCATCTCGGACTCCATCAGCTCGCGCTCGCGCTCGGCGAGCGATTGCGGAACCTCGACCGGGTTGTGCTCGATGATGAGGTCGAGCAGCCCCTGGCGCGCGCGCGCGTCGGCCTCCTCGCGCGCCCGCTCGCTGAGTTGCGCGCGCACCCGCTCGCGCAGCTCCTCGAGCGAGCCGACCTCGCCAAGGTCCTTGGCGAACTCATCGTCGAGCGCGGGCAGCTCCTTGCGGTAGAGCTCTCTAATCGAAACGCGCCATTCCACCGTCTTGCCCGCCAGTTCCTTCTCGGCATAGTCGGCGGGGTAGCTGCGCGTGGCCTGCGCCGGACGGCCGACTTCGGCCCCGATGAGCACCTCGTCCAGCCCGTGGGCCAGACGCTCAGGGGAAAGCTCGACCAGGCGCTGGCCGGTGCGCGCGCCCTCCAGTGGCTTGCCCTCGACGAAGCCCTCGATCTCGACCAGCGCGAAGTCGCCGCGCTGGGCGCGCGTGCGGTCGTCGATCTTCTTGAGCGTGGCGTGGCGCTCGCGCAGTTCCTCAAGCGCCTTCTGCACCTGCTCGTCCGTGACCTGAACCTCGGGTCGCGGCACCTTGAGCCCAGCGTAGTCGCGCACCACCAGCTCGGGCCGCAGATCGAAGGTCGCGCTGAAGCGCAGGCTCTTGGCGAGGTCGGTCTCCTCGGTCACGATCTCGGGCGCGAGCAGGGGCCGCAGATGCTGTTCGTCGAGCGCCTTGTCGGTGTACTCCTTGATGAGCTTCTGGATGACCTCGCCGCGCACGCGATCGCCGAAGAAGCGCTCGAGCAGGTTGCGCGGCGCGTGCCCGGGGCGGAAGCCCTTGAGCACCACACCGCGGCGCAGTTCATTGTAGGCGCGGTCGAGCTCCTGCTTGATCTCGACCGGTTCGAGTTCGATGGTTAGTTTGCGCCGCAGCGCCGAAGGACTTTCTACGTTGACGTTCATGGCTGATGTCGGAAACTTCAGCTAAACATACCGCGCACTGCGCGATCAATCGCTTCCGACACAAATCCGGACGCCAGATTGGTGTGCGTTGCGGCGCGCGAGGAGGCAACCGGGGCGCCGGTCGGACGACTGGACTTAGCGGTGACGAATCCCTAGACTTCACCGGTTAATCAAAGTATCTAAGCGCCGTGGCCACGCCGCCGGCGAAATCGGGCCGCGCAATGCGGCCCGCCGCGGGCGCCGACGGTTGCGAGCGCGAAACTTCAGGAGACCTCGGGTTCGATGAGCGAAGCCAATATTGTTCTGCCCCACCTGACCAGCAATCAGCTGCTGATCCTGTGGCTGGTCCTGCTCTCGGCGCTGGTCGCGCTCGGATACGGCTGGTACCTGGTCAGAGTGGTGATGGCGGCCAGCCCAGGCGCCAAGTCGATGACCGACGTGGCCGACGCGGTCGAAGAAGGCGCGATGGCCTACTTGCGACGCCAGGTCAAGACCATGGTCTGGTTCGTCATCGCGATCGGAATCGCGCTGTTCTTCATGTACCGCCGGGTTTATCCCGACAACCTGCCGCTGGCCGTCGGGATCGCGATCGCCTTCCTGATGGGGGTCAGCGCCTCCTACGGCGCGGGCTTCGTCGGCATGAAGCTGGCGGTCAAGGGCAACGTGCGCAGCGCCAACGCGGCGCTGACCAGCTTCAAGGACGCGATGGAGATCGCGTTCAAGGCGGGCGGCGTCTCGGGAATGTTCACGGTCGGCCTCGGCCTGCTCGGCGCCACCATCATCTTCCTCTACTTCCAGGAGAACGCGATGAAGGTGCTGGTCGGCTTTGGCTTCGGCGGCTCGCTCGCCGCGCTGTTCATGCGTGTCGGCGGCGGTATCTACACCAAGGCGGCCGATGTCGGCGGCGACCTGGTGGGCAAGGTCGAGGCGGGAATTCCCGAGGACGACCCGCGCAACGCGGCGACCATCGCCGATAACGTCGGCGACAACGTCGGCGACTGCGCCGGGATGGCCGCCGACGTCTTCGAGTCCTACGAGGTCACGCTGGTGGCGGCGATCATCCTGGCCGCCTACGCGTTGAGCGACAAGAACTTCGCCAACCTCTACGGCGCCGCCGCCGGAACGTTCGCGATGAAGCTGATCATCTTTGCGCTCATCCTGCGCGCGGTCGGCGTCTTCTCCTCGATCCTCGGCATCCTCGCGGTACGGGTGCCTGCGGGCACTGCGATGCGCGACCCGATGCGCCCGATCAACATCGGCTACATGACCTCGGCAATCGCCTCGGTCATCGGGTTCTTCATCGTCAACTGGCTCTACCTCGACGATCCACGCACCGGCCAGCCCGATTGGCGTTTCGCGTGGGCGACCACGCTGGGGATCGTGCTCGCGGTCGTCACCCTGTGGCTGACCAACTACTTTACCCATCCCGAGCGCGGCCCGGTGACCGAAACCGCCTACGCGGCGCGCACCGGCCCGGCCACGCTCATCCTGTCGGGCTTCGGCGAAGGGCTGGAATCGTCGGTGTGGGCGCTGGTCGTGATCGCGGCGTGTATCGCCGGCGCGATGGTGATCTTCCGCGAGTCGCTCGCGCTCCAGTTCTACGGGATCGCGCTCACGGGCCTGGGCCTGCTGACCACCACCGGCTTCATCCTCGCGATGGACACCTACGGGCCGATCACCGACAACGCCCACGGCATCTTCGAGATGGGGGGAATCCATCAGGAAGAAGCCTCGCGCACGCTGTCGTGGATGGACGCGATCGGCAACACGACCAAGGCGCTGACCAAGGGCCTTGCGATCGCAACCGCGGTTATCGCGGCGGTCTCGCTCTTCCGCTCGTTCATCGACGAGGCGCATCTCGGCGCGCTCGGCGTGCAGGTCAACATGCCGACCGTGTTCATCGGCCTGCTGATCGGCGGCGCGGTGCCCTTCCTGTTCAGCTCGTTCGCGATCAAGGCGGTCAGCCGTGCGGCCTACCAGGTCGTCTTCGAGGTGCGCCGCCAGTTCCGCGAGCATCCGGGGATCATGGAATACAAGGAGAAGCCCGACTATGCGCGCTGCGTCGATATCGTCACCGCGACCGCGCAGAAGGAGCTGCTCAGCCCCGGCATCTTGGCCGTCTTCGCCCCGCTGCTGGTCGGCTTCGGGCTTGACGCGGGCGCCCTTGGCGGCTTCCTCGCCGGCACGATCCTCACCGGCCAGCTAATGGCGGTGCTGATGGCGAATGCGGGCGCCAACTGGGACAACGCCAAGAAGAAGGTCGAAGACGGCTTCCTGGGCGGCAAGAACACCGACGTGCACAAGGCGACCGTCGTCGGCGACACCGTCGGCGATCCGTTCAAGGACACCGCAGGCCCGGCGCTCAACCCGATGATCAAGGTGATGAACCTGGTCGGCATCCTCGCGGCCCCGTTTACCACGGTCGGCGTCGAGTTCAGCTGGGGCCGGGTGGGAGCGACGGTGCTCTCGATTATCCTGCTGGCGATCGCGGTGGCGCTCTCCAAGCGCGGCTCGATCGCCGAGGAGCAGAGCCAGGCGGGGCAGGCGAAGGCGGCCGCATAGCCGGGTTCGGTCGATAAGCGAAGCACGAGGGGCCGGACGCCGACAGGTGTCCGGCCCTTCGCATACCAGCCGCGCGCATTTTGCGCGCGCTGCGCCGCCGGGTACATTAGGCACCGTAGCAAGAACTGCCATGCCCAGGCTCAATCCTGGCCCATTCGAGCCGTTCGTCTACCTGATCCAGACGCGAGGCGCCTTCCGCCTCGTCGGCATCGGCGGGTTTGCGCTGTTCGGGGCGCTCGCGCTGCGCGAGGCGGCCGCGCATAGCGCGCTCGCGTTGCTCGTCGGGCTCGTGCTGTTCGCCGCGATGTGGCTCGACAGCGCGATGGTCGCGTGCCGGCGATGCCGGCACTACGGAAGCTGGCACTGCCTGGGGCAAGGGATGCTGGTCTCGAGGTTGTTCGCGCGCCGTGTGCCGGGTGTGAGCGACGGGCGCGTCGCGCTGCATTTTGCGCTCCTCGGCGTCGTGCTTGTATATGGGCTGTTCTGGCTGTGGCACTCGCTGGCGCTGGGGATAATCTTCACGCTCTGGCTGCCGCTGGGCGCACTGAGCGCGATTGCGCCGGGCGGCTTTTCCTGGCGCCAGCGCGCGCCAATCTCCAAGGCTGCGTAGCGCGGAAGTGGCGGGGGCGGCGTACGCCGCCGCCCGGCTCACAGAGGATCGCATCGCCGTGGAAATCGCCTGGATCGGAACCGGAATCATGGGCGCGCCGATGGCGCGCAATCTCATCCGCGCCGGCCATCGCCTGCGTGTCTACAACCGTAGCGCCAAAAAGGCGCAGGCACTCGCGGCCGATGGGGCGACGGTTGTCGCCGACCCGCTGGAGGCGGTGCGTGGCGCCGCCGCCGTCTTCATCATGGTGCCCGACACGCCCGACGTCGAACGCGTGGTGGCGCGGATAGAACCCGACCTGCGCAAGGGTCAGCTCGTCGCCGACATGAGCACGATCGCGCCCGCCGCCGAGCGCGCGATCGCGGCGCGCCTCGGCGCGGCGGGCGTCGACTATCTCGACGCGCCGGTCTCGGGCGGCGAGACCGGCGCGATCGAGGCCACGCTGACGATCATGGTCGGCGGCGCGGAGGCGGCCTATCAACGCGCGCTGCCGCTGTTTGAGGCGCTCGGCCGGCGCGTGACCCACATGGGACCGTCGGGCGCCGGCCAGATGACCAAGCTCGCCAACCAGGTAGCGGTCGCGCTGACACTCGAGGCGGCGGCCGAGGCGCTCGCGTTTGCGCACAGCGGGGGACTCGACCGCGCGCGGGTGCTCGAAGCGATCGGCGCGGGTGCAGCGGCGTCGTGGCAGCTGAGCAATCTCGGCCCCAAAATGATCGCAGGCGACTGGCGGCCCGGCTTTCTTATCAAGCTCATCCGCAAGGACCTCCGCCTGGTCGCCGAAGCCGCGCACGAGAGCGGGCTCGCATTACCGGGGCTTGCGCTAATGCAATCGATGTTCAATGCGGCGGCGGCCTTCGGCCACGACCTCGACGGCACCCAGGCGATCGCCGCCGCGCTCGACAGATTGGCACGCCTGAAGTAGTAGGGGAGCTGAATCACGACCGGGAGGGCTCGATGGCTACCGAACATCTGCTGGCCGAGCGCCGGGCGGGCGTCCTTTATCTGACCCTCAACCAACCCGACAAGCTCAACGCGCTGAGCGACCAGATGATCGCCGGGCTGCTTGAAGAGCTGGGGCGCGCGGCGCACGACACCGAGGTCCGGTGCGTCGTCGTTACCGGCGCCGGGCGCGGCTTCTGCTCCGGCGGCGACGTGAGCCGGATGCGCGCGCGCAACGAGGCGGCGGGCGGCGGCGCGGAGCCGACCGTCGAGCAGCGCATGGCTCAACTGCGCCGCTCCGAGGAGGTGAGTCTGCTCCTGCACGAGATACCCAAGCCGACGATCGCGGCGATCAACGGCGCGGCTGCGGGCGCCGGGCTCAGCATCGCTCTCGCCTGCGACATCCGCATTGCCGCCGACACGGCGCGCCTGATTACCGCTTTCGCGCGCGTCGGGTTTTCGGGCGACTTCGGCGGGACCTGGCTGATGACCCGGCTGGTCGGCCCGGCGCGCGCCAAGGAGTTCTACTTCCTCGCCGATCCGATAAGCGCCGAGCAGGCGCTCGCGCTGGGCCTGGTAAATCGCGTGGTGGCGGCGGCGGCGCTGAGCGCCGAGACCGAAGCGCTCGCGAAGCGGCTCGCCTCCGGCCCCTCGATCGCTTACGGCTACATGAAGGCCAATATCAACACTGCGCTGACCGCCGACTTGCGCACCCTGCTCGACCGCGAGGCGGTCGGCCAGACGCTCACCGGACGTACCGAGGATCACAAGGAAGCGGTCAAGGCGTTTCTCGACAAGCGCGAGCCGACATTTCGCGGCCGCTAGCGCGCGGACGCGCCGCCGCGCGGCATTCGAGAGCGCTGTGCCGGCGGTCTGAGTTCACCGGCGGAGGTATCCACGATGGATTTCAAGGACATCATTTATCAGGCCGACAATCGCATCGCGCGGGTCACCCTCAACCGTCCCGAGACGCTCAACGCCTACACCGAGCGGATGGTGCAGGAGCTCATCGCCGCCGTCGACCTGGCGCGCAACGACGACGGTGTGCGTGTGCTGGTGCTAAGTGGTGCGGGGCGCGGCTTCTGCTCGGGCGGCGACGTGAGCGGCAGCCCCGAGAGCCGCTCGCGCTACCACGGCAGCCCGATGAGCCATCTGCTCGAGATGCGGGAGAACATGCATCAACTCGTGCTCTCGCTCCATCGCTTTGACAAGCCGACAATTGCGGCCATCGGCGGCGCGGCAGTAGCCGGCGGGTTGACGCTCGCACTGAGCTGCGACTTCCGCATCGCCTCCGACAAGGCGCGCCTGGGCGACACGGCCCTGAAGTTCGGGCTGCTGTGCGACGAGGGCGGAGCGTATCTGTTCCCGCGCTTCATGGGGCTCGACCGCGCGCTCAGGATGACCCTGCTCTCCGAGGTTTACGACGCGAAAACCGCACACGAGTTGGGCTTGGTGACCGAGGTCGTGCCGCACGAGCAGCTTGGCGCGCGCGTCGAGGAGCTCGCGATGCGCCTGGCCGCGGGCGCGCCGCTGGCGGTGCGGCTGGCCAAGCGGATGATGTATAAACAGTTGCAGATGACGCTCGACAATGCGCTCGAGGACGCCGCGCTTTCGGTGATGATCACCAATCCATCGGAGGACGCGCGCGAGGGTGTGCGCGCCTTTCTGGAAAAGCGCCAGCCCAACTTCCAGGGGCGCTAGGGGGGCACGGCCGTCGGCGCGGGTCATTCGCGCCAATTGCCGGCGCGTGTAACAATGATTGCGAAGCCGGAGGGCCGGCCGGCGAGACGCTCGGGGGAAGCATCGGAAGCGAGGTGCCGAACCATGCAAATCGCAACTTTGGCCGTCGCGCTCCTGCTAGGGCTCGGCTTATGCTCGGCCGCGATGGCGCAGAGCGACCTCGACGCGGTCAGCCGCGTCAAGGACTATTACAACGAGTGGTTGTCGTCGATCCCGGGCGTCACCGAGGTGGACGTCGGCAACAATCCGCAGGGCCGGCCCGAGATCGAAATTCACGCGCGCGACGTCACCAGCCAGATCAAGCGGCTGCCGTCCACGCTCAACGGGTTTCCGGTGGTCGTGATCCGCGAGCCGCGCAATCCCGGCGACGCTTCGCCCGCTATGGACTTCGACGACCAGGAACAGAACCCGGCGGCGTCCGCCACACAGCATCAAGCGGTCAATGTGAACGATCCTGCGGTCAACCAGACCGATCGCGCGGCTTCGGTCGCGCCGGCGGCGCCCGGCGCCTCGACCGGGCCGCGGATGCCGACGGCGCCGACCGCGCTCAATCCGCTGGGCGTGCCGCAGGAAGGCGTGCCGCCGCGGCCCGAGGGTGTGCCGCCGCCGGCGCTGCGCTGAGGCGGCAAACGCCGCCGGAGAGGGGAGCGCCAGAGATGCTGAGGACTAAATTCTGTGACCTGTTCGGCATCGAGTTGCCGATCATGGCGGCCGGGATGGGCACGATCGCGCTCGCCGATCTGGCGGCGGCGGTATCGGAGGCCGGCGGGATGGGCACGGTTGCCCTTGCCGTCTTGACGCCGGAAGCGATGCACAACGAACTCGCCGCCGCACGCAAGCTCACTCGCCGCCCGCTCGCCTGCAACGTGTTGCTCCCGTTTCTCCGCTCCGAGGTGATCGAGGCGGTCGCAGCCGCGCCGGTTGAGGCAGTGACGCTGTTCTGGGGCAAGCCCTCGGAGCACATCCCGCTTTTCAAGAGCACCGGCAAGAAGGTCATCTGGCAGTGCGGCTCAGCCGAAGAGGCGCTCGCCGCGCGCCGCGCTGGCGCCGACGCAATTATCGCCCAGGGAGTCGAGGCGGGCGGCCACGTGCGCGGTGTGGTCACTTCGCTCGCGCTGATCCCGCAGGTGCGAGACGCAATCGGCCCCGACGTTCCTCTGGTCGCGGCCGGCGGCTTCGCCGACGGGCGCGGGCTTGCCGCGGCGCTTGCGTTGGGCGCCGACGGCGCGGTGTTCGGCACACGCTTTCTGGCGTCGGTCGAGGCCGCAGCGCATCCTGCCTACAAGCAGCGTATCCTGACCGCGCGCGCCGAGGACACCGTGCATACCACGCTATTCGACATCGGGTGGCCCGACGCGCCCCACCGCGTCCTGCGCACTGCGGCCTATGAAGAATGGGAACGGGCAGGGCGGCCGCCCAGCGGCCAGCGCCCGGGCGAGGGCACGCCGATCGGCGAGGTCAAACATGCGGGAATGGAGCTGCCGCCGCCGGTGAAGTACACGGTGATGCCGCCGACCGAATACGTCGAGGGCGACCTCGAACAGTTCGCGTTCTACGCCGGGATGTCGTGCGCGCTGACCAACGAGATTTTGCCCGCTGGCGACATCGTGCGGCGCATCGCGGCCGAGGCGCGCGAGGTCATCGCCAAACGCCTCGCGCCGCTGGGGTAAACATTCAAGCGAGGCTCGCGCGCCGCTATTCAGGGTCAGAGTGCGAGCAGGGCGCGGACCTTGGCCGGGACGTCGGGCGCGTGCACGACGTCGGTGATGATCGCGCAGGCGTCGGCGCCGGCCGCGAGCACCTGTGGCATCGTGGCCTCGGTGATGCCACCGATCGCTACGATCGGAATACGAACCGCCGCCCGGACCTCGCGCAGCATCGCGAGCCCCTTGCCCGCAACGTTGTTTCTGAGCCCGCCGGGATACATCGGGCCGAACCCGAGATAGTCGGCGCCGCCGCGCTCGGCCGCCAGCGCCTGCTCGACGCTGTGGGTCGAGATGCCAACAAACATCGACGGGCCGACCAGCCGGCGTGCAGCCGCCAGCGGAAGATCCTCCTGCCCCAGGTGAACGCCGTCGGCTCCGGCGAGGAGCGCGACGTCGGCGCGATCGTCGATAATCAGCTGCGCGCCGCGCTCACGGCACATGGGGACGATCGCACGCGCCGCCGCGAGCATCTCGCGGCTCGACGCGTCTTTCAGCCGCAGTTGCATCACGCGCGCCCCGGCGGCGAGCAGGATGCGCGCGAGGGCGACGGGCTCATGGCCGCCAGCCGGATCGATCATCGCATAGAGGCGGGACTGAAATTTCATCGGCAAGCCGACTCATTTGCGCTGGGACGGGCGTTCCTGCCCGCCGCTCGGCGCGGGCGCATCACTCGAACGTCTTGCGCGGGGCGATCCCGAGGTCGACCAGCTTCTTGCGCAGCGTATTGCGGTTGAGCCCCAGGATGCGCGCCGCGCGCACCTGGTTGCCCTGCGCGCGGCGCATCGCCTGCTCGATCAGTGGGCGTTCGATCTCGCCGACCAGCTTCTGGTAAAGCCCGCGCGGGTCGCTTGGGCCACCGCCACGGTCGAGGTAATGGGCAACGCGGCGCGCGATAAGCTCGGCAAACGAGCCGTCATCCGCGGCGGCGCCGGGCGCGATGGCGGCACCCGCCGCGCCGGCGCGGGCGAAGACGATATCTTCGGCGCGGATCGTATTGCCCGGGGCGAGCAGCGCCGCGCGCAGCACCGTGTTCTCCAGCTCGCGCACATTGCCCGGCCATTCGTAAGCGCTAAGCCGGGCGCGCGCGGCGGAACTGACCGCGGTTGCGCGCGCACCCATCTCGCGCGCCGCCTTGTCGACGAAGTAGTTCGTCAGTTCCGGAATGTCCTCGCGCCGCTCGCGCAGCGGCGGCAGGTGGATCGGAATCACGCGCAGGCGGAAGTAGAGGTCTTCGCGGAAGCGGCGCGCGGCGACGGCGGCTTCGAGGTCCTGGTTGGTCGCCGCGATGATCCGCGCCTGCAGGCGCTGGGTTTCGAAGCCGCCGACGCGGGCGAACTCGCGCTCCTGGAGCACGCGCAGCAGCTTGGGCTGGAGCTCGAGCGGAAGGTCGCCGATCTCATCGAGGAAGAGCGTCCCTGCACCGGCGAGCTCGAACTTGCCCGCGCGCCGCTCGGCGGCGCCGGTAAAAGCGCCGCGCTCGTGGCCGAAGAGCTCGCTCTCGATAAGCCCGTGCGGGATCGCCGAGCAGTTGACGGCGACGAACGGCGCGCGTCCGCGCGCCGACTTGAAATGGATCGCGCGCGCGACCAGCTCCTTGCCGGTCCCGCTCTCGCCAATCAGGAGCACGGTGGCGTCGTTGTTCACCATCCGCCCGATGAGCTTGTAAACCTCCTGCATCGCCGGGCTGTGGCCGATGATCTCGCCCGGCGCCTGCTTGCGCACGCCCGCGCCGCGCAGGCGCTCCAGGTTGCCGGCCTGGGCCGCGGTTTCGACCGCGCGCGCCGCGGTCGCGGCGACGAGGTCGAGGTTGTCGAACGGCTTGGTCAGGTAGTCGTGCGCGCCGCGCTTGAGCGCCTCGACCGCGTTGTTCATCGTGGTCTGCGCGGTGATTACCACGATCGGCGTCGGGCAGCCTTCGGCGCGCGCGGCCGAAAGCACTTCGAGCCCGCCGGCGCCGGGCATGATGATGTCGAGCAGAGCGACCTTAAAGCGTCCGCTGCGCAGCGCGTCGAGCGCGGCGGAGCTGTCGGCGGCCTCCTCGACCTGCCATCCTTCGGCCTCGAGGCGATGGCGCAGGACCAGGCGGATCGCCGGGTCGTCATCGGCGACGAGTGCGCGCACTGCGTCGGAGGTGGGACGTCCGTTGCTCGCGCCGGCGAGGTCGTTTTCGGTTTCACTCATCGCTGGCTTATCGTAACAAGATCGCGGGCGGGCGAGCGAGAGCGGGGTCAAGCGGCGCCTGATCGCGGCGCAAGCTAGGCCGCTTCGGAGGGCTCGGGTTCGCGCGCTCCCACCGGCAGCGTCAGCTTGAAGGTCATCCCGCGCGCCGGCCGCGTGGCCCTGCCGTGCACGGCCGCGCCGCGGCCTGCGATGACCCCGCCGGCCTCGGCCCATAGCTTGCCGCCATGAGCGGCGATGATGCGTTGGCTCAGCACTAGGCCCAGGCCTGTCCCGGCAGGTTTGGTGGTGAAGAACGGCGTGAAGAGCTGGGCCATCTCCTCGGGCGCCATCCCGGGGCCGCTGTCGCTTACCTCGACGCGCAGAAACTGGCGTCGGCGGCCCTCGGCGCTCAGGCGGAACTCGGTTTCCATCCGCGTGCTCAGGCGAATCGTGCCGTGCGCGCCGATCGCCTCGGCGGCGTTGCACACGAGGTTGAGCAGCGCGCGCTCGAGCGCGGCGGCGTCGGCGCTGATTTCGGGCAGGCTCGGGTCGAAGACCTGCTCGATGGTGATTCCTGCGGGCGGTTGCGGATGGAGGCCGGCCATCCGCAGCGCGCCATGGAGCACACGATGGATATTGACCGGGGCGAAACTCAACCGCTGGGGCGCGCTCACGGCGAGCACTTGCTCGACCAGCGAAGCGATACGGTTTACGCCCTCGAGAATTACGCCACAGTACTGCTGCCCTCGCGGATCCGCGCGCAGACGGGCAGAAAGCAGCTCCGCTGCGCCCTTGATACCGGTCAGCGGGTTCTTTACCTCGTGGGCGAGCCCGGCTGGCGACAGCCGGAGGTCCGGCTCGCCGGCGCCCAGCGCATGTTCGGCGCCGCGATGGAGTGACAGGTCGTGCAGGAGCACTACCGCGCCGCGCGAAGCGCCGGAGGGGCTAAGAAGGGGCGAGACCTCGGCGCTGACCGCGACACTGCGCCGGCCCAGCTCGAGACGGGCGTTGGCGTCTGCCATCTCCTGAGCGTTGTCGAGGCAGGTGCGGGCCATCGCGCCCAGCCAAGGGTTGCGTCTGATGAGGTCTTCAAGCGAGGCGATGTTTCGCCGGGACAAATCAAACAGCGTCTCAGCCGAAGCGTTCATCGTCAGCGGCCTGAGGTCGGAACCCAATACGACCACGGCGTCGCTCAGACTGTCGAAGATTTCCTGCCAGAGGTCGGGAGTTGGCGATGGACCGAGCGGACGCATCACGGAATGATCTGGGTGGAAGCTAGCATAAAGCGCAAGGCGGCCTAAGTACGGCGCTCCTGAGCCGGAAAAGCGCGAAGTACCCTAATGCGACTGTTGCGCAATATTAGTTTTTTTTGCGCCAAAAGCCTGCCGCAGGGGTTGATCGTCGCCCGCCGGCCCAGTAACTTCCCCCCCGGCGCAAGCGAGAGCTGATGACGGGAGCCAGACTTACATCGCTGGCGTTGGTGGGTGTTTTGAGCGTCGCCTTGGTCGGGTGCGCCACAGGGCCCGCTGACGATTGGGCGACCAATTCCACCGACCGGGTATCCGTAGTCGCGCTTTCGTCCGCCCATCCCGCCGCCAATCCTACGGCATTCGCTGAGCCTTCGGCTACCGCCGGGCAGGCGACCCTCGACGCAGCTACCGACCTGGCGGCGAGCGGGCTGCCCTTCATCCGCAACCAGCCCCATCGCGTGGCCCCGTTCCCGCTCGTTCTCAATGACGTGGTTAAGCGCTACGTCGAGGCTTACGCCAACCACTCCGAGGGCATCGAGGGTTCCTTCCGCCGCAGCCGGCCCTACCTGCCGGCGATGGTCAAGGTCTTCGAGGAACGCGGGCTGCCGCCCGAACTGGTTTATCTGTCGTTTGCGGAGAGTAGGTTCAAAAGCAAAGGCGCGGGGCCATGGCAGCTCAGCCGTGCGACTGCGCGTCGCTACCATCTGATCGTCAACCGCTACATCGATGAGCGTCGTGATCCGATTAAATCAACCCGCGCTGCCGCTGAATACCTCGCTGCGTTGCATGACGAGGCGGGCGACTGGAACATGGCGCTGGTCGGATGGAACCGCGGCGAGAAGGCGCTCGACCGCTATTGGTCGCTGCGCGGCGTCAAGTACGGCCAACTGACGGCCCATCTGCCCTACAACACCCGCTCGCTGCTCAACCGCTTCATGGCGGTCGCGATCATCGCCCATCAGCCCGAGCGCTACGGCATCCAGCCGGTCGATTATTCCGAGCCCGTGCACTTCCGCACCCTGCGCATCAAAGGCGGGACGACGCTCGCGCATGTGGCGCGGCGTACTGGCGTGCCGGTCAGTGAGCTGCGCCAGCTCAACCCGGCGTTACTGCATGACCGCGTGCCGGCGAGCATCCGCAGCTATGAGCTGCGGCTGCCGCTTGCCGAGAGCGCGGATGCGGGCTCGATGCTGCGCTTCTGAGCCGCCGTCAGCGGCCGGCGCGCTTCATTCGCCTCAACTGGCCGACCGCACGCGACGGTTCTAATCGACCGCCGACCCGCGTATTCTCGGAGTTCTGAGGTGCGCGGCCCAAACATCCCCGCGCGGCCGCGAACCTGAACGAGTTGCGTCAATGATCAGCGCCGACGAAGCCCTGCAAATCGTGCTCGACAACATCGCGCCGCTCGGTATCGAGCGCGTTCCCATCCTGGACGCCCTCGGCCGTGTGCTGGCCGAGGAGATCCGTTCGCCGCGCGATATCCCGGGATTCGATAACTCCGCGATGGATGGTTACGCGGTGCGCGCCGTCGATATCGCCCGCGCGAGCGCTGCGAGCCCCGCACGTCTGCGCGTGCTCGGCACGGTTGCCGCCGGCGCCATGCCGCCGACGCCGGTTGCGAGCGGAACCGCGATGCGCACGATGACCGGCGCGCCGATAGCCGCAGGTGCCGACGCGATCGTGCCGGTCGAGCAGACCCGCGCCGACGGCGAATGGATCGAGATTCTGAGCGCCGCCGAGCCGCGTGCGTTCGTTCGCCCCCGTGGTGAAGACCTCCGTGCGGGCGAGCTCGTGATGGAGCCGGGCAAGATGCTCGGCGCAGCCGACCTCGGGATGTTAGCCTCGCTCAACCGGGCGATGATCGAGGTTTGGCGTCGGCCGCGCGTCGCTATCGTCACCACCGGCGACGAGCTCGTCGACATTGACCAAACCCCCACCGGCGCGCAGGTCGTCAACTCCAGCGCCTACGCGCTGGCCGGCGCGGTGCGCGAGGCGGGGGGCGAGCCGGCGGTGCTCAAGGTCGCCCGCGACCGCCCCGAGGAAATCCGCAGCCGGCTCGCGGAGGCCTTCGCCTTCGACGCCGTGCTCTCGACCGGCGGCGTTTCGGTGGGACAGTTCGATCACGTCAAGGGGGCGCTCGACGAACTCGGGATGCGCCAGTTGTTCCACGGCGTCGCGCAGCGACCGGGACGGCCGCTGAAATTCGGGACCGTGAATGGCCGGCCGATCTTCGGCCTGCCCGGAAATCCGGTCTCGACGTTGGTGTGTTTCTATCTCTACGCGCGGCCGGCGCTGCTCAGGATGGGCGGGCGGCACGATTTGGGATTGCCCCGTGTTGCCGTGCGATGCGCCGCCGATATCCGCACGGCGGCCAACCTCACCGAGTTCGTGCGCGTGCGCCTGCGCCGCGAAGGCGGCGAGTTCAGCGCGACGCCCACCGGCAATCAGGGCTCGGGGATTTTAAGCTCGCTCGCGCGCGCCGACGGGCTGCTGATCGGTCCTGCGAGCGAGACGACGCTCAGGGCGGGAAGTCAGGCGACAGTGTTGCTGCTGGCGGCGGGCGTGACGGCCGAGAACGAGCCGTTTTTCGAACGACGCCTGCGCCAAAGCCATTGAATCACCAGCGTGGCGACGCATCCGAAGATGGCCGAGGCCACGATAAGCGCCGAGACGTTTATCTGGAACGCGACCAGAAAAGGGATCAACTTTATCTGTACCGGGCTGACGTGAATGGCCGAGTGGATGATGTAGGCGAGCCACAGGACGACGATCGCGCCGATGATGAACCTGGGATTTTTGGCGAAGGCCGGTGCGCTCACGTTTCCTCCTTGCGGCTCGGCGATTTGCCTTGAGGAAAAGCTTGGACGGCGCCCATAGCGTTGTCAACGCGCAATACGATGCGGCTCAAGATAGGGCAGGGATTTGACTTTCATCCGATGCGTCCAGGGCGCGCGCTGGTCCTGGGGGGCGTCAGGATTCCGCATGAGGCGGGCCTCGCCGGCCACTCCGACGCCGACGCCGCCGCCCACGCGCTCGCCAACGCGATCCTCGGCGCGCTGGGCGCGGGCGATCTCGGTCGCCATTTCCCTGACAGCGATCAGCGCTACAAGGACGCCGACAGCCTCGCGCTGCTGGCCGAGGTATGGAGGCTCGCGCGGGCGGACGGATGGCGCCTGGTGAACGCCGACCTCACCATCTTCGCGCAGCGCCCGCGGCTTGCGCCGTACCTCGACGAGATGCGCGCGCGCCTGTCCGCTGCGCTCGAGGCCGAACCTGCGGCGCTCAATGTCAAGGCCGCAAGCCCCGAGGGGCTCGGCGCGCTCGGCCGCGCCGAGGGGATGGCGGCCTCCGCAGTGGTGTTGTTGGAAGGAAACTGACCGCCAATTGGAAACGAAGCGTCCGCTTAGGGGAAAAGGGATACGGAACAAAAAAAATCGGAGCAACCGATCGAGGCCGCTGCGAAGGTTCGCTTCTCCTGGCGAAGGGACATTTCATCCACGCCCTCTCCGCCGTATGACGTCGGCGAGGGTTCAGAAAACGTTGCGGTGCAGGTCGGCTTGAGTTTGGAGGGGCGCACTGGGCCGGTTCACCGGCGGCCCATGCGAGTGTAAAGTTCCTGCTCGGCCCGGGCCAGCGGCGAGCCAAGGACTTCGCCGAGCAGGCGGTTGAACTCCGGCAGCCCTGCTGCCTGCTCGGCCCCCCATCGCCGGGCAAACGTCCCGTCGCGGATTTCGGCGATGGCCTTGCGCATCAGCGTCTCCGTCTCGGCTCCGATGAATTGCGGCCCATGGGTAAGCTGGCCGAACTGGCTGGTATGCGAGTGCAGCCTGAGCTGGCTCCAGAAGCCCATCGTGGCCATCGCGCGCCCAATCTCGCCCAGCTCGCCCGAGGCGTACAGCTCGAGCATCGCGACCTCCGGGGCGACGCCCGCTTCGACCAGCAGCTCGAATCCGCGCTCGAGCAGGAAGAGCATCGCGCCTGCCCACGTATGCTCCGAGAACAGGTCGACCAGCGTCTCCTCCTGGAAACTCGACTCGACCACCGCGCCGTGCGCCAGGAAGGCGCCGATCCCGTGGGCCAGCGCGAGCGTCGTCGCCCATGCGCGGCCGCTTGCGTCCTGCCCGACGCCGACCAGCGCCGGAAAGCCTTCGCCGCGCTGCGGCAGCTCGAGCACGCCCTGGCCTATCATCCGCGGCGCGACCAGCACCACGTCAACGTCAGGCGGCGCGGCAATGAAGTTGTAGGTGATATTGTAACCGCTGGCGAAGACCAGCGTCTTGGCGGCCGTCAGATGCGGACGGATCATCGGCTCGTAGATCTTCGGCGCGATCTCATCCGGCAGGAGTAGCATGACGACCTCCGCCCGCGCCGCTGCCGCATCCATCGCAAGCGTCTCGAAGCCGTCGGCGCGCGCCTGGGCGAAGCTTTCGTCCTCCTGGTTGCCGACGAGCACCCGATGACCGGCGCGGCGCAGGTTGATCGCCTGCGCGCGGCCCTGGTTGCCATAGCCGATGACGGCGATGGTCTTGCCGTGAAGGACGGCGGGATCAGCGTCCGTGGCCTGGAAGAACCTGGCCATGATGTTGCCCTCCCTGAGCCGATTCTCTGCGCGAGACGTTGACCAGCATGCGACCTCTCCCGCTCCTTCCCTACAAATCCTCGCCGCCGTCGCTGCCCGAGCCGCCGCTTTCGTCGTCGCCCAAGTCGCCGCCGCGCTCGAGTTCGTCCACCGCCTGCTCGAACTCGGGGCCGCCGATCTCGTCGCCCATCTCCTTGCCCATCCGACGCAGCGCGCGCGCCACGCTTTTGGGGTCGTTCTCGTCAACGTCGGAGAAGGCCGCGGGGTCGGCGAGCGCGTCCATCCGCGCCTCTTCGCTGCGCAAAGTGGCGAAGCGCGACATCAGCCGGCGCATCCGCGTGCTGCCGCAGTGCTTGCATACGGCGTCGGCGCGCTCACTCACGCGCATCGTCAGCACGCTGGTGCGTTTGCGGCACTTTTCGCACTCGTATTCGTAGATCGGCATCGTCGGCGACCCCCGCAGGTCCTTTCTTCCCCGATTTTCCGTGCACCGCTGCCATGCGGCAAGAGCGCCGGCGCCCCCGCTTGATCCGCGGATCGGGCTCGGGCTAGTCCTCTGCTGCGGTGCCTGCTGGGCGTGTACGGGGCGCCGCGGAGCGCACGATGAGAGAGCTGGGGCTGATGTGGCGCAATACGCGGATGGTCGTGCTGTGCGCGATTTCGGCCGCGCTCTACGCCGCGGTGCTGGTGCCGTTCAAGGTCGTGCCGCTCATCCCGGGGGTGACCGAGCTGCGTCCGGCCAACGCGATTCCGATCGTGTGCTCGTTCCTCTTCGGCCCTGCTGCCGGATGGGGCTCGGCGATCGGCAACATGATCGGCGATTTCTTCGGCGGCGTCGGCCCCGGCGACGTCTTCGGCTTTTTCGCCAACCTGTTTTACGGCTATGTGCCGTACAAGGTGTGGAACGTGATCGCGCGCGGCCAGAGCCCGGTCGCGCGCTCGCCGGTTGCTATCGCCAAGTACGTTGCGGCGTGTCTCATCGCCAGCGTGCTCTGCGCGGACATCGTCGGCTGGGGCGACAACCTGCTCGCGCTGCGACCGTTCAGCATTCTCGGCAATGTGATCGTGTTCAACAACATGCTCTCGGCGCTGATCCTCTCGCCGCTTATCCTGGTCGCGGTCTATCCGCGTGTGCGGCGCGGCCGCATGCTCTATACCGACATGATGCCCGAGTTCCGAGAGCGCCGATGGAGCGTGCGCGCGCTCGGGCTTGCGATCCTGGTCCTGGGCGAGGGCGGCGCGTGGCTCATGGGCAACCTGGTCTCGACCGGCTACTGGGCGCCGCGCTTCCTGTCGGCGGCGGCGATGCAGGCGCCGTACGACAAGGCGATCGCGATCGTGGTGAGCCCGTTCATCGCGCTGGCCGTGCTCGGCGTGGGGCTGATGTGAAGTCCGGCAATCCGGCTCTGGAAGCCGCCGCGCCGTGCGGGAAGAGCGAGCCTGCATCGAGCGCGGCGCCGGCCGCGGCGCTTGACGACGTGAGTTTCACCTACGCCGGCGGTGCGCGTCCGGCGCTGCGCCGGC
>DASRHP010000014.1 GCA_035650475.1 Candidatus Binataceae bacterium
CGACAGCTCGCGGCCGGAGAAGCCGTAGAAGTCGGCGATCGTATGGTCGGTGCCGAGCAGCGAGTCCGACTTCACCTGCGCCGAGATGCGCCGTACGCGCCGCAGGGTCGGGATATAGGCCCAGCCGTCGTCCTCGCGATGGGGATCTTCGTAGCGATAGACGATGAAAGCGGTGCCGCGGATATCGAACGGGGTGTAGAAGCCGGTGAACTCCTTGAACTCGAACTGTTTCGCATCCGGCACCGGCAGCGTATGGCTCTCGAGCTGGGCGAGGTGGGTGAAGTAGACCCGGCGATAAAAAGCCGACATCGTACGCTCAAACTCGCCGCCGCCGCCATAGATCTGCTTCATCTCGTCCGCGGTCGGCACGTGGTAGTTGAGGTTCTCGATACCCGAAGCCTGGAGCCAATCGCTGGGAGGATCCGACCACGTCGGGATTGTGTGCGAGCCGCCGAAACGCATCAGGGTAACCGGCGGGATCGTGAACAGTCCGAAGTTCTGCCAGCGCCATTCAAAGTTCCACGCCGCCTTCCATCCCGCGTCTGGGTCGCTCTCCTTAATCGCCGAGTTGGGGAAAGGTTGACCACACACGTAGTTGGCCAGGGTGTGGTCTGCGTTCAACCGCACCTGGCTCTGATACTTCTCGGTGCAGTCCAAGTAGTCCTTGCGCGGGGTGTGATCGACGTAAGGGCCGATCTTCATCTTGAACTCGGGAAAATTGAGGAACTCGATATACCCCGGCCACATGAAGGGCTTGATCTTGGTGTCCAGATCCGCCGCCGTAAGCACGTCGCCCGGTTTGAAATCGGGCTTGGCGTCCTTGTACTTGTTGAACCAGTCCATGAAGGTTTGGATGGTGTAGGTCTTGACCTGGTCGGGGCTGTTCACCGCCCGGGCCGCTCCCGCCGGCAAGGAAACACTGACGGCTAACGTCAGGGCAGCTACCGCCAGCCACCACGGCCTCGCGGCGGCTCTGCCATGCGGCATCGATTTGCGTCGCACGATATTCCTCTCCTTACGTGTTTAGGCGCCCCCAAAAGTCGAGCTGGTCGAATCGACTAAAGATCGGCGCGAACCTTTAATGCCAAGCTCCCTTGCAGACTTACACACACTCGCGCGCGCTCAGATTCTCCATCCGCCGTCCGCGCCGAGCAGATGCGTCGCTATGTGGTTAAGACTGTCAGCCGCCGTGTAGCGGACCATCGGTTCCTGCTCCGGAACCATCACCAGCAGGGTTGCGATGCTGCTGGAGCTGCCGATGCGCCCCAGCGCCCAGGCGACTTCCGCGCGCACCGTCGGGTCATTGTGGTCGCGCAGGAGCCCGCTGAGGAGCGCGGCATTGCGCTCGTTGCCGGTGGTTGCCAGCGCCTTGATCGCCGCCAGCTGGACATTGGCGTATGGTGAGTTAAGGCCGCTGAGGATGACGGCGGCGCCGACGTCCTGGCCCAGGTCTTCGAATAGCTGTGAAATCTCCAGGCGCGTCACGTCGTCCGAGTTGGCGAGCGAATTCTTAAGGTACTCCGCTCCCATCGAATCGCCGTAATGCGTCAGCGCCGCGGCGGCGCCGATGCGCACCTCCAGCTTGTGATCCGTCAACGCCTGCTTGAGCAGCGGCACCGCCGACGGATCATTGGCGAAACCCAGCGCTACGGCGGCCACCGCGCGCGCGTTGGTGTCCTGCGAACGATCGAAAACGACCTGGCGCAGATACGCAACTCCGGATTGATCGCCGAGCAGCAGCAGGGAGCGCGACGCCATCACCCGATCGAAGGCGTCGTAGTCCTTTGAGTTGTTCAGCACCTCGTGCAGCAGCGGCAGCGCCTTGCGATTGCCCAGCGAACCCAGGCTCTTGAGCGCCCCCAACCGCACCATCTTGTCCTTGGAATGGGTCGCCTCCATCAGGACCGTGACCGCGCTGGGATCGGTGGCCGCGGAAAGGCCCTCGACGATGATGCGCCGGTCGAAGGGCTGGGCGTGATAATAGAGATCGCTCAGAATTTCCACCGACTTGCGGTTGCCGTCCTGGCCCAGCCCGTCGGCCACCGCCATCTTCACGCTCAGGTCGGGATTGTTGTTGAAGGCGTCGAGCAGCAGATGGACGCCCTCGTCCTCACCACTTCCGGCGAGCGCGCTGGCGGCGAAGCACTTCTCGAAGATGTCGTGTTCCTTCAATCCGCGGCGCAGAACGATGAGCGAAAACTGCTGCAAGGCGATGAGGCCGGGAGTGTTGTTGAAGCGATAAGTCGCGTTGAGCCTGGCGGTCGCCTCGGACAGTTTGCCCACCTCGACCAGGTTGCGAATCGCAACCATGGAAGGGTCCCTGATCGCCGCCGCGACCATCCGGCTGTGTTTCGCGTGCCGAACCAGCGCCACGCTTGCGACGCCTGCCACCGCCAGCACGACCACCAGGAGCGCCCGCCGTCCCGACCCGCGCATCAGTCCCTTGCGGCCCTCCCCGCCGCCCTTGCTCACGGTCCTTGCCATCCGAATGTGCGGGGCCCGGCCCCGGGCCGGGCCCCGTTTACCTCTGACTCCGCTCTATTCCCCTAGAAGCGATAACGCAACCGGGTCCAGAACTCGTCCATCACGTTACGCTCGGCGCCGCCGGCCTGCATGTGCGCAGGGCCGAAGACGCTCTCACTGTAGGGCGCATCCTGCGGCGGCTGGAGACCGCCGAAGGCCCGCTGTTGGAACAGCGCGTTGGGTCCGACGTTGTGCTGATGCGATTTGCCGAGGAAAGCGTCGACGCCGATGGTCGCCGACCAATGGTCGCTGATCAGCCATTCGGTGTTGCCGCCGATCGTCGCGTCGGTACCCTCGGTGCCGAAGGCCGCAAAGATGAGCGGGATGATCTGATCACGGTAGTAGTGCGTCTGGGTGAACGCGGTGAAGGTGAAGTCGTTCACGCCGGTCACGATCCCGTCCTTGCCGCCATTCTCGCTCTTCTGCCCCGGATAGTAGGTCTCATAGAGCTGGAAGCTGCTGAAGAAGGTCCGGTCCGGGTTGAGGAACTTGATAAAGTGCGGACGGTCGAAACCGATGACGTACTGGAGAATGTCGCCGTTATGCGTCCAGTCGAGATAGTCGGTGTTGTTGAGCAGCGCGTTGTGCGTCCACGACGATTCCACCCGGATGACCACGCCCGTGTACGGCTCGAAGTAGTCGGCCGAAAGTCCGAGCGTGTTCGCCCGATGGTAGCGAATCTCGGCGCCGCCGCCGAACACGCAGTTGTTGAGGTAATTCTGCGGCGCAACGTTTTTGGCGAGGTGGATGCTGCTCGGGTCGGTCGCTATGAACGGCAGTCCCCCGCCGCCCGGGCCGAAGATCGCCGGATGGCCGGCGCTGATATTGGCCATCGCCGCGCATCCCGGCAGCGTCGGCACCGCGTCGAGGTTCGTCAGCACGAAGGTCGGCGTATCGCGGATACCCCAGTAGTCGGTCAACGCGAAGCGAATCGCCGGATGCGGGAGCTGGAAATCCCACTTCATGCCAAGGCCGGTGTTGCGCAGCCGCCAGTCGGGCACGCGCTCGCGAACCAGGCCGAAGTTGACGAAGTTGGGATTACAGCTTCCCGGCGTCGGGCTGCCGCCGCACAGTCCGGCGTCGAACAGGCTGTTGTCGAAAGCGAACGCCCGTTTCTGCTCGCCGAAGTTGACCGCCCACGGCTGCCCGCCCACACCCAGGCCAACCGGATTGAACTCGTCAAAGTTCCAGATCAAGTTGCCGGCCACGTCCTGCAAGCCGAGGATGTCGCCGAAGCGGTGCTGCAGCCAGGCGCTGAGCTGCGGGATACGGGTATCCTCAAACGGCTCGATGAAGAAGTGCTGGGAGAAGTCAACCGGGTTGACGATGTCCTGAAGCCGGAAGAAGTCGGCCTTACCCCAGACGATCTGTTGCTTGCCCAAACGCAGCAGGTTGGCGCCGAAGAAATCCCAGCGAAAATCCAGGTAGGCCTCGCGCACCGGGTAGTAGATCAGGTTGCTGTCGTCGCGCTCGAAGCGCAGGTTGCTGACCGTCTGCTCGACGTTGATGCAATGCCAGCATGACCACGGAACACCGTTGACGTTGTTGATGAATCTGATGTTCTGCGACACTGGCATCAGAAAGGCGAAGTCGCGTGCGACCACCCCGTTGAAACGCCGGGGGTCGTAGCCGAACGCGTTGAGCAGCGCCACACCGCCGCTCTTGGCGAACGGCTGGGTGAAGGGCGAAAAGCCGATGCCCGAAAACCCCGTGGTGTGGTTGCCGAAGCGGTCGGTGACAATGTCGTAGGCGCCTTCATATCCCGGCCGGATGTCCATGAAGTAGTTGACCGAGAAGCTCGAAAGCGGCGGGAGCCCTCCGAAAGTCGGGATGGCAGCGTCCTGAAGGAGCGCGCCCGAGGGCTGGAGGTCGATCCGATTGCGGATCGACGCCACATGATAATCGGTTACGAAATTCTCGTTACGGATGATCTCCTGATTTTCCACGTAGCCGTGGAGTCCGAAAGTGCTCGTGACGGTCTCGCCAAATGACTCGGCGTAGACCGGCGCGCCGGGCCAACACTCCACCCAGGCGAACGCCGCGGCCAACATCCACAATCCCACCCAGAATCTTTTCCAGCCTGCGTCCATTTAGTTACCCCCGAAGTTTAGAGACCGGCCATCCATACCCGCGACAGCCACAGACCGACCTCCTGTCAACTCACTCCTCCCTTTGCCTCCGCTTCCAGCTCCTTCTCGATCAACTCGAGGTCCTCGTCTGAGATCTCCGCACCGCGCTCGACGAACTTCGGCCTGAAGATCGAGAAGATCGAAGGAACCAGGGTGATTGCCGACAGCCAGTGCGTGATCATCAGCAGAGCCAGCAGCATCGCCATTTCCGCCGAGAACCGCAAATCGGACATCCACACCCACGGGATCACGCCGCCGACCAGCGTCGTCGCGGTGAACGTAACCGCCATCCCCGACGTCTGGATGGCGCGTTTGATCGCGCGCTCGTGATCGTGCAACCGCCCGTACTCGCGCTTGATCCGGTCAACCACGTACAGAATGTAGTCAACACCGATTCCCATACCGACCGCAGTCACCGGCAGGGTATTGATGTTCATGCCGATGCCTTTAAGGCCGATATAGAGGAAGCTGACGATACCGGCGGCTACCAGCGTGATCATGACCATCCCGCCGGCCACGAATGACATGTAGCTGAACGCCACCAGCGCAAAGACCACCAGCACGATAAGGATGGTGCTCACACGGTCGGAGTAGGCAACCTCGTCATTGAGGGCGGCGGTGGTGCCGATGGTGCCGCCGGCGAGCACGAACTTGACGTGCTTGAGCGGATGGGCGGCCGTAAACAGCTTGGTGCGGTAGATCGCCTCGTCGATCGTAGTACCCTTGGCGTCCTTGTAGAACACTACGAACTGGCCGTCCTTGGCGTGGTAGTCCATGTACTCGAGGATGACGCCGGGCACGGCCGCGTTGGCCTCATACATGAACGTCATGTTGCCGACGCCGTCGGAGGTCGGCGGCAGCACCGACCATTTCGGATCGTTGAAGTGGTAGAGCCGGTTGACGCTGCGGACCAGGGTTGGCAGGTCGCGCGTGTCGCCGGCCTCGGGCTGTTGCAGCATGTAATGCCGCAGGTTGTCGAG
This sequence comes from Candidatus Binataceae bacterium, assembly GCA_035650475.1. Classification (NCBI taxonomy): domain Bacteria; phylum Candidatus Binatota; class Binatia (SeqCode); order Binatales (SeqCode); family Binataceae (SeqCode); species Binataceae bacterium (SeqCode). The sequence continues at coordinate 5,633 of DASRHP010000014.1, forward strand.
CGTTCTGAGGACGTGGACGTTCTTGAGGGCGTCGTCCTTGTCACCCTGGAGATAGATAACAAGCTGGTTGGAACCGGCGAAATCGCGGTTGATTGCGCGCGAAGAGACGTTGAAGTCGGAGTTGCGGAAGAGCAAGGGCGAGCCAGACTCGGTTTCGCCGATCTGCACCGAGGACGCCTCGTACGCACCGGCCAACACGATGAGACCGGAGAGGATGAAGACGACCCAGCGCCCGCGCGGGCTGGTGCAGCTCTCGCCCACCCATTCCAGCATGTCGTGCATCCACTGCGGCACGTAGTGCGCGGTCTTCTTGGGCGTCGGCAGCACGTCGAGCATCAGTGGGATGAGGAGCAGAATCGCGAAGATGTTGGAAAAGCCCCAGAAGCTGGCAAAGAAGGCGAGCTTGCGCACGAGCGGAATGGTCGCCACGGCCAGGACCAGGATGCCCGCGGCGTCAGCCAGGACGCCGATTCCGCCCGGCAGCAGCAACTCACCCATCGCGATCGCGACCGCGTGATGCTTGTCGCCGGTCGCTTCCAGCTCCTCGAAGTAGCGCTCGACCATCTGCACGCCGTGGCTGGCGGCGCGTGCCGAAACCAGCAGTGGGATGACAAGCACCAGCGGGTCAAGGTTGTAGCCGAGGATACCCAGGAAGCCGAGGCCCCAGATAGCCTGCACGATCGCGCCAAATACGGGCAGGGCGACTCCGTAAAATCGGCGGAAATATATGATCAGGGTGGCGAAGATGAAGAGGAACGTCACCGCGAAGATCTCGGCCAGCTCGCCGGTATAGAACCACACCCAACCCTTGAGCATCGGTTCGCCCGCCGCGTAGAGGACCGTGTTGCCGTCCTCGACGTGCTTTCGAATATCCATGATCTTGCGCTGGATATTGCCGTAGTCGAGGCGCTCCTCATTGAAGCCGGCCAGGATCAGCGCTGCCTTGCCGTCGGTAGAAAGATATTTCCCGTAGACGATGTCGTTGTTGTACATCGACTGTTTGAGCTTCTGTAGCCCTTCGGGAGTGGTTGGAATCGTCGCCGGCAAAGCGGGTTGGGATTGAATGAGGCCGCCAGAAGTCGCTACCAGGTTGCGAATCTTGGCGTGCGCGAGCGAAGCGACCTGGTAATGGTTGACTCCTTCGATTTGGTCAACCTTCTGGGTAACGTAACGAATCTTCTCAAGCGTCTCGTGGGTGAAGATGTCGCCGTTTTTCACGCGCAGCGAGAGACTGACGATATTGGCGCCGCCGAAGGTGGTGCGGAAGTGGTTATAGGCCTTGATGTACGGATGAGCCTGCGGCAATAGATCGGCAAACTGGCTGTACATCTGGACCTTCAACGCGTGATACCCGAAGAAGACCGTGATGACCGTCAACACAATCAACGAGGGCCATCGGTGCCTCAGCGTGTAGCGCGCGATGCCGTGAGTGATACGTTCTGCCATCGGCAGCTGCGATATGTCGTGGTTGGACGGCATTGGTTCAGACCTCTTCAGCAACTCGACAGCGCGCTTCGAACGCTGGAGTGTGTATTCATCAACAAAGCAGCTTGTTTAATTCTAGCCCTTGGCATGCGGCGACTCATTGCCCGCCGCCGCGATCGTGGCCTTGTCAATCATCTGCCACGACGTCCCGCCGTCGTGTGAAACGAGTACGGTCCCCTTTCCTCCGGTCACAATCCCCAGCGAAGCGTCCGGCGAGAACTTGACGCATCGCAACCACGTATAGATGTCCGCGGAGGTTTTCTGGTCCACCGCCCACTTGCCGCCGTCCTGGCGCGCAAGCGTGCCTAGAATACCCACCACCACTGCACTATGCCCAGCGGGGGTGGCCACCGAAAACAGGGTGTTTTCGGTGCCGGTGCGTACCGCCTTCCAATTCGCACCGCCGTCATTCGTTTCAAGAATGAGACCGCCGGTGCTCGCGATGTAGCCGTTCTGGGGGCTCGTCCACGCGCTGTTGAAAAGGTAAAGATCCTGCTCGGTCAGCTTCGGGATACCAAGTAGGTAAGCCTCTTGCGGCGTCACGTTCTGGAAGTAGGTCGGCAGGTCTGTAACCTTGTCCATTTCGGTCCAGGTCTTGCCCCCGTCGGTGGTCTTCTTGATCACGCCGAATTCGCCGACCACCCATCCAGTCGTATCGTCGAGGAAAGTAACGCCGTTGAGCGTCTCGTCCTTGTGCAGACTCTGATCGACCCAGGTCTTGCCACCGTCGGCCGAGTGAATCAGCGTGGCTTCAGGGCCCACCGCCCAAATCTGGCTGGGATCCTTTCCGCGCGCGATTGCGAGAAGGTTCTGATCAACAGCCTTTGGCACATCCGCCTTTTCCCAGGTCTTGCCGCCGTCGGTGGTGCGCAGGACCAGGCCGTCTTCGCCGACGACCACGCAATCGTTAGGCCCGGAAGCACTCGCCGCAAAGAGAGAAGAGCGAGTGGGAGTGGGCTGCATCTCAACCTTGGAGCCGTTGTCGGTGATCTTGAGGATGGTGCCGTAACTGCCGACCACCCAGGCGTTGTCCTTGTCGGCAACGGCCGCTCCGTAATAATCCTCGCGCACCGGCAAGGGATAGCCTTCCGCCTTGGTACCCACGCGCTGCTCTATTTCCCGCTTCTGCGCCTGGCCCTCACATCCGGCAGCAAGCCCCGCCAGAATCAACGCCGCAGCTACGGACAAGGCAGCTTTTCCACCCCTGGTGATAAGCTTGTGACTCAAAATGCTACCTCGCAAATCCTCGGAGTCACCTCTGCGCATGAGTGATGCCACACGTGCGCGCCGACGGAGTGAGGCGGCTCCTCAATATAGTTTGCCGTATCCCTAACCGGCCTTGCTTTTTTCTGTTCCTGCTAAACTCCCGGAACCGGCGGAACTTGTCCAGCATTGAGCAGGACAATGCTCCTCCCGGCCGGATTCCGGGTGGGACGCTTTTAAGCGCTATTCACGCCGAATGTCAAGCCTCACTCGTGCCTCAAGCATACGTTTGTTTACAGCGGCCCCGTCCGCTCAATGACCGGACCCGCTCGCCGGTTCAAATTGACCCCGACTCAGCCTCAGTCTGCGCCCGCCTGGGGCGCTCGCGTCGTCCGCATGCATCAATAAGCGCACCGGTGCGAATGCGTCGCCAACCCGAAGCCGCTGTTCAGTCATCCGTCCGCTTACTTGATCTCGACGCTTATCTGGCGATAGAGCCCGGGCCCCAGGTTGACCAGGCGGCGCTCGACCCCGCCCTGCTGCCAGCGCACGTCCTTGACCACGCGGTTCTCCTCGATGACCCGCTCGGCGCCCGAGGATGCGCGCTCAACGACCTTGACCTTCCCCGGATCGACGACGAAGACGGCGGCGTCACGCTCCGCGCGCTCCATCGCAGACTCCTGGCCTGGGGCGAGGGTCGTCTCCACGACCCGCATGCGGTCGTTCTCCAGGACGCAGATGCTCCCCGGCTGAACTTCCGTCCCGACCAGGGCTTCGCAGATGGTAAAGGAGCCGCGGCTTTGGCCCGGGCGCGCCGGCCGCTTGATTTCGATCAGAGCCTCGCGGAACGGCGTGCGATCGACATTGACGAAGCTCTCGGTGCCGCCTGCCGGAATGTAGTACACCGAGCGCTCGCGGCCAGCGAAGGTGTACGTGCCGTGGTCCTTGTCGTCGACGCGCAGCTCGGCGCCGCCGGTGATGTAGAGCACGTAGTCATTGGAATGATGGTGGAGCCCGCAGGTCTCGCCCGGGCCCACGTCCATCTCCCACACCCGTACGTCCTGGTTCTCGAAAAGCGACCGCGTAGCAATCTGAGTCAACGGATATTCGCTCTCAGGCATTGTCGAGTCCTCCATCTTTCCGCACGCGTGCTGGGATTGCGATGAGGCATATAGCACGGCGCGCGGCGGGCGAGAATGGCGCGAGCGTGCGGATTGCCTGCCTGCCGGTTTCGTGTTAGCGAAGGGCGCGCGTGCTGCCCGCGGCGCGCCGCTTGGCTGAGGAGGAACTGTCGATGCCGTATGCGGACAACCACGGAACCAAAATCTATTACGAGCGGTGGGGAAACGGTGGCCTGCCCATCGTCTTTCTCCATCCGTGGTCAACCAACGGCTACATCTGGTACTACCCGCTCTTCCATTTCGCCCGCGGCCGAGCCTGCGTCACGCTTGACCATCGCGGCCACGGCCGCTCCGATAAGCCGCTGACGGGCTATTCGATCCAGGAGCACGCCGCCGATACGGCCGCGGTGATGGCTGCGGCGGGAATCGACAAAGCGCTGGTGGTCGGCAATTCGATCGGCGGTATGATCGCGATGCAGCTCTGCCTGGATCATCCTGAGCGTGTCGCCGGAATGCTCATCCTGAGCAGCGGCACGGCGCTGTCCGAGAGCATGCCGCGCGAGGCGATGGAGGCGATGATGCGCGACCGCGACGCTACCTTCAGCCAGCTCCTCGAAGGGACGCTCTCAGCGCGCAGCAAGCGTGAGCGCCCGGAGATCCTCGATCTGATGAAGTCGCAGTTTCAGATCGAGGCGAATTTTCCGCGCCACGTCTTCGCTTCCGCCGCCAAGGACCCTAACGGCGTTTTCAACTGGAACATCAAGAGCAGACTGGGCGAGATCCGCCGCCCCACACTGATCATTGCTGGCGACGAGGACAACGCGACGCCGGTCGCGGCCAACAAGCTGCTCGCCGACAACATCCCGGGCGCCAGGCTCAACGTGGTCAAAGAGGTCGGGCATTTCTACCAGCTCGAACGCCCGGCCGAGTTCAACGCCGCACTGGAGGAGTTCATCCGCAGCCTGCCGCATTAGACGCGGCGCTCGACGGCAAGCCCCAGACCGCACCAGCGGCGCTGAGGCATGACGCGCACGAGGAGGATCGTTTACAGCGAAACGTGGGCCCGCCATTTTGGCCCGCGTCACGGAAGGAACCGAACCTATGGCAATGGATTTTGGCATTTTTTACGAAATCGAGATGGCGAAGCCCTACGGGCCACGCGCCGAGTATGAACTGTTTCAGCAGGTCATCGCGCAAGTGATAGAGGCCGAACGGGTGGGCTTCTCCCATTTCTGGACCGTCGAGCATCACTTCCTCTCCGAGTTCGCCTACAGCTCGGCGCCCGAGGTGCTCTACGGCGCGATTTCCCAGCGCACCAGCAAGATCAAGATCGGCCACGGCGTGCGCCTGCTGCCTTTCCCCTACAACCATCCGATCCGGGTGGCGGAGATGGGCGCGACGCTCGACCTCCTGTGCGAGGGCAGAATGGAGTTCGGCACCGGGCGCTCGGTGACGCGCGACGAGCTCGAGGGCTTCGGCATCAACCCCAGCGAAACCCGTGCGCTATGGGACGAAGCGCTCGACATCGTGGTCGGTGCCTGGACCAACGAGGTCTTCTCGTGGGAGGGACGTTACTTCAAGATTCCTCCGCGCGAGGTCATCCCCAAGCCGTTCCAAAAGCCCCATCCGCCGCTGTGGTGCGCCTCGACCGGGCCCGAAACCCATGAGATCGCCGGACGCAAAGGACTCGGCCTGCTTTCGTTCACGCTGCTGGTCGATCCGGAGGAACTGAAGCGGCGTATCGGGATCTATCGCGCGGGGCTCGCCCAGGCCAAGCCGGCTGGCAAGTTCATCAACGACCGCGCCGCCACCTTCACCATGGTGCATTGTGCCGAAACCAACAAGGAAGCGCGCGAAAACGCCAGGGCGGCAATGGAATGGTACGCGCGCAAGGCCTTCGAGGCGGTCGCCTCGGTCGGCATCTGGCAGTCGGGCAAGACCGACATGGGCACCTACGACTACCTCAAGCAGATGCTCAATGTGGATCCGGCCACGATCAACTTCGACCACATGGAGCAGAACGACATGATCATCTGCGGCGACCCCGACACTTGCATCAAGAAGGTCAAACGCTACCAGGAGGCGGGCTGCCAGCAACTACTGTGCTTCATGCAGATTTACAACATCCCGCACCAGAAGATCATGGATTCGATCAAACTGTGGGGCCAGCACGTCATTCCGTATTTCAAGTGAGTCGTTCGCGCCGGGCGCGTCGGCGCGGGGCCCTGACACGAGGCAATCGTCATGGCGGGAGATAAATCCGCTCCTCCTCCGGAGTCCCTGATCCGTGAGCTTTCCTCCTTTCCGCTGCTCAGCGCGATGTTCGGGCGGCGCGCGCGGCGCTTCGGGCTGGGGATGACGATCCCCGATGGCCCGCTCGCCTACCAGTCGTCGCATCCCCCGCTCGCGCTGAGCGAAACCGAGCGGATGCTGCTGGTGCTGTGCGGCGCCGGGATCAATGGGTGGAACACCGGAATGGAGCATACCGCGGCCGGCGAGCCGGACACCGGATGCAACTATCCCGTGCGGCTGCTCGGCCGTACCTTTCCCAGTGGCGCGGCGATCTACGCCTCCGAACTGATCTTCAGCGACGACGACGGCACCTGGCTTACCCGCCTGCGCGACCTTGACGCCGACGACCTGCTCGGCGGTCAGGCGCCGACCGACTTCGCCGCGCTGCTTAACCGGGTCAAGCAGCACTGCGTCCAGCTCGCCCCCGGGCGCGTCACCGTGCCCGCCCAGCCGCCGCATACCAGCGCGCACAACCTGTGGAACGCCAACAAGCCGGGCACCACGCTCTTTGCGCCAGTGATCGATCTGACGCAGCAGATGATGGACCTGATGGCGGTCTATCTGGGGATGGGGTTTACGCCGTTCGATCCGCAAAACGGCCGGGTCTGCGGCAACCTCGACCGCTTCATCCGCGCCGGCCTGCTCGACGGTGCAAAGCGCTTCTCGATCTTCGAGTTCGACCAGTATTGCCTCGCAACCGGCGCGATGGAGCTGGCGCTCATCTGCTACAACATCGTGCTCGCAATGCAGGCGATGGGCCTGGGCGGATGGATGTACACGGGGATCAATCCGGCCAGCCTGATGGGCGCGTTCGCCGCCAACGGGATTTCCGGGCTCGGTTTCCGCTTCGTCCGCGACGAGCGCTGGGCGCTACCCAACCCGGTCGGGATCGACAAGCATTTCGAGGGGCTATGCCCGCCTTACTGCGCCGACATGCGCGAGGCGGTGCGAAAATTCGTCGATCTGAAGTTCGGGCCCGGCGGCGCCTTCGACCCCGAACGCGCAGGCCCATATCGGGAGAACTCGCGGGTCAAGGCGCGCGTGGAGCGCTACAGCTCCGACTTCATCGAACTGATGGGCGAGGTCGCCCAGTATATCCACGACACCTTCGGTCGCTTTCCCGCCTCGGTGCCGAGCTTTTACATGCGGGTGTACACGCAGGCTCAGCACTGCGAGCTCGAATTTTATGACAAGTTTTTCGCCGGTGACTTCTACCTCGATACCCATGCCGCTCACATGACCAAGTGGCATGGCGGCGAGAAGTAGCGGAGCCGAGCCCGATCGCCAGGAGTAGAGAGTTGGCAGCCAGTTCACGAAGAGGCAGAAAATGGACCGCGCTCGCGTCAGCCTTCGCCGTTCTGTTCGCGCTCGGCGCCTCGCGCGCCGCCGCGCAGGACGTTAAGAGCTACAATCGGGCGACCGTCGATCAGTGGCTGAGCAAATACGCAAACGCCAAACCCGACTTCAAGCCGGGCGACGTCCTCACCAGCAAGGACCTCGAACGCATCCGCCCTTTCATCCCGCCCGGATGGCTGGAGCAGCTTAATTTCCCCGAGTTCAGGATGGAGATCATGGCGACGGCCGATCATACGCCGCGCAAGGATTTCCAGGAGTGCACCGAGAGATACCAGGCGCAGGTGCGCCTCAATGCTGACGGCTCGCTGGCCAACTACGTCTGCGGACAGCCGTTCCCGAATTCGGCGCTGAGCGTCTCCGATCCCGCCTCCGGCATCAAGGCCGCCTGGAATTTCGAGTACCGATGGCAGAACTACGGCCCGTTCTCGCTCAACTTCCTCTTCATCTCCGACACCTTCGGCGGGAACCACACCGGCCAGGCGCCCAACGTTATCGAGGGACCGCCCCAAAGCTGGATCGGCGGAATCAAGTATGCGGGCAAACTCCCGACTGACGCGGCCAAGTACTACGGCGGAGGCGGCTCGTTTAGCCGCATCCTGAGCAGTTTCTACCGCCGCGTTTACTTCAGCCATCTCGCGCCGCGCGCCGACCACGGCGGCCTGCTCGACACCGAGAACGCCAAGGAATTCCTATGGAAGGAGTTCAGCGGCTTCTTCTCGCCCTACGACGTCCGCGGCCAGGTCTTTGTCACCTACCGTTACGCCGACCCCCATCGCGCCGACGACGCCTGGGCCTACGACCCCCAGTTGCGCCGCGTGCGGCGCATCTCGGTCGAGGTCAAGTCGGACTCGGTCGAGGGCACCGATACCACCCAGGAGGACTTCTATAGTTTCTCCGGCCGCCCGCTCCACTGGCACTGGAAGTTCCTTGGCTTCAAGGACCTCCTTGCGGTGCTCGACGCACGCGAGGATTACGCCCATCTGTTCGGCCCCAACGGCGAAATCCCCAACGACCGCTGGTCGTTGCGCCGCTTTGCGGTGATTGAGCGCACCCCGGTCGAGGCGCACCATCCCTACTCCGGCGTCGTGATGTTCTGGGACGCCCAGAACTGGCATCCCTGGATGTCAATGGCATTCGACCAGCACGGCAAGCTCTGGAAGCTGTGGGAATTCACCTCGCGCTGGAGCGAAGACTTCACCGACTTCGCCGACATCAACCACGGCGTGCGTTCGGTGATGCTGATTGAGGAGAGCGTGGTTGACGTGCAAAACAGCCGCGCCACAATCTTCACCGGCTACGGCAGCGGCTATCCGACCGCCCACGCGGCCAACGTCGATCAGCTCTTTGACATCAGCAAGCTTGAGCAGATGCATCGTTGATGCTTGTCGCACGGCCCAGCCGTGCCCTTCGGCGCGGCGGGCGATAGCAAGGCTGTCAGGAGGTGGCTCCAATGGCGCTTAATCTCAAGGGCAAGGTGGCGCTCGTGACCGGCGCCAGCTCGGGTATCGGGCGGGCGACGGCGCTGGCATTTGCACGCGAAGGCGCGCGGGTTGCAGTGGCCGACTACGCCGCCGAGGGCGGCGAGCGCACGGTCAAGGAGATCGCAGCGGCAGGCGGCGAGGCGATTTTCATCAACGCCGACGTCTCGAAGACCGCCCAGGTCCAAGCGATGGTCAACCAGGTCGTCCAAACCTGGGGCCGGCTGGACTGCGCGCACAATAACGCCGGGATCGAGGGGCGCGCGGCGTCGCTGGTCGATTGCACGGAGGAAAACTTCGACCGCACGATCGCGATCAACCTCAAAGGCGTGTGGCTCTGCATGAAGTACGAGATCATGCAGATGCTCAAACAGGGCGGCGGCGCGATCGTGAACACCGCCTCGGTTGCCGGACTGGTCGGTTTCCGCAACCTCTCCGCCTACAATGCCTCCAAGGGCGGCGTTGTGATGCTCACCAAGACCGCAGCGCTCGAGTACGCGCAATCGGGAATCCGGGTCAACGCGGTATGCCCGGGCGTGATTCGCACGCCAATGGTGGCGCGGCTTATCGATTCCAGCCCGGCCTACAACGAGAAGGACCTCGAACAGGGCGAGCCCGTGGGCCGGATGGGCAAGCCGGAGGAAATAGCCGAAGCGGTGGTGTGGCTGTGCTCGGACGCGGCGTCGTTCGTCACGGGACTGCCGATGGCGGTGGACGGCGGCTGGGTCGCACAGTAGGCCGCCCGCGCGTCAAGGACTTCTTCCTTCCCCCTTCCCGTTCAGGGGAACCGGGGGCCAGGTTGGACCGGTCGCCATCGCGAGGTCCTCACCGTACGCTGAGCGCGACCCGCCCCAGCGACCCGAAATCGGCGACCACCTCCGCCGAGCCGGAGACGAAGTGGAGCCCGGTCCAGGTGCCGGTCGCCACGATGTCGCCCGGGCGCAACGCGCGACCGCGCCGGGCGAGATCGTTGGCGATCCAGGCGAGCCCGTCGAATGGGTCGCCGAGCGTAGCCGCGCTCGCGCCTTTTGCGCGCACTGCTCCGTTGACCGAAATCGCAACCTCGTGAGCGGCTAAATCCAGTCGCCGCCAATCCGCTATTCCGCGCCCCACGACCAGCCCGCCGTGGAAGCCGTTGTCGGCGATGATCTCCTCGATCCGCGCCGCCTTCCATCGCGCGATGCGCGTGTCGCAAATCTCGATCGCGGGCCACAAAGCGGCAACCGCAGCGGCGACCTCGGCACGTTCATAAGGGGCGGCGCGCGCCGGCAGCCCCGAGCGCATCGTGAAGGCGAATTCCGCCTCCACGCCCAGCGTGAAAAAATCTTGCGACGGCACTTCCGCAGGCGAATCGAGGCGTCCGGGGGCGAAGATCAGCGCGGTAAACGGCCCTTGGGCTTTGACCAGCGCCTGCGACTCCTTCGAGGCGCATCCAATCTTGTAACCGACCACCGGCAGGCCGCATCGGCGCGCGAAGGCCTCCTGGATCGCGTAGGCATCGTCCACCGAAAGCGACGCGCCGCTCGGCGGCAATCGCTCAAGCAACAGGCGACGCGCACGCGCCGCAACGAGCACCTCAACCGAAGCCTGGACATCCGGGGGGCTGATCATCTTCGAACAGTACTGATAGCACCGCGCGTCGGTCCCTGCACAGCTTGCCCGGCGCGGCGGCTTCGTGCCAACGTCGCGCAGGGGATGGGGCGCGCTTGAACCACCGCGAAGAACGCATCGACGTCCGCGGATGCACGGTGCCGACACTGATCGGGGGCGGCGGCCCGGCGCTGGTCTTACTGCATGGCGCCGGCGGAGCGGGACAGTGGTTCGAATTTCACGAACGGCTCGCTCAGCGCTTCACCGTGTACGCCCCGCTTCATCCGGGATTCGGCGGTACGCCTCTGCCCTCCTGGGTCAAGGAGGCCGAGGACCTTGCACTCCACTATGTTGACTTCATCCGCGCAATCGCAGCGGACAAGCCGCTGGTCATCGGGCTCTCGCTCGGCGGGTGGATCGCGACGGAGCTTGCCGTCTTTCGCTCTGATCTGATGAGTGGCCTTGTCCTGGCAGGCGCGCTTGGGGTACGTCCCGAACGTCCGACTCCCGACCTGTTCATCATGGATCCGATGGAAGCAGTGGGCTACCTGTTCGCCGATCCGGCCAAGGCCATCGCTCTGATGCCGCAGGGCGCGGCGGTGGACGGAATTGTGCGGATGTGGGAGGAGCAAGCGGCTGTCGCACGCCTGACCTGGAGACGGCCGTACAATCCGCAGCTGCACCGCCGGCTCCATCACGTGCGCGTGCCGACGCTCGTAGTCTGGGGCGGCAAGGATCGGCTGATCTCGCCCGAGCACGGGCGGATGCTGGCGCGCGAGATCAAGGGCGCGTGTTTCGAGCTGATAGAAAGCTCGGGCCACGCCGTCGCGATCGAGCAGCCGACCATGCTGGCCGACACGATTGCGCGCTTCGCCGACGGTATCGCGCTTGCGCCGCCGCAGCCGGCGGGCGATCGCCGCTGAGTACCGCGCGCGCCGGGAGGCAAGGATGAAGCTGTTCTTTTTCCACTTGATGCCGTGGCCGTTCATCCCCGATGACTTCCAGAAAACCTGGCGCAGCTCGTGGGTCGTACTGCCCAACTCGCTCTACGACCCCGCGATCGGCCATCGCGTGTACGGCGAGTATCTCGACCAACTCCAGTTCGCCGACGAGGTCGGCTTCGACGCGGTCTGCGTCAACGAGCATCACCAGAACGCCTACGGCACGATGCCCGCGCCGAACATCATCGCCGCGATGCTCGCGCAGCGGACCAAACGCGCGCAGATCGCGATCCTCGGCAACGGGATCTGCCTGCGTGAGAATCCGCTGCGGGTGGCAGAGGAAGTCGCGATGATCGACGTTATCAGCGGCGGACGCGTCATCTCGGGCTTCGTGCGCGGGATCGGATGCGAGTATTACTCGCTCGGCCTCGACCCCACCTTCTCGCGCGAGCGCTTTTTCGAAGCCCACGATCTCATTATCAAGGCGTGGACCGAGCCAGGGCCGTTCGAATGGGACGGCGAGCATTACCGCTTCCGCTACGTCAACGTGTGGCCGCGGCCTCTCCAGAAGCCGCATCCGCCGATCTACTGCCCTTCGCAGGGCTCGACCGAGACGATCGCGTGGGCCGCCGAACATCGCTACCCCTACATCATGACCTTCACTCCGCTCGACGTGCTGGTGCGTTTCTACGACATGTACCGCGAACTCGCCGCGCGCAAGTTCGGCTACGAGGCCGGCCCCGAACTGTTCGGTTGGACCTCGCAGGTGTACGTCGCCAAGGACGAAAAGACCGCGCTCGCCGAGGCGCGGCCGCATCTGAAGTACTTCGCCGAGCGATGCTTCGCGATACCCCCGCAGATGCTGATGCCGCCGGGCTACACTTCGGCGGCCTCGCTCCGGCGCTTCATCGAGGCGCGCGGCACTGCGGGCTCGTTCTTCGACGTTGACAACCTGCTGGCGAGCGGCGAGACGCTGATCGGCACGCCCGAGCAGGTCGGCGAGCGACTGGTGCGCAACATGGGACGCGCGGGCGCGGGCATCTTCATGGGCGCTTTCCAGGTCGGCGACATGCCGCACGACAAGGTGATGCGCAACGTCGAGCTGTTCGCCGACAAAGTGATGCCGTACCTGCCCGGCGCCAGCGCCGCGCCGCCGCGCCCGGAGCAAGCTTCAACGGGATCTAAACGGATGGAGACCAGCAAATGATCTACGAGTTGCGCGTGTATCATTGCCTGCCGGGACGCCTACCCGATCTGCTCAGGCGCTTCGAAACCGTAACAATCCGCCTGTTCGAGAAGCACGGGATCCAGCAGCTCGGCTTCTGGACGGTGGCTATCGGCGAATCCAACGCCGACCTGGTTTATATCCTGAAGTGGGATTCGCTTGCCGATCGCGACGCGCGCTTCGGCGCCTTTCTGCGCGATCCCGAATGGATCGAGGCGCGCCGCCTGAGCGAGGCCAACGGCCCGCTGCTCTCGTCGGTTTCCAACTCGATCCTGACACCGACTTCGTTCTCGGCCGCGCGATGACGATGCGCGTTCAGAGGCCGGGCCCGCGCGCGCCGCGCGTTGCCCGCCGGATCATTGAACCATGATGAAGGACATCCTGCTGCCGACCACGGTGGTCGGGAGTTACCCGCAGCCGGACTGGCTAATCGACCGCGACAACCTGCGCAAGCGGGTGCCGGTGCGATGGCGCGCGCGCGAGATGTGGCGCGTCCCCGATCAATGGCTAGAACAGGCACAGGACGACGCGACCGTCGTCGCCATCCACGACATGGAACGCGCCGGCGTCGATATCATTTCCGACGGCGAAATCCGGCGCGAGAGTTATTCCAACCGCTTCGCCAACGCGCTCGGCGGCGTCGATCCCGACCGCCCCGGCCAAGGGCTCAACCGTCGGGGCAAACCCGACGTAGTGCCGTTGGTCAACGGGAAGATCCGGCGAATCGCGCCGGTCGAGGTGCGTGACCTCGTTTTTCTGCGCGCACATACGTCGCGAATGACCAAGATCACTATTCCTGGCCCCTTCACGATGTCCCAGCAGGCGCAGAATGCCTATTACCCCGACGACGAAGCGCTGGCGATCGACTATGCGGCGGCGGTCAACGAGGAGATAAAGGATCTGTTCGCGGCCGGCGCCGACATCGTGCAGCTCGACGAGCCCTACATGCAGGCGTGGCCGGACAAGGCGCGCAAGTTTGCCGTGCGCGCACTCAATCGCGCACTCGAGGGAGTTCGCGGCACCACCGCCGTCCACCTCTGCTTCGGCTATGGCCATTACGTCAAGGACAAACACGAGACCGGCTACGCGTTCCTGCGCGAGCTCGAGGAATGCACCGCCGACCAGGTGTCGATCGAGGCGGCGCAGCCGAAACTCGACTTCTCCATCCTGAACGAGCTGCCCTCGAAGACGATCATGCTCGGCGTGCTCGACCTCGGCGACCCGCGGGTCGAGAGCGCGGAGACCGTCGCCGAGCGGATTCGCGCGGCGCTCAAATTTGTGCCATCCAGGCGGCTCGTTATCGCGCCCGATTGCGGGATGAAGTATCTCGAGCGTGGCGTCGCGTTCGCCAAGCTCAAGGCGATGGTGGACGGCACGCGGATCGTGCGCGCCGAACTCGGCCGCTGATCGCGCGCAGGCAGCCCCGCATCTGACCGCTCAAAGGCGCGCCCCGGCTATTCGACGACAACCGGAATGCGCACTTCGAAGTTCGACGCGACCGGCTTGCCGTCCTTCAACGCCGGAGAGAAGCGCCACCGCCTGAGAGTCCGCAGCAGGAGATCGTTCAGCTCCGGATACGGCGTCGCCTTGACCAGTGCCACCGTCGCGCTGCCGTCTGACGCTACGGTAAAGCGCGCAACCGCGATCGTATTGAGCGGGTTGCTGCGCAGGTCCGCGGGAATCTCTGGCAGCGGAGTGTACAGCGCCTGCGCGCCCTCGCTCGCGGCGCCAAGCCCGCCTGCCGCGCCGGTGCCGCCTGGCGCTGACCGTTCGGCCGGGGGCGTTGACGGTGCGGCCGAAGGAGCGGATGGAACGCCGCTTGGCGGCCCGGCCGCAGCGGGAGTTCGCGCGGCGAACGACTTCCGCTCCTCCCTGAGTTTCGGGTGATGCGCGGCACGGAGATGGCGCGGTTTTACGGCTTTCGCGCCTCGCGCGACGCTTGAAGCATGCGTCATCCGCACGGGGCTCGCTGCGGGCGGGCCAGGCGCCGACGGCGGCATCGCGATCGGCGGGATAACGCGGATCTCAACATACGAAGCCCTTGGAATGATCGTGCGGCCGACCCAGCGGTCGAGCACAAAAATCATCAGGGCTACCAGCGCCGCTGCGGGAACGCTCCACGGAAGCAAACGCCAGGGATTTGCGGGCGGAGGCGGCGCGAGGGCAGGCAGCGACGGGCGTCCGGCGAGCCGTACGGTGGCGCCGTCTTCCCGTTCCCTCATCGCGTATGCGAGCGGATTTCGCATCGGAGCCGTAACTGACCTATGCTTGCGTGGCGACGCGCCGCTCACGGCACCCGAGCGCGAGCTTATCAAATCGAGGCGCGTCCGGCGCGGTGCCTGCGCGCGCGCAAAGCCGCACGCGGGCGGCGAGCCCACATGAAGAAGACGTGCAGATGGCGATTGCAGGTGGCCGCGCTGGCCGTCCTTGTTTTTGCCCTCGCGCATGTCAGCGCCGTGCATGCCCAAGCCACCGGTGGACGCCCTGCGCTGATGGGCATGGTCAAGGATTCGCTTGGCCGTCCGCTCGAGGGCGTGCTGGTCCAACTCGATGCGCGCAGCGGCGCGCGCGTAGCTACGACGCGCAGCGAGGCTTCCGGCGCCTTTTCGTTCGAAGCACTGCCGCCGGGAACTTACGCGGTAGTGGCGCACGCGCGCGGCTTCAAACCGGCGATCGCAATTGCCACGGTCGTGGCCGGTCGCGCCGCACGGGTGCAACTCTCGATGGAGTCTCAAGAGCCGCTCAGCCTGAAACTGAGCGCTCCACGCCTGCGCCCCGCGCGCAACGCGGTCGCGCCAGGCGGCGTTACCGCCTATCACTTCAGCCAGCAGGCGATTCGCGAACTGCCGCTGGGCGAAAACGGCACCGTGAACCAGGTCCTCCTCCAGGCGCCGGGAATGATCCAGGACTCGACCGGTCAGCCGCTGCCGCGCGAGATGGACGACGCCCTGCAATACCGGATCAACGGCGTAATGATTCCCAACGTCCAGGTGCTCGACCTGGGACAGCTCTCGCCGCGCTTCGCCGAGAGCATCGACGTCCTCACCGGCGCGCTCCCGGCTGAATACGGCTACCGCACCGGCGCGGTGGTCGACATCCATACCCGCAGGGGCGAGATTGCCAACGGCGGCAGCGTCGGATACTTCGGTGGCCAGCGCGAAACGGTCCAGCCGAGCTTCGAATACGGCGGCTCACGAGGCGGCCTCGACTATTACGCAACCGGCTACTTCCTCCACAACGTTCGCGGCGTGAATCCGCCTACGCCTGGGCCCGATCCACTCAACGACTTCACCAATCAGGGCGGGAGTTTCTTGTATCTCTCGGATTTGCTCAACACCGACACCTCGATCAGCCTTATCGGCGCAAGCTTCGTGCACGATTTCGGATGGCCGGCGACACCCGACCAGCCGCAGGTCTTCGAGCTCTCCAATGTCCCGGTGTACCCCTCGGCCCACGTTTCCGACACCGAACTCGAACAGACCCATTTCGGTATCCTTGCGCTGAAAGGGGTGGCGCCCGGCGGCATCGATTATCAGCTCTCGCTCTTCAGCCAGTACTCGTCGTTGAGCTTCCACCCCGATTTTGCCGGGGAGTTGATATTCAACGGTCTGGCCGCGCGCGTCTTCCGCAGCAGCTTCGTCAACGGTTCGCAGGGCGATGCAAGCTGGCACCTCGGCACCCAACACACGCTGGGTTTTGGTTACTACTTCGATGTCGAGAACGCCGAGATTGACGACCACGCCTATACCTTCCCAGCGATCGACGGCGTTCAGACCAGCACCCTGCCCTTTCTCATCGTCGACAACCACAACCTGATGCAGTCGATGTACGGACTGTACGTCCAGGATCGATGGCAGCCGCTGGCCGGGCTGACCGTCGATTGTGGCGTGCGTTGGGACGAACTTGTGGGATTCATCGGCGGCGGGCAGGTCAGTCCGCGGCTGGGCGCGAGCTACCAGCTCGATCGAGCTACTACGTTGCACGCAGGCGCGGCGGTGTATTTCGTTCCTCCACCGACCGAATTTCTCGCCACTGAAGACATCGACCGCTTCGTCAATACCACCGCCGAGCCCGGGATTTTGAGGAACTCGCCGCCCAAGCCAATGGCCGACTACTTTTTCGATCTTGGGATGCGCCACCGCTTCTCATTCGGACTTCAGCTTGGGGTTGACGGATTTTTCGAGCTTGAACGCGACGTTCTCGACGAGGGACAGTTCGGTAGCTCCCTCATCTTCGCTCCGATTAACTATCGGCTCGGGCGAATCTACGGCGCCGAGGCGACCGGCTCGTGGCAACTGCGGGACAGCCTCTCAGCCTATGTCAATTTCACTTATACCGTGGCGCAGGCGAGCCAGGTGGTCAGCGGCCAGTTCAATTTCGACCCCCAAGAGTTTTCCTACATCGCCAGCCACTATATCGCCCTCGACCAGGGCCAGCTCTTCACCACGTCGGCCGGGCTAGCCTACCGATGGCACGGCTTCGTGGCGACCAGCGCCATAACCTTCGGCAGCGGATTACGCACCGGCTTTGCGAACACGGCGATGATGCCGTCGTACACGCAGGTGGACGCGAGTATCGGGCGAACCTTCGATGGGGTTCCGATGGTCGGCCGGGTCGACGCCCGCGTAAGCGTTGTCAACCTCCTCGACCGCATCTACCAATTCCACAACGGTTCCGGAATCGGAGTGGGCAGCGTCCCGCAGTACATGTCGCGACGCGCGCTCTACTTCAATTTCAAGGTACCGCTGCCGGGCGCAAGCCAGGGAGCGCCGACGCCCTAACCCCGGAGCGCCGGAGCTTAAGCTCCGGCGCTCGCCCCTTGGTCCACGGCGCCCGGACAGTCCGGCGAGCCGTCGGGCGCCCGCGCCCCTACTTCATCCACGACGGCAACTCGTCCTTCAACAGCGCCATCGTCGGGAATGCATAGTCGCCGGTCAGATAGAATCCGTACTGCCGGAACACGTTCTTCGTCATGATGTCGGTCGCGAAGGACAGCCACAGATTGACCGGCCCGACGTGGGTCATAAAAGCCGGCCCCACTCCGAGCTCCTGAACCTCGGAGCCATGGACCGTCAGTCCGCCGATATCCGGCGCAGACAGCGACTGGGTGTAGGTTACATGGAAGCCCGCCTTCAGGTCCTTCAGCACCGGAAACAGAAACGCGTTGTTGAACACGATCGAATCCCCCGGCGAGAAGGTCGTAAAAGCGCCCAGGGTTTTCACCAGCGGGGCGGGCGTCGGAAACTGATCGTTGGCGCTGAATACGTGGCTATAAATCAGATCTTCCTGCCATTCTGAACCTGCCAGCGGCCCGAAATTCTTGCCGAGATAGGTCCATCCGATGAAAGCCGGCGTGATCGACCATGCGTTTCCCCCGGTATTGAAGGCGTCGCCCTTGTCGTAAGCACCGGAGGGAAATCCGATCAACGGCGATATATAGGCGGTCGGCTTGACCCAGTCCTCATACTTCCAATGCTGGTAGGAGATACCGATTCCGAGCGGAGTCCACGAGATATCGCCGAATCCGCCGCCGCCGACTCCGATACCGACCGGTTCACCCGAGTCGACGTGCACGGTCTGGTAGTTGAAGAACATGTCCGAACTCAGGGTGATGTGGTTGCTGAACGGCTGCCAGGGGTAGAAATACACCCACTGGAACAACATCACTAAAGCGTCCAGCTGATGGTTTCCTGGTACCTTTTTACGATTGGTTCCCGACAGCGATTTTCCGACGTTGTAGATTGGCGCGACCTGGAAAGCCTGCACATCCTCGGCGCTCTCCGGAAAACCGCCATCGAAGAATGGATAATCATAGAAGTTGTACAGGCCGCTGTTCGCTCCGAGCGAAGGGCCGATATCGAGGCCATTCACCGTCAGGTCAGCGTGCCCGTAGGCTGGCCACAAGCAGAGAAGGACGCAGCCCGTCGCTATACTTAGCCATCTGAGCAACGATGATCGTTTCATAAGTCACCCCTCCGAAATGTGATTACGCACTGCGCGTGTTCAATGTACTCTGCGCATCTGTCACCTCCGTGTCGCCCGGCTTTGCGGAACTGTGCTTCTTCCGTCGACACGTTCCAGATTGAAGAACCCGACGGCCGGAGCCGGCGTGTGAACAAGCTCCCTCCTGGGCCTGGCGACCCTGTGATTTAGTGTTCTGGAATCCACAACCGGCCGCCGCCGGTTGCTCAGTTCCCCGTCAGAGATAAATCTTCAGCCGCGAGCTTTGCGCCACATCGTCAACGGAATCGCGCAAATGCCGGGAGACGGCCGAGCGGTGCGGTATCGCCGACAGAATTTGTCTTGTCAGAGCGCTCGCCGCAGCCTTCCACATCTCGTCGGTGTCGTCACGGATCGAAAGCGAGGACTCGCTCATCACCGACTGCCGCGCGACGTCCAACAGCGACATCTGCGCCCACAGGATGAGTCGGCTCTCCTTCTCCACCGCGCCGACGATGACGAACGCAGCGCCCCGCGCCTTTGCCCAGTCCCAGATACAGGCCGGACAGGAGCGGAAGTCCAATGGCGGCGCCTCGTCGGTGCGTCCGCGGTCGAGCAGTGTGAAGGCTCCGCTGTTCGCGACCAGTCGGCGAACCTCCCGGCTTATCAATCGGGCACGCGCTTTATCCTGCTCGACGTCGTAGCGTTCCCCCTCGGGCGCCAGGTCCACCAGGTCAAAATCGGCGACCACCACGGTGGGCGATCGGGCCGTGCCCGGCTGCGGCGCCGCAAGCGCGCGTCTTGCGGGAACCGTCAGCGCAAGCACACAGGCCGCAGCCGCCGTTGTCGGCATCAGGCAGAAGGTTCGCTGGCGAGTTCGGTTCGAGCGATTCACTGCGCAAGCCTCGCGCGGTGCGTTCAGTCTTCCTTCGACGGTGGACGCCCGGTCCCGATGAGATCGAGCGAGCGCGCCTTGACATATTCGTAGACCTGTTCGAGCTCGTCGGCGGTGAAGAAGCCGTTCCATCCCGGCATCCCCTTCGCCTCTCGCCCCTCCATCGCCACCGTGAAAAATTCGCGTCTGGTCATTCCATTAATAAGGGACTGGCGAAGATCAGGTGCATACTCACCGCCAGCGGCGTCAAAGCCATGGCAACGGAAGCAGTAGGAATTGTATTTTTCGAACCCGCCAAAGATATCGTCGGTGACAATTTTCTTGCCGTTTGACTGTTGGAAGACCTGGAAATCGACGGTAACCATCTTGCCGGCGAGGTTCTTGTACCGGTAGTGCTTGCTCGGCCCTTCCTCGAGTTTACCTTTGAGCGTGAGAATGTAGGTTGCAAGCTGCTTGGCGAGCTTGGGGCTCATGTCCTTATGCGCGGGCATCGGCACTTTTCCAAAGTCACCCACGCTGCCATTGATAATCTTGTTGGCAAGGTAGTCGGCCTTGGAGGGGTCGTGATTGTAGCGATTCGCGATCCTGATCCAGGCCGGACCCACGATGTCGCGCTTGATCGCGTGGCAAGAAAAGCAATCAAACCCGTGCGCCATAACTTCGTCAGGGCTGGCCGCTTCCTGCGCGGCCCCTCGACCCCAGCCCACGCTCGCGCAAATCGCCAGAAGAATAAAAAAAAACCGGCACCATCCCGCGGACAACATGCGACTCTCGCTCCAGCTCGCATATTGCCGCCGCCCCATTCTCACAAAGCTTCTCCCTCGACCGGATACAGGCGTACGTTGTAGCGGCGAAGAATGTCCTGAAGGGCACGTTTGTGCCGTGCGATTACCGCGTTCAACTTCTTCGCCAGCGCCTGGTCATTTTTCCGCACCCCCATCGCCATCGAAAACATGTACTGCTCGGGCGACCCGGTCACCCGCTCATTGGGAACCCGGGCCACCGTCAGGTCCGGATAATTTTTTAGGAAATATCCAATCGCGGGCTCCCAGGTGATCATCACATCGATCTTTCCGTCCTCAACCGCTTGCAGCATCGAGGCCGGCGACACTCCCTCCTGATCGCCCACCGAAAATGGAGTCGCATCAATGATCAGATCGCGGATCTTTAGTCCGTCCTCGGGCGGAGTGTCACGCTCGAATCCTATCTTGACCTTGCGCAGGATTGGTGAATCCATGCTCTCGAGATCGTAGTTTCTGGCTTTCTTCGAAACGAACACGTAGGACGACGCATAGTAGGGATCGGTCGTCAGTTCGTCCTGGTTTCCGTAGGGGATATCCATCACCGCGTCGCACTTGCCGCTATCGAGGTTGCGCGCGAGAAACTCCGAAAAGCCGCCGTGCTGGCGGTAGCTCGCCCAGGTGTAGACCAGCCGCTCGCCCAGCTCCCTGGCCACCAGTTCCGCTACCTTGTTCTCAAAGCCCTCGCCGGCGCGATTGGAGAACGGCATATAGTCCGGGTCGGTGCAGACGCGAAAATCGGCGGCCCGGGCCGAGGTCGCGGCGACGCACAGGAGGGTCAACGCAAGCGTAAGGAGAAGGGGTTGGCGCGGCATGTTCCAGGGATCCGATTGATGCGTGCGAGTTGGAAAGGAGCCGGCGGACCGTCCGTGGCCGCCGGCTCCGCATTGCCGAAGCTGCGGCTTAGAGGCTGAAAACCATCAGCGTGCCGCCGAGGTTGGTGTACTCGCCCAGCGACGCGGTCAAGCCGACCGCACCGAGGCCTTCGCTCGGCTTGGTCAGACCAGCCGCGAGCCCGATTCCGGCCCAGCCGCCGACGCCCGTGAGCACGGCGACGTACTGCTTGCCGTCATGCATATACGTGATCGGGTTGCCGATAATCCCCGAGGGGCAATGGAACTGATAAAGTATCTTGCCGCTGCGCACGTCAACGGCGCGGAACCATCCGTCGAGCGTGCCGTAGAAAGCGACGCCGCCGGCGGTGGTAAGCGCGCCGCTCCAGTCCTGAAAGGTGTCGTTGATAGCCCACTTGGTATCGCCGGTGACCGGGTCGAAGGCGATGAAACGGCCGCGTACGTTGGGCGACGCAGGGTACATATTGAGGATCGCACCGACGAACGGGAAGCCGGCCTTATATTTTACGTCGAACGCCTGGTAATCCATGCAGATGTGGTTGGTCGGGATGTAGAACAGGTGTGTTGTCGGATCGTAGGAAGACGGCTGTTCGTCCTTGTCGCCCTCGGCCGCGGGACAAATGCCCTTCACGTTCACCCCGGCCTTGGTCATTTTGGACGGATCGACGGTCGGCTTGCCGGTGGTGGAATCGATACTCGTCGCCCAGTTCACCGTAGGATCGTACTTGTGGACGGCAAGCAGCTTGCCGTTGCTGCGTTCGAGCACGTAGGCGTAACCGTTGCGGTCGAAGTGCGCGAGCGCCGGCACGGTCTGGCCGTTGACGTCGGCGTCGAACAGCACGTTCTCGTTGACCCCGTCGTAGTCCCATCCGTCGTGCGGAGTCATCTGGAACGCCCACGCGGCCACGCCCGTGTCGGGATTGCGCGCGATGAGGCTCATCGACCAGCGGTTATCACCCGGTCGCTGGGTCGGATTCCAGGTTCCCGGATTGCCGGTGCCGTAAAAAATCAGGTCGAGCTTGGGGTCGTATGAATACCAGCCCCAGGTGGTTCCGCCGCCCAGCTTCCACTCGTCGCCGCGCCAGGTCTCCAGGCTGGAGTTTTTGCCCACCGGCTTCTGGAGATTGGCGTTGATGGTCTTCTCGGGATCGAAGAGCATGCCCTCGTCGGAGCCGGCGCTGTACGCGCGCCAGACCAGCTTGCCGCTGTTGAGATCGAATGCGCTGAGGTAGCCGAGCACGCCGAATTCGCCGCCCGATACGCCGATGAGCACCTTGTCCTTGACCACCAGCGGCGCGGCGGTGACAGTCTGGCCCTTGAGCGGGTCTGCGTTGTTGGCCTTCCACAGCACCTTACCGGTCTTGGCATCAAGCGCGTAGATGTGGCCGTCGAGCGCGCTGGCGATAATCTTGCCGTCGGCGTAGGCAACGCCGCGGTTGACGACGTCGCAGCAGGCGACCGGCGGCGCGGCGGGATTCTTGGGCGGCTCGAATTTCCAGACAATCTTGCCAATGTTGTTGAGGTTTACGGCGTATACATAGTTCGGGTAGGCGCTCTCGAAAAACATCATGTCGCCGATCACCAGCGGCTGGCCCTCATGCCCGCGCAAGGTGCCGGACGACATCGTCCATGCGACGTGCAGGTCCTTCGCGTTCTGGGCGTTAATCTGATCCAACTTGCTGTAGCGGGTGATGCTGTAATTGGCGCCCGGCATCACCCACTGATTGGGATCCGTGGACATCTTCTCGAGCGCCTCGTTGGCCTGCGCGATCGAAACCGTCGCGAACAAGCCGGCCAGCACGAAACAAGCTATCCATCCGGTATGCCTTGAGCCAATTTTCATCTCGGTCCCCTCCCTGATCCAGTCAGTCGGTCATGCCCTACTCGCCGGGTGTCCTATACAGCCTGAGGCCCTGGGGCTAATTGAACCCTTCCTTTTGCGGCAGATCGTCTTTGATCTCGTACCACGGAACCTTCGAGGTGACGAAAGCGTGCCGGTAGGTATTCGCGGGATGGCCCGGGAAGGCGCCCTCGTCGATGGTGCCGGTGGCGACCGCGATAAGGTCCGGATGGTCGTCGAGGTCGAGCGTCACCGGGCAACCGCATTTCTGACAGAAGTGGCGATGCACCTTGGCGGAAGTGCTGTAGGTGCTCAGCCCTTCCTGCTTGTCGAACTTGAAGGCCGAACGGGGAAAGATCGAGAGCGTAACGAAAATAGCACCGTGGATCTTACGGCAGATCGAGCAGTGGCAGTGATGGGTGTCGACCGCAGGCGCGGAGATGGTGTAGCGCACGTTGCCGCAGTGGCATCCGCCGGTGAGCTTGAAATCCGCCATGATTCAACCCTCCTCGCGGCCGTCGAGCGGCCGATTCGTTGCCGGCTCGAGTTGTCGACCCTCAGTACTTGATCACGCTCCGAATCGAGGCGCCCTGATGCATCAGCTCGAAAGCCTTGTTGATCTCGCTCAGCGGCATGGTATGGGTGATCAGATCGTCGATATTGATTTTGCCCTGCATGTACCACTCGACGATCCTCGGCACGTCGCGCCGGCTGTGCCATCCGCCGAACGCTGTCCCCTTCCAAGTGCGGCCGGTGACGAGCTGGAACGGCCGGGTCGCGATTTCCTGCCCGGCCCCGGCGACCCCGATTATCACACTGGTGCCCCACCCGCGCCGACAGCACTCCAGCGCCTGCCGCATCAGCGTAACATTGCCGACGCACTCGAAGCTGAAATCGGCCCCGCCGCCGGTAAGGTCGACGAGATATTTGACCAGGTCGCCACCGACCTCCTTAGGATTGACGAAATGCGTCATTCCGAACTTCTCGGCGACCGCGCGCCGCGCCGGATTGATATCGACGCCGACGATCATCTCGGCGCCGACCATGCGTGCGCCCTGGATGACGTTGAGGCCGATTCCGCCGAGACCGAAAACTACTACCCGGTCGCCCACCTGGACCTTTGCGGTGTTGATTACGGCGCCCAGCCCGGTACTCACGCCGCAGCCGATGTAGCAGATTTTGTCAAACGGAGCGTCCTCGCGAACCTTGGTCACTGCAATTTCGGGAACGACCGTATAATTCGAAAAGGTCGAGGTCCCCATGTAGTGCAGCAGCGTCTGGTTGCCGAGCGAGAAGCGGCTGGTGCCGTCCGGCATCAAGCCGCGCCCCTGCGTATCACGAATCGCGGTGCACAAATTGGTCTTGCCCGACAGGCATGACGGACACTGGCGGCACTCGGGAATGTAAAGCGGAATTACATGGTCGCCCTTCTTGACCGAGGTCACCGCCTTCCCAGCTTCGACCACCACACCGGCGCCCTCATGGCCCAGGATGCACGGGAACAGGCCCTCGGGATCCGCGCCCGACAGAGTATAGGCGTCGGTATGGCAGACGCCGGTCGCCTTGAGCTCGATCAGGACCTCGTTGTCTTTGGGCGCAGCGAGGTCAACCGTCTCGAGCTTGAGCGGTTCGCCCGCTTTGAAAGCCACAGCGGCTTTGACTTTCATGGCCGTCCGTCCAATTCGCAGGGGAGTTGTGTGCGCCCGCCGCGGGTCCGAGCGCGCTCATGGGTCGCCGCGCCACGGCATCTTTGGCGGCGACGTCGTCGAGTGTATTCGGCGGCACGCGTCTCCCCAGGCCCGCGAGCGCCGACGCTGAGCGGTTTCAGCGAGTAGAGATATACATCGTGACCTCGAAGCCGTAACGGAGATCCTCGAACGTCGGCTTTGTCCATGCCATCTTGGTATTCCTCCAACAGCGGCGCCCGGTGCGCAGCGCCGCGATAAGCCGGCATCGCCACTTGCAAACGACGTACCCGGCAGGCATCACTGGAATCTGTAGCCATGAGTCGTTCAGACACACGCATTAGCGCTATATTGGATCGGTCTATCAGGCTGTCCGCTTTCTGGACAGTTAGTGAAAATTGACAGCGTTCAAACTCTTAACAAGCTATTCGTGTCCGCACGCTCGTTAACTCGGTCGGCCAATATTCCACATCCAGGCCGGGCCAATAGTCAGGTCGCGTGTCCGATGCGGCGCAGCTTCTGATACAGCGTCGTGCGCGAGACTCCAAGCCGGCGCGCCGCCGCGCTGATATTGTTTCCGCATTCCTCCATCGCGGTCAAAATCATCTGATCCTCCATCGCCCGCAGCGAGCGCTCGGCCCCCCGATGGCTGCCGCCGAGGTCAAGCGCTCCAGGCGCGCCGCGCATCTCGCCCGGCAGATCGTCCAGGCGGACCAGCGCGCCCAGGCACGCCTCGGCCCAGCGCGCACACAGGTTCTGCAGCTCGCGCACGTTGCCCGGCCATGAATAGGCGCGCAGGGCGGACTCGACCTCGGGCGAGAGCGTTAGCGCGGCGCGTCCGCTGGCGCCGCACTCGCGGGCGAGAAAGGCCTTGGCCAGCAGGACGACGTCCTCGTCGCGCTCGCGCAGCGGCGGGCACCGCACCTGCAACACGTCGAGGCGATAGTAAAGGTCGAGGCGGAATTTCCCCCGCGCCGCCAGGGCGCGGAGGTCCTCGTTGGAAGCCGCGATAATCCGCACGTCGAGCGGCTGCGGCAGCGCGCCGCCGAGCTTGGTCAAGGTGCGGGTCTCGACCACCCGCAGCAGCTTGGCCTGCAGGTCGACCGGCATCAGGGCGATTTCGTCCAGGAAGATCGTTCCGCCCTGCGCCTGCTCGAACTTGCCCCGCCCGCCTTCGCGCCGCGCGCCGGTGAACGCGCCCGGAGCGTAGCCGAACAGCTCGCTCTCGACCAGCTCGCCGGGCAAAGCGGCGCAGTTGACGGCGACGAAAGGCCCGCCTGCGCGGGCGCTCGCGTCGTGGATCGCCTGGGCGAAGAGCTCCTTGCCGGTGCCGGTTTCGCCGGTCAGCAGGACGGTACGCTCGCTGCGGGCCGCGGATTGCGCGGCGCGCACCGCCTGGCGGATGGCGCTGCTGGTGCCGAGGACGTCATCGAAGCGGGCCAGGCGCGCTGGTTCGCGCCCCGGCGCCTGCAATTCGTAGCGCTGCGCGGCGCGCGGACGCGCGTCGGCCGGACGCATGACCAGCAACGCTCCGAGCATCCGCTCGCGCGCGATCACCGGCCAGTAGTGCAGCGCCATCTCTTCGCTTTCCCACTGACCCGGCTCGTGGCGCAGCACGCCAAGGTCGGCCTTTACCCCGAGCCTCGCGAGCAGCGCTTCGAGCGGCCGATTGATCCACTCGCCGCCCCGCGCTCCGTCTTGGCCGCCGGCCAGCCGCGCCGCCTCGGTACTGAAGTGCACGATCCGGCCCTCCTCGTCCACGGCAACGATCCCCTCTCCGGGCCAGCGCCGGATCGCGCGCAGGAACTCCTCGAGCAGCGCATGGCGCCGCTCGAGCGCGACGTTGGCGAGCGCGCGTTCGATCGAGCGCGCGAGCGAGAGCGTGAAGTTGAAGGCCGAGCGATCGAGCTGGAGCGCGGGCCCCGAGATATCGACCGCGCCCAGCGCGCGCCCGCTCACCGGATCCCGCACCGGGCTGCCGTAGCAGACCCACGGATGCCAGCCCTCGCAAAAATGCTCCGGTCCGAACACGTAACAGGGACGCCCGCGCAGGAGCGCGCTACCGATACCGTTGGGCCCGACCGCGCGCTCGCACCAAAGCCCGCCCGGCGAGAGGTTGACTTCTTCCAAGCCGAGCATGGTTTTGGGATTGCCGATTTCAAGGAAAATACGCCCCTGCGCGTCCGCCAGCACGATCACGTGGCCGCTCGCCTCGACCACGTGAGCAAAATCGCCCAGCACCTGGCGGCCGGCAATCGCAAAGTCGTCGTGTTCGAAGAGCTGCGCTATCTGGTCGGGCTCGAGGCCGCGCGGCGCCCGGCGCGCGTGCGGGTCAAGATGCGCCCGTAAACACTGGCGCCAGCTCTCGAGAATGTCGCGGCGCACTCCATAGCCGCGGTCCGAGCCGCCGTTGCTGATGAATTTCTCCCATGCGCCTCGGAGCCCTGAGTACAGCTCGGCGGGGTCGCCGGAGAGCAGCGATGCCTCCGGCAGTGCGGTGGCCTTGAAGTCCACAGGCTGCCCCCTGCCCGTCGAATAGAAGAAGTACGCGCCGGCGTCAAGCCGAGGAGTGGGCCGCTCACGGCAATGCGTCGGCTGCAAGCGCGGCGTTTGTGGTGATACCGGCCTCGCGCAACTGGCGTGCGGCGTCTGCCGCGTCGGCGACAATCACCCAGCGCGGCACCGCCTGCGCGCGAATCTGTCGGCAGGCTTCGGTGATCGCGTCGGGTCCAAGCCCGCGCAAACGGCGGTTGAGCTGGCGCCGATAATCCATAGGAAGGCCGCAGACCGTGTCGCGCGCGAGCAAGTCGGCGATCTGCGCGCAGCTCTCATACGTGCCCGGCGTCCGTGCGACGAGGTAATCAACCGCGTGCCGCAACTCCTCCTCCGAACACGGCCGTGGGCCCGCGATATCGCCGACTTCGGCCGCGATCTCGGCCATCGCGGCCGCGGCGCGGTCGCGACGCACGAAGCTGCTGATCAACCACGTTCCACATTCCCGCGCGTCAATCAGCGCCGAGCGCACGCCGTAGGTCCATCCGCGCTCCTCGCGCAGTTTCAGGTTGAGCCGCGAGGCAAAGGTTCCGGCGACCACCGCGTCGGCGACCATCAACGCCTCCGCCGCAGTGCAGGCGCGCGCCACCGTTGGCAAACCCATCACGATCGCCGCCTGCTCCATCCGCGGGCGATCAACGAGCACAACGCTTTCCGGCACGCGGCTGAATTTCGAATCCGCCGCCTTTGTTGGTGGTCGATCGTCCGCGGCAGGCATGGCCACCCGCCATCGGCCCAGCGTACGCTCGAGCAGCGGCGCTGCATCCAGCGGACGCAGCGGCCCCGCCATCACCATCGTGACGCGCTCCGGCCGCAGGTTGGCGGCGTAATACTCGCGTACCTCGTTTGCCGTAAGCGCGCCGACACTTTGAGCGTTGCCCGAGCCGCTCATGGGACGCGCATATGGATGTCCTTCTCCGTACAGCGCAGGAGGCAACAGACGCGTCGCGAGCCCCAGCGGACTCTGGCGCTCATACGCGATCAACGCGAGACGCTTCTCGCGCACCCGCTCGAGGTCATCGTCGTCAAATTCCGGATTGGCGAGCAGCGCGGCGCATAGCGAGAGCACTTCGGTGACATTGGCGGCCAGTGCCGACACCTCAATCAAGGCGCCGTCGGCAAACACGCGGCCGCCGAACGAGGCCCCGAGCGACTCCTGCATGGCGTCGAGCCGTGCGCCGCCGACGCGCAGCGCTCCTTCGGCGAACATCGCCGTCGCGAGTCCGGCAAGACCGACACGCTCGCGCGTCTCCCCCGCAAAACCCCGCGCCAGGATGAATCTCAACTCGACCAGAAGCGAAGCGCTGCGCTCGGCGGCGATTACGTGCAAGCCATTGTCGAGCACGAAGTCCTTCGGCGCGGCCAACCACGACCAAGGCGAATCGGGCACCGGCGGCGGAACGATAGCGGGGCGCATCATGCCGTTTTTCTCTACGCCGCCCCGCGCAGCTCGACTACGGCGCGGTTGCGGCCGAGCCACCTGCGCGCCGCGGCGGCGACCGCTTCAGGCTCGGCTGCGGCGAAGGCGGTGATCCACGCATCAAAGGCCTGGGGTTCTCCAACAAGCATCGCAGCAAGGCCGAGCACGTCAGACTTGCTCTCCGGCCCGCCGACGCGCTCGAGACCGCGAACGAGCCGGGCGAAGATTCGCAGCCGCGCCGCGTCGACCTCGGCAGGATCCGCGCCGTCCCGAGCAAATTCCTCCAGCGCTCGCTCCGCCGCCGCTTCGATAGCGGCTAGCGGAACGCCCGCGCGCGCGGTTGTCGCAAGCACTGCCTGCGATCCGAACTCGCGCGGCCGCGTCTCGAACGTCACATCGACAGCAAGCCGCTGCCTCTCAAGAGCGCGCCACAGACGCGATGCCTTGCCGCTGGCGAACACCTCGCATGCGAGCTGGTACGCAGCCAGGTCGGACGAAGCGAAGCGCGGCCCGTTCCAAGCCAGATACAGGCGACTTTGCCCGCCTTGCTCAATTATTGTTCGCCGCCGGCTGCCTTCGATCGCAGGGTTCGCGCCATCGGCGCGATCAACCAATCCGCTTCCGCCGGGAAGCGATTCGAAATGGCGCCGCACCAGATCGATCGCGGAGCCCGGCTCGACGGCGCCGGCGATCACGACCGCGGCGTTGCCCGCGCAATGGCGCGTCTCGATCCAATTACGCACGTCGTCCGTGGAAATGTTGTCGAGTTGTTCCAGAACGCCATCGGGCGGATGCGCGTAGGGATGGCCTGGGCGATGCGCCAGGCTGGCGATTGCCGCGGGCACGCGCCCGTAGCGATCGCCGGCACGCTGGCGCAGCTCGTTGCGGACGACCTCGCGCTGGCGCGCGATCTTCTCATCGTCGAGCGCGGCGGCCAGATGTCCCATCCGGTCGGCCTCCATCCGCAGCGCGAATTCCAAGGCCCATGCGGGCACGGTCGCAAAATACGCGCTGTAATCCTCCCTCACGTACGCATTCATCCAAGTCGCGCCGATCCGCTCGAACGGCGCGAAGTACGAACCGGGAGCGGCGGACGTGCCCGTGAACATCAGGTGCTCGCACAGATGGGCGAGGCCGGCACGGGATTCGGGTTCCTCGCGCGAACCCGCGCGGTAAGCAACATGGATGGCGACGAGCGGCGAGCGCGCATCGCGATGGGTGACGACGGCAAGGCCGTTGGAAAGCCGCGCCGCGCGCGCGGGAACGCACGCGGCTTTCCAATCGATCGGTGCCATGCGAAACGTGGCTCAGCGCGAGCTCAACTCGCGCGAGTTGCGGTCGTCGCGGAACGTCAGCGGCCTCTCCGCCGTCGCGCCGCCCGAGTGGCCCTGCGCGCGCTCCACCGCCTCAGCGACGCGGTAGTGCTCCGGCGAGAGATCGCACACCGGATCGGTATCGGCCGGATCTCCCGTCAGCAGGAAAGCCTGGCAGCGGCAGCCGCCGAAGTCCTTGAAACGCTCGGCGCAGGTGCGGCACGGTTCGCGCATCCAGTCGAAGCCGCGAAAGCGGTTGAAGGCGGGCGACTCGTACCAGATCCAGCGCATGTCATGTTCGGCCACGCGCGGAAACTCGAAGCCGGGCAGCATGCGCGCCTGATGGCACGGCAGGGCGATACCGTCGGCCGTCACCACCATGAATACCGAGCCCCATCCGTTCATGCACGGCTTGGGTCGGCGCTCGAAGTAGTCGGGCACCACGAAATACACCTTGACCGACGAGCCCGCGCGCTCGCGGAAGCGGCGCGTCGCCTCCTCGGCACGCCGAAGCTGTTCGCGCGTCGGCAGCAGATGGTGCCGATTGAGAAACGCCCATCCGTAGTACTGGGTATTCGCAAGTTCGAGATACTCCACGCCCAGCCGTTCGGCCATGTCGAGAATCTGTTCAATGTGATCGAGGTTCTGGCGATGGAGTACGACGTTGAGCACCATCGGGTAGCCGTGCCGCTTGATGAGCCGCGCCAGGTTCAGCTTGAGGTCGAAAGTGCGCGTGTGGCTGAGGAAATCATTGAGCTCGCGGGTCGAGTCCTGGAAGCTGAGCTGGATATGGTCGAGGCCGGCCTCGCGCAGCCGCGCGATCCGGCCTTCGTCGAGGCCCACGCCGGAAGTTATGAGGTTGGTGTAGTAGCCGAGCGTATGCGCCTGGCCAACCAGGGTTTCGAGATCCTCGCGCGTAAGCGGCTCGCCGCCTGAGAATCCCAACTGCACCGCGCCCAGTTCGCGCGCCTCGCGCAAGACCTTGAGCCACGCCGCGGTCGGCAGTTCGGCGCCGTGGCGGATGTAGTCGACCGGGTTGGAGCAGAATACGCAGTGCAGGGGACAGCGGTAGGTGAGCTCCGCGAGCAACCACAGCGGACTACCTGCCCGGGACTTCGATCCATCCTCTTGCATAGGCGGCATTGAGAAATTCGATCACGTCGGCGCGCAAGTCGGCGCCGGGAAACGCCTGCTCGAGGCTCCGGATGACCTCGGCAATCGACGCGCGGCCGTCAATCCGTTTCATGATCTCGCCCGCGCTCGCCGACAGCTTCACCATCCCCTCGGGATACAATATCACATACGCCTGCTGCGCCGCCTCCCACTGGAGCCGGCAGCGCGCCGGAATCACCGGAACGTCCGCGGACACAAGTCTCACAGCCATCGTCGAAGCCCGCCTTGCCTAATACGCCGCCTGGACCGCGTCGAGCAGCGCCCACAGCACGTCGAGCTTGAACTGAAGGATCTCCAGCGCCCGCTCCTGCTGCGCGCGGGTTTTGAAATAGTCGAGCGTGACCGCGAGCCCGTGCTCGACGTCGCGCCGGGCCTGGGAAAGCCGCGAGCGGAAATACTCCAAGCCCTCGGGCTTGATCCACGGATAATGCCGGGGCCAGGTCGCCAGGCGATCGCGATGGGCCTGCGGAGCAAACATCTCGGTCAGCGACGAGCAGACCGCTTCCTGCCACGGGCGGGTGCGCGCGAAGTTGACGTAGGCGTCAACCGCGAAGCGCACCGCGGGCAGCACCAGGCGCAGCGAAGTCAACTCAGTGCGCTCGATGCCGCACGCCTCGCCGAGCCGGATCCAGGCCTCGATACCGCCCTCCTCGTCGACCGTGCCGTCCTGGTCGAGGATGCGCTGGATCCACAGGCGGCGCACCTCGCGGTCGGGACAGTTGGAGAGGATCGCGCCGTCCTTCATCGGGATATTGAACTGGTAGTAGAAGCGATTGGCGACCCATCCGCGGATCTGCGCGGGCGTCAGTTGGCCCTCGTTCATCCTGATGTGGAACGGATGGTGGATGTGGTAGCGCGACTCCTTTGCGCGCAGCTTGTGCTCGAATTCCTCCCGGCTCCACGGCCTGTCGTCCGCTTGCGCGCTCACAGCGAGATCTCCATCCCATCAAAGGCGACCTCGATACCGGCCCGTTCGAGTTCGCGCCGCTGCGCGGAATCCTCGTCGAGAATCGGGTTGGTGTTGTTGATATGGATCAGCACCTTGCGTGCGTGTGGCAGCTTCTTCAGCCATGAGAGCATTCCGTCCTCGCCCGACTGCGCCAGATGCCCCATCTCGAGCGCGCGTTTGCGTCCCGCGCCGAGCCGGATCATCTCGTCATCGGTCCAGAAGGTCCCGTCAACCATTACGCAGTCGGCGCGGCTCATGCACCGCCATACCTCCGGCTCGATCTCCGCGAGTCCTGGCGCGTAAAAGACCGACCTGCCGCTTACCGCGTTGACCATCATCAGCGCGATATTGTCGCCCGGCTGCGGGGTCTCGCGATGGGGCGAATACGGCGGCGCCTTGCTCTTGACCGCGACGGCGGTGAACTCGACGCCCTCGACGCCCGGGACGCCAAAGGGCGCGCCGCCGACGGGGCGGATTTCGTGCCAGGTGACGCCGCAGTAGCTCTCGAGCATGCGCAAGAGCGGATTGCCGGTCGTCAGGTCTTCGCGCACGCTCGCCGTGCAATAGACCTCGAGCCGCGCGCCCTCGCGCAGCATTGCCAACCCCAGCGTGTGATCGATCTGGCTGTCGACCAGGATTACGGCGCGGATCCCGGTGTCGCGCATCGCGCGCGCCGGCTGGAGCTGCGGCAGAGACTTGAGCTGCGTCAGCAGGTCGGGCGAGGCATTGATTAACGCCCAATTGGCGGAATCGGAGCTGACGGCGATCGAGGACTGGGTGCGCGGCCTCGCGCGTACGGTTCCCGAGCGTACTCCGCGGCAATTGCGGCAGTTACAGTTCCATTGGGGAAACCCGCCGCCCGCGCCGGCGCCGAGAACCAGGATTGTCATTTAAAGCGCTCGCGCGCAGCGTATCCGCGCGGAGCTCGCGCCCCCGCCGCGCAACAACTCGGGAGGGGCTGCGAGTAGGTGAGAAAGCGCCGAGACGCTGTCGCGCTTCGGCGCTTCACCACAGCCTAACGGTTCCAGATGTACATCGTGACTTCGAAACCGAACCGCAGCTCTGTAAATTCGGGTTTGCTCCAGACCATCGCAATCCCTCCTGACGCTAATAACGACGGCGGCAGGCTCGCCGCCTCACGACCCCAAATTGATCACAATTTGTCCAAAACGTCAAATCAGCCTCCGGCAAAGCCCAGAGCGATTCACCCTGCGAGCGCTCATCGCCCCGCCTCGCCGCGGCCCGGCGTGCGCGCTTCGGCCGGCGCTTGTCGCTCCTCGGGAGCCGGAATCGCGCGGAAAAAGCCCCAGTACATTGCGGCGGTCGAGCCTTGGAGGATCGCCGCCAGCGCGATCGGACTTGCCAGCCATAGCGTGGCCATCATCAGCCCGGCGAAGTACGGGCTCACCAGCGAGGTAATCTGCAACGGAACGTTGGTCAGGCCGGCCGCGGTCGCCCGCTCACGCGGCTCAATCAGGCCCATCAGATATGACTGGCGCACCGGAATCCACAGCGCGCCGCTGACCGCGCGCAGCGTGTACATGCACGCGGCACCGAGGAAGCTCGGCATCAGGACGGTGGCAAGCAAAAAGGCCGCCGAAATTGCGCGCGCCCATACCACGGTGCTGACCGCGCCAAGCAGACGGCTGATACGCCCGACGAGCAGGTTGGGCACGCCCGCCGCCAGATTGATCACGAAAAAGAGCTGTCCGAGCTGCGCCGCGTTCACCGCGAAGCGCCGATAGAACCAGTACACCACGAACGGCCCGAGCATCCCGACCGCGAGCCCGTTGACTCCGTTGATCGCCGCAAAGCGCAGGACCAACCACCACGACTCGCGCGACAGTCCCAGCCTGCGTCCGCTCCCTGGGGCGTCGGACGTCGCAGCCGACAGGTTGCGGGTATTCGCGGGCGGCACGGCGAGCGTCTGTGTGCGCGCGGCTTCGTGGACCGGCATCGTTACCGCCGCCATCACGACGCCCAGCACGGCAACGATCCAGAAAACGGCTCTGAACCCGCCCAATACCGACGCTCCGAAGTGGACGCGCGCCAGCATCGGCAACGCCGCCATCAGGCTGCCGAAGGCTCCCGCGACAACTCCGACGAAAGCCAGCGCGCCGAAGGCCGTGGTCCGCGCCCGGTCGCTGCTATGCTCGGCGACCAGCGCCTGCTCGGCCGGATAGTACGGTCCAACCGACGCGCCGGCCCCGGCCGGTCCCGTGCGACCGACCGTGCCCATCGCTGCCGCCAGCATCAACAGCGCGAAGCTGTGCGCGAGCGCGAACGCGACTCCAGCGGCGGTCGTGAGAAGCGACATCGCGATCAGCAGATTGCGCCGGCCGAAGCGGTCGGAGAGAAAGCCGACGGCCGCCGCCAGCGCAGCGCTCGCCAGCGCCGCCGCGGTGAACAAGTAGCCCAGGTCGAGCGCGCCGAAGCCGAGAAAGGCGACGTAGATCGGCACCACGATCGTCAGGCAGCTCTGGGTCAGGCTGCGCAGCGCGCGGCCTACGAAGAGCAGCGCCAGGTCGCGATTGAGCCATGCAGGCAACGACATCGCTCGCCCCCGCGCAGCGCAGTATCACACAGGGCGGCGCATCGCGGCTATCTGCGCGCGCTCTCAGCGCTCGCGATGGTCGCGCGGCTGGTCGGGCGTCTTCGGATGCGCGTAGGGATGGTGGCGCTCGGGCGGTGGGACCGCCAGCTCCGCCATCCGGCGCAGGCTGTCGCGACAGATCGCGGCGAGCTTGTCCTCGGTCACATAATCGAACGGATCGTGCAGGCGACGCTCGATGTCGCCGCCGCGTTCGGGCTGATGTTCGACGTACCAGCGCACGGTGCGCGCGAGCGCCTCGGTAACCGACACGGGATCGCGATAGCCCAGTTCGCTCCTGATCTTGTGGAGGTCCATCAGTTGATGATGCGAGGTATGCTGCAGCGTGAGAGCGCGCGCGGCCGAACCCGCCGCGTCGGGCACTGCGATTATCTCCAGCTCGCGGCCCATCGCGCGCGCTATCACCTCGACGATCTGCGCGAGCGTGAGCTGCTGTTCGTCGCCGCAGTTGTAGATCTGCCCTGCGGACGCTTGCGGCCGCTCCACCGCCAGCATCACCGCGTGCGCGAGGTTCTCGGCGTAGCCATGCGTCATCAGGGTCAATCCACCGTCGGGTAGGAGGATGAAGCGGCGGCCGTCGAGGATGCGCCGGATGACACACCATTCGCGCGGCACGAGTTGGTAGGGGCCGTACACGTAGGGGTAGCGTAGGAGCGCGGCGTTGGGATGCGCGCGCAGCACCGCCCGCTCGGTTTCGGCGATGAGCCACGAGAAGCGCTGTTCCTGCTCGCTTTCAACCAGCGGACCGCTCTCGGCAGTTGGAACTTTCATCCCGACCGGGAACAGCGCCTCCGGATGGAAGTGGCCGCGATAGCAGGCGACGCCGCCGACCCCGATGAAGCGCCCCGTCTTGCCTTTCAAAGCCTCGGCGACGAAGCGCAGGCGCCCGTACGTAGCAACGACGAGGTCAAAAATCCGTCCCTTGAGTGCTGTGTCGAGCGTATCGCGAAAGTGAGGGTCGGCGTGGATGTGTTCGACCTGGGACGGAATCTCGGGCACCTCGTGGGTGCCGCGATGCAGGATCGTTACCGCGTACTTGCGCGCGAGCAGGGCCTTGACCAGAAATGGCCCCGTAGGGCCGGTGCCGCCGACTACCAGTGCTTTCATCTCGTTCCGTGCGCGCCGTGCCAATATGAATGTCGGCGTGTACCAGACGGCGTGCCGCGGCGCAAACGATCAGGCGAGCGAGCTCCGCAGCCGCTGTTCGTAAAAACGTGCGAGTCCTTCGAGCATCGCCGCCGCGTCGCCCGCGAATGATGGGCCATGCATGATCGCGAGCGTGCGCGGCCTAAGCCGCGCCAGCCGGCGCACGGTCGGCGCCGTGTTCGGCGTGAGGCTGGTAAACGGAAGCACCTTTTCCAGCTCCAGTGCGGGGCCCAGAACGTCGCCCTCGGTAAGCGCAGCACCTTCGCCGGCCTGGGTGAACAGGTCGGAGCAAAACAGGGTGCCGGTGGTCTCCTCGAAGAGCAGGCCCGCGTCCCAGCAATGCGGGAGATGCGGGGTGTCGAGGCGGCGCACCTTCTTCCCGCCCAAATCGAGCACCTCGCCGTCGCGAAGCTCGCGCGGCGGGCGGAGCGCGATGTCGTTGAGCCAGATGTTGCAGCCGACGCGGCCGTGAGCGGCGGTCGCATTCGACGCGGCGGCGAGCCACTCATTCATCGCGCCGCACTCGTCGGATTCGACGTGGCTGAAGGTGACCCAGCGCAGGCGCGATAGGTCGATGACGCGCGAGACCGCCGCCGAGACCAGGGGGAACATCCTGCGCGGGCCGCAATGGAAAAGCAGCGGCTCATCGGCGTCAACCAGAAACTGGTTGAAGGTCAAGCCGGCGGGCCCGGCGACGCCCGGGACAAAGGTCGAGAGCCGGTAGATTTTGTCCGCAATCTGATCGACCTTGGTTTCCATGACTGACCACCTCGCTCGGCAGTTTGGCGTGCTCCACTCGCCCAGAATGCCCTCGCTCGACGCAATCTTCCAACCACACCGATCGCCTGCAGGCAAATAGCGCTGGCCCGAACGGAGGAACAGCGGATGACAAAGTCGCAGCTCGTCGCCCCGATCCACCGCCCGCCGCTTGCGTGAATTGCCGCGCGCGCCTTCAGCCGTGCAGCATCACCAGGCCGTCGCGGATTGCGCGCCCGCCCTGCGCGGACAGCGCCTCAAAGAACACTGCTTCGCCGCCGTCCTGCCGTTCGCGCGCGAGTAGCCGCAGCGTTACCTGCGACGGCATGAAAACCATCGCGCCGAAGCGCCCGTACACCCGCGTCACCCGCTCCGGGTCGCCCTGCGCCTCGCTATCGACGATCCGCGAAACGCACATTGCAAGTGTCGCGACGCCCATCAGGATCGGCGCCGATAATCCCGAGCGCCGCGCTTCCGTGGTGTCGGTATGGAAATTGATCGAATGGCCGGGGCGTGCGCAGGCGGTGTAAACGATCGCGGCGGTAGCGGCGATTGGAATCGCCATCTCGGCCCGCGGCGCGCCCGGCCGCGTAGCCGGGGCGGGCACGCGGGGGATTTCGCCGACTGATCTGTCCGGCCCCATCATCTGGACTCCCCTGAAAATCCGCCCCCAATGAATCGTCGCGACCGCCGCGCCGTTGGTCTCCGCGATGTCGTAGCGGGTGACCACGTAGGTGCCCGGCCTGCGGCGCTCCATCGCGGCGAGCGTCGTGCTCACGACCAGCTTCGCGGGCGGCCGGATTGACCGGTAAAAGACCATGTCCTGGGTGGCATGCACGCGCCGAATCGATTCCTCCTCGGTCAGCCCGGCTTCGAAGAACACCCGATCCATCGGCGTCATCGCGCGCAGCGCCAGGCCCACCGGGAACACCGGGTGTGCGACAAGCGGGCCGCAGTTGAGCGAATCGAGATAGCGCGGGTTGGCATCGCCCAGCCCCGCCGCATACGCCATCGTCCAGAACCGGTCCACCTCGTATTCGAACGGTCCGAGCGTGGTTCCTACCAAGCGAGAATCACACGGCATCGCACTGCTCCTCGACGGCGGAATAATGGCATATTTGGCACTCCCGCGGGTCTGCTCGGAAATCTCGGCCCGCGGGTGCGAGCCATCGCATGCCGGACGACGTAAGCTTCGTCATCACTTCGATGCCCCCGTATGAGCGCTCGCGTGCGCAGCTCGAAATCTGCGAGCACAAGGGCATTGGCCACCCCGACAGCATCTGTGACGGCGCTGCCGAGGCGGTTTCGCGCGCGCTCAGCCAGGCCTACCTGCGCGCGGCCGGTGAAGTGCTGCATCACAACGTGGACAAGGCTCTGCTGGTCGGCGGGCAGAGCCGTCCGCGCTTCGGCGGCGGCGAGGTCAACACCCCGGTGCGGCTGATAATCGGCGGACGCGCGACGCCGGTCGCCGGCCTCGACCTGGAGCAACTCGTGCGCGGCGCTGCGCGCGAATATCTCGTGGCGGCGCTGCACTGCGATCCGGGTTTATTCGTCGTCGAACCGGCGACTCGGACTGGCAGCCCGAACCTGGTGCGGATTTTCGCGCGCGGCCCGTCGGCGCGGATCGCCAATGACACCAGCTTTGGCGCGGGCTACGCGCCGCTCTCGCACCTGGAACGCGCGGTCCTCAAGCTGGCGGAGATATTGCGCTCCCCATCGTTCCGCGCCGCATTTCCAGCCGCTGGCGACGACTTCAAGCTTATGGGAGTGCGTACCGGACGCAATGTCCGCTTCACGGTCGCGCTGGCGTTCATCGATCGCACCATCCGCAGCGCGTCCGAATATTTCGCGACCAAGTCGAAAGCCCGGCGCTATCTCACGGACGCAATCGACATCGACTGCGAGATTGACATCAATATGCTCGACGACCCACAGGCGACTGATGAAACCGGGCTCTACCTGACGGTAACGGGTCTTAGTGCGGAGAACGGCGACGACGGCGAGGTGGGCAGGGGCAATCGCGTCAACGGCCTGATCACACCGTACCGGCGGATGTCGCTCGAAGCCGCGGCGGGCAAGAACCCGGTCGCCCACATCGGCAAGCTCTACAACGTGTTGGCGGCGGAGATCGCCGCCGCCATCTGCGCCGAGGTGGAAGGCGTCACGGAGGCCTCGGTGCAGATCCTCTCGACCATCGGGCGTCCAGTGGCCGAGCCGCAACTTATCGCGATCGAGCTGGCAACTGCGCATGGCCTCAGCGCGCGCTTCCGCGGAAGCGCGGAGGGAGTCGCCAGAAGCTGCCTCGGGCGCATCGATCGACTCTCCGAGCGGTTGATCCGCGGCGAGCTGCG
Source organism: Candidatus Binataceae bacterium (assembly GCA_035650475.1). Lineage (NCBI taxonomy): Bacteria > Candidatus Binatota > Binatia (SeqCode) > Binatales (SeqCode) > Binataceae (SeqCode) > Binataceae bacterium (SeqCode). The sequence continues at coordinate 44,610 of DASRHP010000014.1, forward strand.
CGTGCTCTGACCTCTGCCAGCCGCAATATCAAAAATTCTGGCCATCGTCCTGAGTGCGAAGAAGAATGCCCGAACCTTGACGTGGCGGCGGCGCGTCGCGTCGAGCCGCGTCAACGGTGCAGCGCCGGCAGGACTTCGGTGGCGAAGCGCTCGAGCGAGCGCATCGCCTTGGCCGGCGCAAGGCCCGGCAATTGCATGGCGACGATTAGCTCGCTCATCTGGCCCGTGCCGACAATCGCGGCGAGCTGCGCGGTCACTTCCTTTGCGGTTCCGAGCACGCAGGTGCGCCGCACCTTCTCCGGCTCCGGCTTGATCCACGTCTGCCTGCCACCGGTCGCCTCCGACAGCCACTTGGCGTACAGCTCGGCCTGGTACAGAGCGGGGCGCTCGATATCGGCCCACGCCTGGTCGGCACTGTCGGCGATGTACACGGTACGGCTGTTCACGATGTCGTAGGCGGCGGGGTCCTTGCCACGCTTGCGCAAAGCTGCGCGGTAGAGCGCGGCCTCGCGCTGGCCAAGATTGCAGGCGAAGGAGAGATCGAGCTCGGCGCCGCGCTCTATCGCTTTGGGCGCCATTCCGCCCCACAGCAGTTGCGGATGCGGCCGGCTGAGCGGGCGCGGCAGCACGCGCACGTCGCGGAACTGGAAGTATTTGCCCGCGAAGCTGAAGCGTTCGCCGGTCCACGCGCGCTTGAGAATCTCGATCGTCTCCAGCGTACGCCCGAGCCGCTCGGCGCGCGGCACCTGGAACCCGCCGAATTCCTCCGCGCGGTAGCCGAGTCCGATTCCGAGCCGCAACCGCCCGCCCGAGATGACGTCGATCGCTGCGGTGTCCTCGGCCAGGCGCAGCGGGTGGTAAAACGGCGCGAGCAGCACATAGGTGCCGAGCGCGACGCGGATGGTGCGCGCAGCGAGCGCGCCCAGTGTCGGCATGAGCGCGGCGAGATAACCATCGTCGGTGAAGTGATGCTCGGTCAGCCAGATCGAATCGAATCCCGCGCGGTCGGCGAACTCGGCCTGACGGAACAGCTCGGAATAAAGCGTATGGAAGTCGAGATTTGCGCCCGGCGGATTGCGGAAGCCGAGCAGGTAGCCGAACTTGATCGCCTCTGCCATCGATCTCGCAGCCTCCGACGGGCCGCCCTGGCTCCCGCCCGTACTCGCCTCCAGTTGCGGGGCGCTAGCGCCCCGCGTACACCGTGCGCACGAGCGGATGGGTTTCGCCGCCGTCGATCGTGAGCACCGCGCCGGTGGTGAAGCTGGCGGCGGGGCTGGCGAAGTATAGCGCCGCGCCGACCACCTCCTCGGGCTCGCCCGCGCGCTGGAGCGGAAAGGTCTCGCGCGCGCGGCGCGTGAAATCCTCGGTTCGCGACCATCCCTTGCTGATATCGGTATGAAACGGGCCGCACATGATGCAGTTGACGCGCACCCTGGGGCCGTACTCCTTGGCCAGCGCGACGGTCAGGATATTCAGTCCGGCCTTGGCCGCGGCGTAAGGCGCGGTCTCCGGGCTCGGCGCAACCGACGCGGTGGACGAAATATTGATGATGGCACCGCCCTCGCCCGCCGCCATCCGCGAGCCGAAGAGCGCCGAGAGCCGAAACGGCCCCTTGAGATTTACCCCGATTATCTTGTCGAAGAGCTCCTCGCTGGTCTCGAGCGACGACGGCGCGAGCGGCGAGAGCCCGGCGTTGTTGATGAGCACGTCGGCGCGGCCCCATCGCGCATAAACCTCTTCGGCAAGGCGGTCGCAATCCGCCCATTTGCCGACGTGCGCCGCGTGCGCCGAGCCGTCGGAGCCAAGCGCGCGAATCTCCTTGACGGTGGCCTCGCACGCTTCGAGCTTGCGGCTGGCGATCGCCAATCTCGCGCCGGCGGCGGCGAAGCCCAGCGCCATCGCATGGCCCAGCCCGCGGCTGCCGCCGGTGATCACCACCACCTTGCCGCTGAAATCGTATTGCACGGCGCGCGTCGTCATTGCGCTGCCACCTCCAGCTCGATTCGCCCGGCGAACTTTCGAAGCGCCGCCTCGCGCAGCGCCGGGATGTGCCCTGTGGGGAACAACCCGTTCGTCCCGCGGTACTCGCGCAGCACCTGGCGCGCGAGCGTGATCTTGTGGACCTCGGTCGGCCCGTCGGCCAGACCCATCACGAAACTCTCCATCACCTGGTCCACGAAGGGCATCTCGGGCGTCACGCCGAGCGAGCCATGGATCTGGAGCGCGCGCACGGCGACGTCGTGGAACACCTTGGGCATCTGCGCTTTCACCGCCGCGATGTCCTTGCGGACCTTGAGATAGTCCTTGTACTTGTCGATGCGCCAGGCGGTGCGCAGAACGAGCAGGCGGAACTGCTCGATGTCGATCCACGAGTCCGCGATCTTCTCCTGCACCATCTGCTTGTCCGCGAGCAGCGAGCCCTGGGTGGTGCGGGACAGCGCGCGCTCGCACATCATGTCGAACGCCTTGCGCACCTGCCCGATAGTGCGCATCGCGTGATGAATACGGCCGCCGCCCAGGCGCGTCTGCGCGACCACGAAGCCGCCTCCGCGCCCGCCCAACAGATGGTCCTTGGGCACCTGCACGTCCTGATAGTTGACGTAGGCGTGGGTGCCCTCGTCCTCATGGCCAACGCCGAGGTTGCGCACGATATTCACGCCGGGCGCATCGGTTGGAACGATGAAGGTGGAGAGCCGCTTGTAGGGCGGCGCGTCGGGATCGGTGACCGCGAGCAGGATCAGGAACGAGGAGTAGCGCGCGTTGGAAGAAAACCACTTCTGTCCGTTGATTACCCAGTTATCGCCGCGCAGTTCGGCGCGGGTCGTAAAAACCTTGGGATCGGCGCCGCCCTGCGGCTCGGTCATCGAGAAGCACGACACGATCTCGTTGCGCAGCAGCGGCTCGAGGTACTGCTTCTTCTGTTCCGGCGTGCCGTACTTGGCGAGGATCTCGGCGTTGCCGGAGTCCGGCGCCTGGCATCCGAAAACCGTCGGCGCAAAGCGCGAGCGGCCGAGGATCTCGTTCATCAGCGCGAGCTTGAGCTGGCCGTAGCCCTGGCCGCCGAGCTCGGGTTCGAGATGGCAGGCCCAGAGCCTGCGCTTGCGGACCTCGGCCTGAAGCGGGCGCACCAGTGCATTGCGTTTTGGATCCCGCACATCGTAGGGCGAGCCGAGCACGTAGTCGAGCGGCTCGACTTCCTCCCGCACGAATTTCTCCATCCAGTCGAGTTCCTTCTGGAAGTCGGGTTCGGTTTCAAAATCCCAGCTCATGGCGATCTCCTCAAAGATTCGGCTATGTGGGTTGAATCAACGGCCTCAAAGCTGTCCGCAATGGGCTCCGGGAGTCTCTGCGCACGTCAGACACGCGCGCGGAAATGACAGCGCAGGGGGCCGCGGAACGGAAGCCTGTTCATTACCGAGTCCAGTACTCAATAGCTATGCGAGCGACTTCTTCACGGCGTCCTCGATCACGGTACCGCGGAAGAAATCGGGATTGGCCGCGGTCCAGAAGCTGACCGGATTGTCGAATACCAACTCGCGGAAGGCTTGCTCGTCGATGAGGCCGTGCTCGACCAGCTCGTATGCCTCCTCGGCCGCCCGCGCCATCTCGGGAACGTCCCAGTGGCTCAGGTCCGAGCCGTAGAGCGGATGCAGCCGGGAGCCGGGCGGCGCGGTGCGCCGGTCGAAGGCGAGCGCGGTCAGCGGATCGTCGCCCTCGCATCCGAAGTAGAACTGCCTGCTGAAGATCGCGCTTATCTCCTCGGCGCTTTCTATTCCGCTCGGCTCCCATTCGTCGAGCAGCGCGGGGTCCTCGCCGCGCGTCATGGCACGGGCGTAGGCGTTCAAAAGCTCGCCCGCGCGATCCGACAGCCCGGGGCCACCGTAGCGGCGGCACAGATCCGCGAGGCTCTCGCGATCGATGTGCGCGGGATTGTAGTTCTGGACCGCGCCCCAGTTGCGCTTGTGCCAGTGCGAGATCAGGTCGCAGTGCAGGTTGTGCGCCCAGGCGACTCCGCCCTCCATGAAGGCGAAGCGCATCTGCGCAAAGCGCTTCGGCACGCCGCCCATCACAAGTCCGCGGCAGACCGCGTCCGCGCTCGCCGCGAAGTTGCCGAGATGGTTGTGCACGTAATTCGACGGCGTCGCTCGGCTGCCCCATCCGTAGCCCACCGAATGGAAGGTCGGCGACACTCTGAGTTCGGCGCACTTCGCCCACACCGGGTCGTAGTCGTATTCGCTGTCGAGGCCGTAGGTGTCGAGCCAGTAGGTGTAACGGGCGGCCTCGGGCGAGATGCGCTCAGCGGCCTTGACCGGCCGGCGCACGTAGCTCGCCATCATGATCGCGCGCATCCCGAGCCGGCCGACGGCGAACTCCAACTCCTCGATCGCCTCGCGCGGCGTGTGCATCGCGATAATCGCGACCGGCAACAGGCGGTCGGCGAACTCGGCGTACATTTCGGCGCGCATCCTGTTGAGCGCACGCACCGCGGCGCGCCGGACCTCCTCGTCGCCGATCTGCACCGCCATCAGCCCGACGCTCGGATAGATGATCGAGACGTCGAGTCCCATCTCGTTCATCCGCTCGTGGAAAAGCCTCGGGAAAAGGGCGGTGGCGAGGTCGCGGGTGTTGCGCGCAGGGCTCGCCCACCACGTCGGGCGCATCGCGCGCCGTTCATGGCGCTCCTCGCGCGTCAGCGTGCGCCAGCCGGCGCCGAGAAAGCCGTCGAAGCTCGCCTTGCCGAAGCGCTCGACCGCCGACGGGCCGGCCTCCGCGCGCAGATAGTCGAAGAACAGCGGCCCGGCCTCGTACTGATGGCCGTCGGAGTCAATTATCGGATGGCTCAGCCGCGCGCGCAGCGCGGCCGAGGGCGAGACGGGCTTGGCGGACATGATTTTGCTCCGGCCCAAGGTTTTAGCCCACCCGCGCGGCCCGCGCCAACCCCGGGCGCGGGCGTTACACGCGCGGCGAGGCAAAAGAAAAGCCGCCGGCCCAGGGCGCCGGCGGCTCGAGGCGGTCAAGCCGCGAAGCGATCAGTTCGCCGCCGCCGTCTTCTTGGTCCCGTGGTTGCCGGCCTGCGCGAGCTCCTCGTCGATGATCTGCTGAAACTGCGGCAGCGGCTGCGCGCCCACCAGCTGGCGACCGTCGATGAAGAAGGTCGGGGTGCCGCTGACATTGAGCTTGCGCCCTTCGGCGAGGTCTTTCTTGATCGCCTCTTCGTATTTGCCCTTGTCTAGACAGCCGTCGAACTTCGCGGTGTCGAGCCCGAGCTTCTTGGCGGTAGCTTTGAGGTCGGCGGGCGCGAGCTTGGACTGATCGGCGAACAGCGCGTCATGGTACTGCCAGAACTTGTTCTGCTCGCCCGCGCAACGCGCCGCGTTGGCCGCCGCCATCGCGTGATCGTGGAAGCTCAGCGGGAAATCCATGAACACGATCTCGACCTTGTCGCCGTATTTTTCCCGCACCTGCTTGACCGTGTCCTCGGCGCGCTTGCAGAAGGGGCACTGGAAGTCGCCGAACTCGATCAGCTTGACCGGCGCGTCCTTGGGGCCGAGCGTGGGATGGCCGGTGCTGGAGACCTCGACCCGCGGCGGCTGGAGCAAAACCTTGACCCCGTACTGCTGGCGCAGGCGCTCCAGCAGCGCCTCGCGCTGCTGCTGGGCGTCGCGCTGGCGCAAGGCCGCGATCAGGCGATCCTTGACCTTGTCGTAGGGGGTCGCCTTAAGCGCCGCGATCCTGTCCTTGTTCTGGTCGTAGAACTTTTTGGCCGAGGCGTCGTTCACATCGGCCGCGACCTTGTCGTCGATTTCGCGCTTGAGGAAATCGGCGACGCTGAGGTGGTCCTTGCGGGCCGCCTGTTGGAGCACGTAGTCATCGACGATATCATCAAGCGCGCCCTTGCGGGCGTCGTAAAGCTGGACCTTTATCTTGGCGTCCACCTCCTGCTGGGTAATCTTGTGGCTGCCGACGGTTGCGAGCACCGGGCTCACGTCCGCCGCCGCGGCCGCGGACGCGCCGATGAGGAAAGCCGCGGCGCCGGCCGCGATCGCCCCCGCCAGCAGGGAGCGGCCGTCGAGGCGCACCGCCAGCTTCCGAATCGCACTAAGTTCTTTACGCACTGATTTTTCGTCCTTACGGGCAGAATTGGGTTAAGGCCCTAAGCCGCATCAAGCCTATCATTACGGCAACCCCGCCGCGACCGGGGTTTGGCGCGCCGCCGCGCCCGTGGCATGTTCGCGCTCTAACGAGCTGCCGCGGCGGCGGATCGGGTTCCCAACCCGCTTAACCGAAGGCCGCCGCGGCTATATACAATGGAGCACTGGGGCGGTCACCTGGAAGCTTGGTCCGCGGCAAAGGAGGTCGAACCATGGCAAGCACGGTTTCGGCAGTCCTCCAGCAGAAGGGCAGCGAGGTCATAAGCGTAACCCCCGGCCAGAGCGTTACGTCGCTCGCCGGCCTGCTCACCGCGAGGCGTATCGGGGCCGCGCCCGTGGTTGACGAATCCGGTCGGCTGGTCGGTATCGTCTCCGAGCGCGACATCGTTCACGGCATCGCCGAGCACGGCGAGGCGGTGATGGCGATGCCGGTCGAGCGGCTGATGACGCGCGAGGTGAGAACCTGCGCGCCCCACGACGCGATCGTCGAGCTGATGGAAGTGATGACGATGCAGCGCATCCGCCACCTGCCGGTCATCCGCGACGGCAGGCTGGCCGGGATCGTCAGCATCGGCGACGTCGTCAAGCAGCGTCTGCACGAGGCGCAGTTCGAGCTCGAGTCGCTGCGCAATTACATCTGCTCGGCGTCGTAGCGCGTCGCCGCCAGCGGGAGCGGCGCGAATCCGAGGCGGCGCGCCTCAGCGCTCCGGCGCGCCGGCGAGGACCATCCGCTGGACACCCCAGGCCGCGCCGCTCAGGGCCAGCGTCAAAAGCGGCGCCCCCACCGCCATGACCAGCGCGAGCATGAAGGGCAGCCAATTCTCATCAGGCGAGTAATGCTGCATCGCGAGGCTGATGCCCCAGGCGTCGAGCAGGGCGGGGATCAACCACCAGGCCGCTTCGCCCACCAGCAGTGCGCCTGGGACCAGCCATCGGCGCCCGAGCGCAAGCGTAACCGCCTCCGCCACCAGCAACGTCGCCGCGACTGAGCCCAAGGCGGTCGCCGGCCACAACCTGAGCGGCGGCCAAACCATCGCGTCCATCATCGAACCCGAACTGAACTGGAGCATCGCGGCGGGAACGAGGACCAGCAACCAGGCCACGCCGATCGCGAAGGTTCGCGCGCCGCGGCGCACGAAGCCGGTTAACACCGTTAGCGCCGCCACGAGCAAGGCGACCGCAAACGCGATTCCGTACTGGCGGCGGCGATGGGCGAAGTAGGGCGCCCCGACCGTGGTCGAGACGTCGTGCGAGGCTTCGAGCGCAAGCGGCCCGTCGAGGCGGTCGGTGGCACCAAGGATTTGCCCTAACGCCACGCATCCGCCCTTGCCGCATCGGTTGACCGCCAGCGCGCACTGGATCGCGCCGCGCGCCGCGTCTTCGCGCATGTCCCTGCTGGCGGCGAACTGCGCGAGCGCGGCATTCGTGATACGTGCGCGGCGCAGGTAGAGCGCCTTCTGCAACCCGCTCTCCGGCGGCTCGACCGCAGGAACGGGCAGCGGCCGCATCGCAGCGGCGCGCGCGCCCGGCCACGGCGCGCCCATCGTCGCTGCAGGAGGCGGCGGCGATACAGCCAGTGCGACCAGCGCGCGCGGCGGCGGCTCCAAGGTGCGCACGATCTCCGACAATGCGCCGCTTGCTTCGGCGCTGCCGCTACGCTCGGCAATACGGGTCAGCGTCTCAGCCTTCTCGTCGTCCGTGGACTTTTCCGCGCGCAGCCAGCGTCCCAAGAAGCGGCCGATACTCGCGGCCTCGGTCTGGGCGCGGCTGGCGGCGAGGAAATCGTCCGCCGTATGCAACTGGCCGAAGCGATCGAGCGTCTGGTAGGCCTGCGCGCGCACGGCGCCGTCGGGGTCATTTTTGGCGGCGCGCCACAGCGCCGCAAAGTCGGGCGGCGTTTTGCAGTTGCGCAGAGCGACGGCGGCAGCCGCGCGCACCTTGGGCGCGGGGTCGGCGCCCAGGAGCCGATTGAGCGCCGGCGCATCGTCGCGCCATCCCAACAGATAGGTCAGCGACGCCCTCGTGGCGGGATAGTTCACGGCGGCGAGGCGCGCGGCGAACAACTGCGTCGCCTCCGCGTCATGGACCAGCGCGGGTGCGGCGAGCGCCGCCTCCACCGCGCTCGCCAACTCGAACGGCTCACGCACGGCAGCGGGTTTGGCGAGCGCGTCAAGCAGCGCTCCGAGCGCAGGTTTATCCGCGCACTGCCTGAGCAGCGCGAAGAACTGGTTTTCATTGACCGGTTCTGCCGAGCCGACGAACCGCGTCAGCATCGGCTGGAGTTGCGCGTTGCAGGCCACATCGGCCGCGCCGGCGCGCTTTGGCGCGAGCGCCGCGAGAGCAAGGGCGATTATCGATGCAAGTACAAACCGCAGCGCGAGCGCTGGGGCCGGTGGGCGCACGACGCAAGTATAGACATCGCCGGGCGCAAAAGCAGCCCACCAGGCGGCTCGCAGGCGCGCCGGGTGCGCGGCCGTTCTCATGTCCGCCGGCGATAGCGGGCTGGCCGAGCAGTGCGGCGAGCCGCGCCTGCTTCTGCTTCAGCCGCACTACCAGCACGCACGCCGATCACGTTCATCCTCGAGCGAGCGGGCACGGAAATTGAATCGAGCAAGCCACCGCGGCAGCGGCACAGGATCTTCCGTATGGCGCAGGAACCGGCGGAGGGCACGGTCAGTGGGATTGGCCGGCCGCGCGCCGGCGGCCCCGCAGCGCCGCGTCCGTCGTCGGCCTTCTACCGTCCCGACTTTTTCAATAAGGTTTTCCCCTGACGCGAGAGTGGCGGAACGGCAGACGCGCCGGACTTAGGATCCGGTGCCGCAAGGCATGGGGGTTCGAGTCCCCCCTCTCGCACCATCCGCCGCCGCGGCATTCACCTTGCCTAATCGAACGTTGACCACCGGGGCGGGCTGCGCGCGATGTGGATAAGCACGCTGCGCCAGGCGCGGCGCGTCGCCGCCGCCGTCATCGGCTTTACCCTGATCGCGGCCGGCGTCGTGATGCTGGTGACGCCGGGTCCGGGATGGCTCGCGATCTTCCTGGGCTTGAGCGTGCTCGGCGCAGAATTCGTTTGGGCGCGCCGCCTACTCAACCGGCTCAAGGAACAGGGAACCGAGCTGGGCAACAAGGTCCGCGGCCGAGCGGATTCCGCGGAGCGCCGCAAATCGCCTCCGCAGTGAGGAAATTGCCGCGCTCGACGCGCGTCGCGCCCGGCGCGCGGGTCAGGCGCGGCGCAACGCCACCTGGGGAGGCGGCGCGGCAAGCGGCGCCGGCGCGATCCCCTGGCTCAGGCACATCGCGTGCAATCGCCCGTGTTCGCGCGCGCACAGCTCGTCCCAGTTTCCCGACTCGGCCACCGCGCCGCCCTCGATGACGTAGATCAGACCCGCATAGCGCACGGCGGCGATGCGATGGGCGATCATCACGATCGTCGTCTCGCCGCGCAGCGCGTCGACGGTGGTAAGGATACGCTGCTCGGTATGCGCGTCGAGACTGTTGGTCGCCTCGTCAAGGATCAGCAGGCGCGGACGGCGCAGCAGCGCGCGCGCGAGCGCAAGCCGCTGGCGCTCGCCCTGCGAGATGGTCGCGCCGCGCTCGCCAATCGGGGTATCGAGCCCCTGCGGCAGGGCGTCAACGAAGGCGGCCGCCTCGGCTAGGGCGAGCGCCGCGCGCAACTCCGCCTCGCCCGCATCGGGCCGCGCCCACAACAGGTTGTCGCGCACGGTGCCGCGGAAGAGATGGGTGTCCTGGGCGACGTAGCCGACCTGCGCGCGCCACGCGCGGGCGCGCTCTTGGTCGAGCACCGCGCCGTCGATCGTCACTCGGCCGGCGGCAGGCACGAGCAGCCCGCACATCAGGTCGGCGATGGTGCTCTTGCCGGCGCCCGAGGTGCCGACCAACGCGACGAATTCGCCCGCCGGAACGACGAGATCGAGCTCACGTACGGCGGGCGGCTTGTCGGGCTGGTAGGAGAAAGAGACTCGCTCCAGGCGCAGCGCGCCTGCGAACTCGAGCGCCGCCGGCGGCGCGCCCGCCGGCTCGGCCTCGGCTGCGCATCGCGCGGTCAGCCCCATAACGTTTTCGAACGCGGGCATCGCCTGCACCAGCTCGCGGTACAGGTGATGGCAGAGCATCACGCTCGGGGTGACCCGCACAAACATCCCGAGCAGGAGGAGCACGGCGAACGGGGCAACCTCGAGCATGCGGAGCGCGACGTAAATCAAGACGGCGAGGATCGCCACCGAGCCGAGCTCGAACAGCGTGCCCACGGCCGTCCCTTGGCGCATGATCTCGACGCCGCTGCGCGCGACCTCAGCGCTGACGTTGGCGAAAGACTCGAAGTTGCGCTCCTGCGCGCTGTACATCCGCGCGGCCTTGAGGCCCTGGAGATGCTCGACGGCGGCGGCGTAGAGGTCGCGCGTGCGGCGGGAAAAATCGGCGCCCGCGTCATGGAGCAGCCGCGTGCGCCGACGCAACATCAGGACCAGCAGAATTCCGCAGCCGACCACCAGCGCCGTCGTCGGCGCCGAGACCACCAGCGCGACCGCCAGGTAGAGCGCAAGCAGGAGCAGCCGCGAGACCAGCCCCAACAGTTGCGAACCTGCGACTTCCGCCCGTTCGACCTCGGCGGTCAGCGCATGGGTGAGGTCGGCCGAATGCAGCCGCGAAACGAACAGCCATCGCGCGTTCGCGATCGCATGGTACAGCCGGCGGCGGAGCAACAGTCCGAAGCTCTGCTGGATCGAGTAGAAGGTGACGTTCTGCCATTGGCCTAGCACAGCGCGCGCTCCGACCAGCCCCGCAAACACAATCAGCAGAACGAGCAGGCTCGGATGCAGGCCGAGGGCCTGGATGGCCCCCGCAATCGTGCGTTCGTAGCGGCCAAGCGAACCTTGGGCGCCAAGGTCAAGCCCCGCGACCTGCAATAGCGGGAGCAGCAGCGCAAGGCCGACACCCTCAGTCAGCGACAGCAGAAGCATCAGGGCGAGCGCGCCGGCGAGCCGGAGGCGTCCGACTTCGAGCAGCGTCCTGATATAGGCAACGAGGGTCTTTGTCACGAGGGATTCACGCTGCCTGACGGCCGAATCGGCGTGGTCAGCGTCGCGGAACCCGGGCAGGGAGCTGGCTGCCGTCATTCCAGCAATTCAGCGTATTTAGTTTCTCTTAGATAATCAATGCATGCATAGCCGAGCCAAATCGAGTCATGCCTAAGCGCGACCTCCGCAGCAGCGCTCATCACGGCCTTCCGGTCGAGGCCATCGGACGGTAGCGGTCGAGGTCGAAATCGCCGATCAGCACCTTGCCGTCGGGAGCGACCAACCATGCATGGGCCGCCATGTTGCGGGCGCCGTCCCTGGCGACGCCGATTCGCAGGTCGCACGCATAACCCGCACGCAGCATCAGCGCCTCCGCCGCGAGCGCCTGCACAAGACAGTTGCCGCCGCCTGGAATCGCACGTCCGGCGGCCTCGACCGCCCAGATGATGCGCTCGGCAGGGGGCCGTAAACAGGCAATATTCGATGGCGCCGCGCGCAGGCGCCGTTGACTGCCGACAAGGGCGCCGCGGGCGGTTCGCAGCGGCATCAGCTTGACCATCACGCGGGCGGCGGCGACCGCCGTCGCCGCGCGCATCAATAGGCGGCGATCGGAGGAAGGGAGGCTAAGAAAGGTGGCGAGCCGGCGCCGCATCACGTGCTCGATGATCTCCGATCGCCGATCGCCCGGCAAGCCACGCGCTGCCGCCAAAACGGAATCGGACCAACCATGATGCCGCCGCGCATCAGCGTGCCCTGCGCTGCGTCACTGAATCCGCGCGCCAGAGCCCGCGCATGGCGGCGCTGCTCCCTTTCAGAGCAATCCGCAATGGACGCAGCAGGTAGTACAACGGTGCCAGGGCGCGCGGCAGGCGTGCGAGTTCGCGATCGTCGGCGCCCGGGGTAAGCGCGCGGGCGGCGAGGTAGCGGATTCGCGCGCGAGGCTGTTCAATCATCCGCAGCGGAATCGACCATCGCTGATAAAGCCGTGGCCCGCGCGCATCCGGATCGGCCGCATGCGCGATGAAGGTGCGCGCGGCGCGAATTACCGCGGGTTCGCTGCGCGCCTCCACAAGCGCTTCCTCGGGCACCTCAGCTTCGAGCAGGTCGTGAACGAGCACGACTCCCAGCAAAAGCATCCGGCGCGCCCCGACGCGCGCGGCGCGCTCGCGCAGCGGCTGCCAATCAACGGGCGCGGCGCGCATCAACTGCGCGACGTCGCATACGCCGCTTAGCGTTTCCCATCCGTGCCGGGCACCGTGCGCGCAGAGGTAGAGCAGATGATCGTCGGGGGCAAGCGTGCGCACGCCGCCGCCTTCCAATTCGACCGTTATCGCGCGCTGCCAAAGCTCGTCGCCGCCCAATGCCAGCGGAAAATATGGCTCGGCGAGCCGCCAATGGAGATCGATCGCCGCAAACGATCCCGGCTTCGCGAGCGAGGTTTCAAAGACGCCACTTCGCCCGATTTCCCCGACTCCGTATCCAGCAGGCGCGACGTAGCCGTCGGCGGTCAGGAGCCTGACCGCCTCGGCCGCCTGGTCCTCGCGCACCAGAAGGTCCAAATCGATAAACTGCCGGAGATTGGAGCTGCCATAAGCATGGACGGCCAGTGCGGGCCCCTTGAACGCGAGCGCCCGGATGCCGGCCGTCGCCATCAGCGCGTTGACGCGGACCAGCTCGCGCGCCAACGACGCGTTGCGCAGGGCATTGGCCTGGAACTGCCGGCGCATCGGCTGAATCGCCTCAGCCGCCGCTACCCCGTCGAGCGTCTGGCTCAGGCTCTTGTACACGAGCGGCAGGATCGCGTGGCGCGAGGCAAACGCCGCAAGCGCGAGCCAGTCGATTGCCCCGCCGCCAAGGAGCTCCCGCGCTCGGGCCGCGCGATGTCCCGTCACGGCCAGCGCCGCACAACAGAGCGCTAGCTCCGCCTCGCGCCCGGGGCCAATCGCATGGGATGACCGACGAGCCTGAACTTCGCTCGGCGCATCCAAGCTGCGCGTCCTTGCGGTCAGTTCCGTGTCGTTCGCGACAGCAGGCACATCGCGCCTCTTTGCCCATTGTGCCTGAAACTCTGCTCCAAAGCTTGCGCTGACGGATCAGGAGCGCCGATTCGGCGATGCGAAACGGGATTCAGGCATCTAGACAGCGAAAGCATAAGTCGGCACACTCAGCCGTTAGATGCCGAGTCTAGCGAAGGACCGGAAGGAGAGCTCGAAGGGGGACCGAGAAGTCGGAAGTCGAGAATTTGGCGTTCAGTTTAGCTCAAAACCGTCAATTTGACTAAACGTGTTCTATACGATATTAAGATAACGGATACTCCTCGTCACCTCTAAGTGCTCGGCGCAACCGCGGGAGGAGTCAGGAGCTCGGAGGCCGATTAACACCGGCTTAGACGCAGTGAGCACAGGCAACCACACTATCCGCGCGCGGTTATCTGCCGACGTGATGAGCGAGCGCTTCGGCGACGAGATCGTATTGCTCAACCTTAAGACCAACCGCTTTTTTTCGCTCAATCGCACCGGCGCCAGACTCTGGGAACTGCTGGCGGCGGGGGAGCGGCTCGAGGCAATCGAAGAGCAGCTCTGCCGAGAATTCGAAGTTGACCGGGCGCAAGTCACGGTGGAGGTCGAGCGGATGGTGGCCTCGCTCAACAAAGAGCAGCTATTGGAGCTGGAGGAAGGCTGACGCCGATGGCAGTAAGGGCAGCCGCGCTCCGACCGGAGTTGAAAGAGCATGGGTGGCCGCGATGGGTCGCGGCGCTCAGCCGCGGCATCGCCAGCGAGGTTCCGGGCCATCGGCGGATGGCCTTGGGTCCCGCGCGCGCCGAACGACGGCTCAACCTGTTTTGCCAGCTCGGAGAACCCGAACCGCTGGTCGCGGCCACGGGCAGCTGCGCCGTTGTGCTGGAAGGCTTCCTTTACAACGGGGCCGACCTCGCTGGCGAACTCGGCACCGACGAGGCCGACGATGCCGAGACTATACTGCGGGCATATGAACGCTGGGGCGAAGACCTGCTTAACAGGCTACGCGGGATCTTCGCCCTCGTGGTCTGGGATGCGAGTCGCGACCTGCTGTTGTGCGCGCGCGACGCGATGGGCAATCATCCGTTGTTCTTCTCCAGCGGCGCAGGCGACCTGATCGTTTCGACCTCGCTCGAAGCCGTGGTGCGCCATCCGTCTGTCTCCCGGGCGATTAATCGAGCTGCGGTCACCAGCTATTTCCTGGATTTCTTCCCCAAGCTCGGGGAGACCTTTTACGCCGAGGCGGAAAGGGTTCCGCCTGGACACGCCCTCGCAGTGAGCCGCGGAGAGCGGCGGGTTTATCGTTATTGGAATCCGCAAGCGCCAAAGCTCGGCTCAGGCTGGGTGACCGAAGACGAGGTCGAGCGGTTCAACGAGCTATTGTCGCGTGCGGTCGAGCGGTCTTTGGAGTTCGGCCCGTTGGGAATTTATCTCAGCGGCGGACTTGATTCCGTCAGTATCGCCGCCGTCGCCACCGACCTCAGCCGCGAGCGCGGGGTTCCGGCGCCGCGTGCTCTTTCGCTGATTTTTTCGACCCCTGAAGCGAATGAAGAGCGGGTGCAAAAGGCGGTGGGAGAACGGCTCGGCCTGGAGCATGACCTCGTGCCTTTCAGCGTCGCGGTCGGATCGCGGGGGATTTTGGGACCGGCCGTCGAGATGAGCGCGCACTCACCTCATCCGCTGCAGAACTACCTGCTGAGCGCGTACAACTATCTCGCGAGTCTGGGCCAACAGAACGGATGCCGGGCGATCCTGACTGGCACCGGTGGCGACGAGTGGCTGGGCGTCTCGCCCTTTCTGGCCGCTGATCTGATCGGCTCATTGGATGTTGTCGGGCTTTACCGTTTGTGGAATCAAACCCGTCGTTCGTTCAGGGTTGGACAGTGCGCCTATGCATTCCGCCTGCTGTGGAGCTTCGGGCTGCGCACCCTGCTGCGCGACACGACGCTGCGGACGCTCGAGCGGCGCAGTCCGTCAACTTTCGCTCGGATCAAGCGGAATCGGTTACGCAGGTTATTGCAGCCTTGGCAAAGGGTCGATGCGGAACTGTGGAGCAGCGTCAGCTCGCGCGTCGAGGCGGTGGAAACCGATCGGATCAGGGGGCTCGCCGAATGCGGAACCTATTTTGCGGAGGTGCACCGCGCGCTCGACCATCCGCTGGTCTCGTGGGAGATGGAAGAGTTGTTCGAAAACGGCAAGCGCTTGGGCCTGAGGTTTCTGCACCCCTATTTTGACCGCGACCTGGTCGAGCTGCTCTACCGCACGCCCCCCGCGCTGCTCAACCGTGGCGGACTGACCAAGGGTCTGGTGCGCCAGACGGTAGCCAAGCGGTTTCCTGGCCTTGGTTTCGACCAGCAAAAGAAGGTGCAGCTCACAAAGTTTTTTCCGTCGGTGATACGCGCCGAGGGGGCCGAGGTATGGAAGAGATTAGGTGGCGCAAAGGCCCTCATCGCCCTAGGGCTCGCCGAGCCGCAGCAGGTTGACTCTTGGGTGAGTACCGTGTTCCAGTCCGACCATCATCCAAAGGCCTTTCGGGTGTGGCAAATGATGAGTATGGAGTCGTGGCTAAGGGCGCGATTGTAGCGGCGGATTTCGGATTTTGATCCAGATGGGTAAGGAGCTACTTATGGCAAAGGGTCAAGGCAGAGGGTCGGGAGCCACACAGGCCGAGGCTGAGAAACAGCCTTGGCAGAAGATGGAACTGACCTACGTCGGCGATGCGGCCGAGCTGATCCAGGGTGGTGGAGGCAAGCTCAGTATTCAGGCTGATGATACCGGAGATGCTCCCCGCAAGCCGAAGGGGCTGGGCTAAGGCTGCCTGAGGGCTTTCATGCCCCCCGGACCAGCGTTTATCGCGCGGCGAGTGGAGTTTGCAATCGCCGCAGCGACGCCTGTCCGCGCACGCCCGCCCGACAGCGCCGCCGTCGAGGTCTGGCGCGACGTGCGCGGAATCGCGTGCGCCTTCAGCTACACCGCCGGCGGCTACGCCTGGATGGAGATGCCGGGCGCGGCCACGTTCCGCTTCGATGCGCGCCGCCTGAGCGTGACCGCGTATCCGGAACCGGGCGTCCAGTGCGGGCTCGTCGAAGCGGCCTATCGCCACGCCGCGCTGCCGGTGGCGCTGCATTACTTCGGAGCCGAAGTTCTGCACGCAAGCGCGATCCGCGCGTCCACCGGCGTGGTCGTGTTCTGCGCGGTTTCCGAAACCGGCAAATCAACGATGGCGGCGGCCTTCGGCGCGCGCGGCTATCCGCTATGGGCCGACGACGCGGTCGCGATCGAGGCCGAGGATGGCGCGCCGAACAAAACGATCAGGCTGCCGTTCGACCTGCGGTTGCGCGCGGCCTCGGCGGCTCATCTGGGTCGCGCGCCGGCGCGCGCCGGCGCCGCGCATGAGTTCGCCACCAGCCCGCTGGCGGCGCTGTGCGTTCTGGAACGCGCGGAGCCGGTGCGAGGCGACGTGAGCGTCGAGCGGCTTTCCGCGGGCCGCGCGCTCGCCGCGTTGCTCCCGCATGCCTTCTCTTTCAGCCTTAAGGACGAGGCGCGCAAGCGCCTCACGCTGCGCCGCTACCTTCATCTGGCCGCGCGCACACCCGTCTTCCGCGTCGCGTTCGCGGCGGGATTCGAGCGGCTGCCCGCGGTGCTCGACGCAATCGAGCAAACCGTCGCCGGCTTCGCGCCCGACGAATCCGCGCGCGAAGCCGCCGCCCTCTGAGATTCCGGACCAATACAAGGGGACCTGCCCGCCGTTCGGCGAGCGCTAGCGCAGCCGCGGGCGGACTTCGCGCTCGAAGCGCTCGAAGAAACCGTCGAAACCGGTGCGCTCGAGCGCGATCGGCGTCACCAGCACTTCACCGACTCCCAGTTCGGCGAACTCGCTGAGATAGGCGGCGAGTTCGGCGGGCGGCGCAAGGATTCCGCGCAGGTAGCCGCCCGTTTCGGTCCATCGCTCGGCGAAGCCGACATAGACGCGATGGCTCAGGGCGAAGCCGTCGAGCGAGCGGCCGCGGGCGGCGGCGAAATCGCGAAGCCACTTCAGCCGCTCGGCCAGCTCTGGCGCGCGCATCCGCGTCCCGTGCCACCCGTCGCCCAGCTCGACCGCGCGCCTTAGCGCGCGCCGGCTGAGCCCACCGACCCAGAGCGGGATCCGCCCCGCGGCCGGCGCCGGCGCGCAGCGCATCGCGTCGAAGTTGAAGAACTCGCCATGGAACGAGGAAAGGTCGCTGGCCCACATCGTGCGCATCAGGCGGATCGCTTCGTCGCAGAACGCGCCGCGCCGCTCGTACGGCGCGCCCAGCGCGCGGAACTCCTCGACCATCCATCCGCCGCCCACTCCGACCACGAGCCGCCCGCCGCACAGACGGTCGAGCGTCGCGAGCTCCTTGGCGAGAACGATCGGATTGCGATAGGGCAGCACCAGCACGCTGGTGGCGAGCCGGATTCGGCTCGTCACCGCCGCGGCGTAAGCGAGGTCGCAATCGGCTCCAGCAGCGTGCCGACCTGAACCGTCGGATGCTGCGCGGGAGTCAGGACGTGGTCGCTGACCCACAGCGAGGCATAGCCGGCTTCCTCGGCGCGGCGCGCGACGCGCGCTAGCAGCCGCGGATCGTCCTGAAACTGCGGCAGATGCAGCCCGATTTCCACCGCGCTCCCCGCCGCCCCCGTCGGTCAGCTCGAGGCACCGGCGGCGGCGCGCTGCACCTCGGCGCCCGCCGGGCGCTCGTACTTGCAGATGAAGCGCGGGCGGCGCCAGGCGATGAAGCAGGGCAGGATGAGCACGCCGGCAATCATGTTGGTCGCCATCAGGAAGATCAGCAGCACGCTCATCTCGTTATGGAACAGCAGCGGCGAGAACGCCCACGGCAAGATGCCGCCGATCATCACCGCGAACGTGCTGAACACCGCCGAGCCGGTGGTCCTCAGCGCCGTCGTGATCGCCTCCTCCAGCCGCCGCCCGCCGATCACCTCGTCGCGGATGCGCGCCACGGTGTAGATGCCGTAGTCCACGCCGAGCCCGATGCCGAGCGAGATCACCGGGATGGTGTCGATGGTGAGCCCGATGCCGCGCGCGCCCATGTAAACGAAGGCGCCGAAGTTCGCCATCACGCACGACACGATAAAGAGCGCGCCGGCCACCACTGAGCGGAATGAAATGACGCAAAACACGTAGATCGCGGCGAGCACGAACGTGATGTTGATCAGGTCGAGCCTGTAGAGCACGTCGTTGGCCGCCGCGTAAAGCCCCGCTTCACCGCCGAGGTAGCGCACGGCGACGCCTTTGAGCTGCGGATCGGTCCTGACGCGCAGGTTGACGAAATCCTGGATCTCGCTGCGCAGCGTGTTGAGCCGGTCGTAGGTATGGTCGGGCAGCAGCACGCGGATGCAGGTGCTGGTGACATGCGGGTTGTGGGCGAAAAAGCGCTCCATCTCGCCCGGCGCCGTGCCCGCGAAGAACATCCACCAGATGTTGCCGTTGAGCGCCGAGATCCGCGGCTGCGCGTAGTATTTCGGCTGGCCATTATGCAGCAGGCGATTCATCCCCTTGACCACCGTGTTGGAAAAGGAAACCACCGCCGCCACCTGCCCGTGCGCCTGGAGATAGGCGGCAAGATCGTCCTCCATCCGCAGCACCGGCGAGCCCAGCGACGACTGCGGCGAGGGCCAGTCTGGGGTTTCGAGCACGATCCAGCCCTCGTCCAGCGGGACGTACCTGCCGATCTCGGCCATATCGCGGTTGACCTTGGAGTCGGGACGGTAGAGCGGCGTGCCCGAGCTCGTATAACCGATCTTGGCGCGCTGGCCCGAGGCCACGCCCCATACGATAAAGGCGGCGCCGGCGACCAGAATCGTCGTACGCAGCGCGCCCGGCGTCACCGGCACCTGCACCAACCAATCGATGAAGCTGCCCATCCGCGAGCCGCCGGCGCCCAGCGCGCGCTCGGCCCAGCTGCGCGGCTTGATCCGCGGGCGCGGCAGATAGCTCATGAAAATCGGCTGGAAGACGAACACCATGGTCAGGCTGCCTGCGAGCCATACCGCGCCGGCAAAGCCGATCTCTTTGAGCACCGGGATACCGCCGAGCGAGATGAAGATGATCCCCGCGATGTCGGCGATGATCGACAGGAAGCCCGGCGGCAGCATCACGTTGGTGGTCGCCGCGCACGCCGCGTACTTGTCGTCGAGCGCGTCGAGCTCGTCGTAGTAGCGCCCCTGCCATTGGATGCCGTGGCTCAAGTCGCGCGCGGTCAGGATGAACGGGATAACCATCATGATGGGGTCGAAGTTGTAGCCCATCAGGCCGACGTACCCGAGCCCCCACAGCGCCGAAAACGAGCCGGTCAGGATCGGCGCCCACCAGCTCGAGCGCTGGCCCAGGCTGAGATACAGGATGGCCAGCATCAGGGCGATCGAAGCGAGGAAGATCACCGCGATCACGTCGAAGTAGTAGTAGCCCCAGCCGACGATCACTGGCACGCCGGCGATGTAGATGTCGGTGTTAGGGTCGGAGAAGCGGTGGACCAGGCCCTGGATCTGGTTGAACAGCGCGCCGTAGTCTATCCGATCGGCGTTGAACGCGGCGGTCACCAGCGCGCCTTTGTCGTCGGGCGTCACCAGCCCCATCACGCGGTCGCGATGGGCGTGGACCAAGTGGCGCAGTTCGTCGAGCTCGTGCTGATTGGCGGGCAGCCTCGGGTACATGAAACACTGCGACACCAGTCCACCCGGCACCGCTTCGGTGTAGGCGACGCGGTAAGAGGCAAGCGAAAAGACCTCGTTATGGTCGACCGCTTGCAGCGTGTTCACCGCATTCTGAAGGTCGAGTATTTTCTGGAGGGTTTTGAAGTTGAAGACGTCGCCGTGGCGCACACGGATCATCATCACCAAGGTCTGCGCGCCGCCGTAGCGCATCTGGTACTTCTCATAGAGCTGGACGTTGGGATGGTCGGCGGGAAACAGGTTCTCGAATTTGGTCGCCGCCCTGACATGCGCCGCGTTCCACGCCATAAAGGCGGTGATCGCGAGCAGCAGCAGCCCGATCGAACGGCGATAGCGCAGAACGAAATCGCCGATCCCCCAATTACCGGAACCAAGCGAACCCATCGCTTCTAAAGATCGCCCCTTGTTATTCCCGCGCGTCCCCGGGCGCGGGTTTGCGGAACGTGACGCCTAGCATTTGCCGCAAGCCCGCCGCAACCGCCCGCCGCCGACACCACGCCTGGCGGTGCGGGAAAATCGCTCACACTGCCCCCGCGCGCTCGATCGTCGGCGCCAGCTCGCCGACCACCGCGACGCCATCGCGCGAGGCCATCTCTGCCGCCAGCATTATCACCCGGCTCACGCCGGCGGCCGCGTAGCGCTCCAGCGCGTCGGCCCCGGGCGCCTGCTGGCCGGGCACACCGAGCAGCACGGAAAACTCAAGCCGCTCCGGGTCGCGCCCGTACTCCCGCGCCATCCGCTTGATCTGCGGGATACACTCGGCCGCCTTCTCGGGGCTGAGCCCGCCCGGCATCCATCCGTCAGCCCATCGCGCGACCCGCCTGAGCGCGGGCCCGGGATCGTGCGCGCCGAGCAGGATCGGCGGATACGGCCGCTGTACGGGCTTGGGATAGAGCCTGACCGGTGGAAAGCGGATGATCTCGCCTTCGTAGCTCGCCTCCGGCTTGCTCCACAGCTCGCGCATCGCCTCGACCGACTCGCGTAGATGGCGCCAGCGGCGTTTGAAATCGACGCCCATCACCGCCGCCTCCTCGGGAAACCATCCGGCGCCCACGCCGAGGCTGATTCGGCCGCTCGCGTAGAGATCGAGCGTCGCGACCACCTTGGCAGTTTCGATCGGATTGCGTTCGGGGAGCAGGCAGATGCTGGTGCCGAGCCGGATGCGCGATGTCGCCTGTGCGGCAACCGCCAGGGCGACGAAGGGGTCGACAAGATGGGCATAGAACTCAGGCACCTTGCCGTCGGTCGAGCGCGGATAGTAGGTCATATAGTGGGCCGGAATGACCAGATGCTCGGCGACCCAGAATGACTCGAAGCCGGCGCGCTCGGCGGCGGCAGCGATTGCCCCGGGATTGCCGGAGTGTTCGGTGAGAAAGGCCGCGAGTCCAACTTTCATGGTCACCCTCCTGCTGCGGGATGGATGCGCGCGCCAGGCGCGATTGTAGCACCGTTGTGGGCAAGTCGATCATCCACAGGGCAGCCGCCCGACCCGAACGGGACCGCCGCCAAAACGGTGCGTAACTGCCCGATCCTGCGAGCAATTTGGCCTTGGCCAGCTTGCGTTAGGTTCCGGCAGCGTTTAACCTGACCGCAGCCCGGACATCATGCGGCATTCGAGGCTTGTACTGGCGGCTTGTCTTGCGCTTGGGGTGGCGGCCTGTAGCCTGCGCCAGCAGCTCCCCACCGGTGAGAACTACTACGCGCTGGGTCAGCAAGCCTACGCGACCCATGACTACAAGGGCGCGACCATCTACTTCCAGAAGCTCATTGACCAATATCCGTTCAGCCCCTATGCCGAAGACGCCGAGCTTAAAATCGGCCTCGCCCAATACCAGATGAAGCACTACGCCGAGGCGATCGCCTCGCTCACGGACTTCGAGAAGATGCATCCGACGAGCAAGCAGATCGAGCTGGCGTCGTACTACCTGGCGATGGCGCACTTCGACCAGATCGGCCGTCCCGACCAGGATCAGACCCATACCCGGCTGGCGCTCGAGCAGTTCGAGATTATCGAGCGGCGTTATCCGGAAACCGGCTTCGCCGCCCTCGCCCATCAGCAGATCGCGATCTGCCGCGAGATGCTCGCGCGCCATCAGCTGCTGATCGGCGATTTCTACTACAGCCGTGCCAACTTCCGCGCCGCCGAATCGCGCCTGGCGGAGTTGATGCAGAAGTGGCCCGATACGCCAGTGGGCGATGAGGCGCTCTACCAGCTCGGCGACGTGCTGGAGAAGGAAGGCAAGAAGTATTCGGCGGCCCAAGCCTACACCGCTGAGGTCCTGCACTATCCGGGAACCGAGTACGCCAAAAAGGCCGAGGCCAAGCTCAAGAAGCTCCATCAGCCGGTCGACACCGAGGAAGACCCACTCAAACTGGTGCTGGCGGAAAGCGGATTCGGCGACAATTCGCCCGATAACGTGACCGTGCGCCAGGGCGACGACGCCGCGCTGGCCGCGGCAAGCGACTCCAAAGCCATCTATGGAGCCGACGGCCTGCCGAACCTCGAACGCGCGGCGGCATCCGCCAAGCCCGCGGGCGCGAGCACCATCGCGGCGCATCCCGCGACCGCTCCTGCCGGCGCCCCCGGCTCTTCCGCCGCCGGCACCGCCGCGGCCCAAAGCGTCGCCCGCGCATCCGAGCACGGCGCGCTGCCGGGCGTACTCAAGGCGCCCGCACCGACCGGGCCGGCAACGCTCGACCGCATTCGGCTTTCGTCAGCCGACCCGCCGCTGTCCGTGATCTTCGATCTTACCGGGCCAGTCGCCTACGACAACGAACTCCAGAGCGGCAACGGCTATTCGACCCTGACCATCCATCTCAAGGACACCCGGCCGGCACCCAAGATGGCCAGCCATTTGGTGTTCGACCGCTCGATCTTCCGCGATTGCGATATCGAGGCCAAGGCTGACGGCACCACAGTCACCGTCAACACGTCGCCGGTGTCGCGCTTTGCGGTGGTGCCGCTCCAGTCGCCGCCGCGATTACTTATCACCTTTACTCCAGAGAACGGGCAGGGTGCGCCCGATCAGGCTGCCGACGCCTCCGGCTCGCAGTTGTAGGCCGTCGGATACGATCAGGCAAATACTTCGTCGAAGCGCAGGCCCAGGAAGCCGAGTACTACCTGCGCATAAACACGCAATCCCCACAGGAAGCCGTCGAGCGGGATACGCTCGTCGTGGGCATGGTAAAGCGAGCCGAAGGGCATCTTCGCGCCGACCCTCACCGGCCCGAAACCGTAACAGGTCGCGCCGAGCTGCGCGTAGAACTTGCTGTCCGTCGCCCCGGGCAGCATCCAGGCGATCGCGCGCGCGCCAGGGTCGGCAGCTTCGAGCTCGCGCGCGATTAGGCGAAACAGCTCTGTGTCGGCGGAACCCTCGGCCGGCGGCGCCGACTTGATGACCTCCAACGCGGGCTCTGGGCCGACGATCTCGCGCAACTCGCGCAGAAAGCTCTCGGGCGTCTCGCCGGGCAGCGTGCGGCCGTCGAGCACCGCCGAGGCCTCGCCCGGGATGACATTGTCCTTGTAGCCGGCGCGCACGATGGTAGGCGTGACCGTGTTGGCCATCATTGCGCGAAACAGCGGCGGCGCGCTGTGCGGGTCGATTCCCAGCTCCCCCAGCGTGCGCCGCATCAGCGGCGTCAGTCGCTGGCGCATCGGCGTGCGATTCAGTCGCTGGATCAGATCGGCAAGCCACGCGATCGCGTTATCCGGGCGCGGAATCGAGCCGTGGCCCGGCGGGGCGTGTACGCTCATCCTGACCGTAACGTACCCCTTCTCGGCCACCTGGACCGGATAATAACGCCGACCGTTCAGATGGAGCGTGAAGCCGCCCGCCTCATTGAGCACCCATCCACAGCGGATAAGCTCCGGATGGCATTCGACGAGGAATTTCGCGCCCAGCTCCGAGCCCGCCTCCTCGTCCGCCACCGCGGCGAAGATCAAATCGCGGTTGGGCACCGCGCCAGCGCGTTTGAGCGCCAGCATCAGGCTCAGGTCCATCGCGCACTTGGGTTTCATGTCGATCGCGCCGCGTCCCCATACGCAACCCTCGGCGACCTCGGCGCCAAATGGCGGCCGGCTCCATCGCTGGGGCTCGACCGGCACGACGTCGGTATGTGAGGAGAGCATCAGGGGCGCCTCGACACCGCCCTTCAGCCGGGCGACCAGATTGGCGCGGGTCGGCTCCTTCTCCAGCACCACCGCGCCGATGCCCTCGGTGCCGAAGGCGGCGGCCAGCAGCTCAGTGGCGACCCGCTCGTTGCCAGGCGGATTGACCGTGTCGCAGCGAATGAGCGCGCGCAGGTGCGCGAGCGCCTCGCGCTCGAAGCTTTCCCATGGCGTGCGCGCCAGACGGCGTTGTGGGCTGATTTCCACCGGCCCAAGCAGTGTAGCCGATCGGCGGCGCGCGTGTGTAGTTCAGCGGCTGTTGGTTTCCCGGACGGCAACGCCAGCGTGTAGCAGTTTTCCACAGATTGCGGGGCAATTCTCCCGCATCCCACTGACGAGCAGCCACTTATTCATGCATGGCCGTGTCTTGCCGCCAAGGACGCGGGGTTTCGAATGGCAGTCCGTTTGCTATCGCTTCGCTATGGGATTCGCCTTGTTCCCTCGATTGCAAGCGGGCCGGCGGGAGCTGATCAGACCCTTGGGGCTGGGATTCGGCTTTCTGGCTCGGCCACAGGCTTGGCTCGTTGCGGGGCCGAATGGCGCTATAATGGCGCCGGTGAAGGTCGGCACGCGTCTAACCCTGGTGCTGCTGTTGGCGGTCACACCCGTCATCGCCGTGCACACCTATCTGAGCGTGCAGCGGGCCACCAACGCTTCGATAGCCGACCTCAAGCGCGAGATCCGCGCCAGTGTGCGCGCCCTGGTCCCTGCGGTCGATAATGACCTGCGTGAACGGCAGTGGGACCAGATCCTCAACGAGCTCCAGCGCATGAGCGTCAACGAGACTCGCGTCGCGCTGTTCACCGCCGACGGTAACCCGTGGTACATCCCGCTCGCCTTCCCCACTGAGCTGATGCCGACGGCTGATGACTTCCGCCGTGCCGACGCCGAGAGGTTTGCCGAGTTCGAGCGCACGATTGCCGACCGTAGCTGGTTCTGCCGCCTGGTCCCGTTAACCGTCAACGGCGAGCTGGCCGGCCGGCTGCTGGTCGCCCAGGACTGGACCAACATCAGCGAGGACCTGCGCGCGCGCAGGATGACCTCGATCGGCGTGGCGATGCTGGTGATGGCGTTGATTGCGGTGATCATCCCGCTGGCCGTGCGCCGCTATATCTCGGACCCGCTGAGCGAACTGTCGCGCCGAGTTACGCGCTTCTCAGCCGACGGGGCGCGCCCGCCCGAGGGCGACGAAGTTGAGCTGCTGACCGAGGAATTCCGCCGCCTGGCCCAGCAGCTCACCCAGGCCGGCGCCGATCTAACTGAGCGTCATCGGCGCGAGCTCGAACTCGAGCGCCGGCTGCAGCGCGCTGACCGCCTGGCTACGATCGGTACGCTCGCCTCGGGCCTGGCTCATGAGATCGGCACCCCGATGGGCGTGATCCGAGCCCGCGCCGAGTACCTGCTGCACAGCAAGCCGCCCGCGCCCAAGGCCCGCGAGGGGCTCGAGATCATCATCAACCAGATCGACCGCATCACGCGCATCGTGCGCATGCTGCTCAATTACGCCCGCGGCAACGAGCCGATCCGCGCCGCCAACGACATCCGGCGGATCGTGCAGCACGCGCTCAGCCTGGTCGAGACCGAGGCCGTGCGGCGCAACGTGCGGCTGACCGCCGAGCTCGGCGAGGAGCCCCTGACCGTCGATTGCGACGCCGACCAGCTCCAGCAGGTCTTCGTCAACCTGGCGGTCAACGCGCTCGACGCGATGGGCGAGACGGGCGGCACGCTGCAGGTGCTTGCCAGCGCCGAGGGCGTCAACGGCATTCGGCGCGCGCGCGTCACCTTCGCCGACACCGGGCCGGGCGTGGCCCCGCAGGACCGCTCGCGCGTCTTCGACCCTTTCTACACCACCAAGGAGCCGGGCAAGGGGACCGGGATGGGACTGGCGGTGAGCCAGTCGATTATGCGCGACCACGGCGGCGAGATTACGCTGGAGTCCGACACCGACGGCACACGGTTTTTCGTCACCATGCCGATGGCGGCGGAGCAGACGGCGCCGCGGCAGGCAGGCGCCCCGCGCCGTGGCGCCGAGGGAGTAGCGTGAGCGAAGATACCCAGGCCACGGTCCTGGTGGTTGACGACGACCGCGAAATGGCGGATGTCGTCTGCGACGTGCTGCGCGAGGCCGGCTATCGCGCGCTGGCCGCCAACTCCGGCGCCGCGGCGCTCGAGTTGGCCCGCCAGGAAAGCCCCGACGTCCTGGTCTCGGACCTGCGCATGAGCGGGCTCAGCGGCCATCAGCTCCAGCTCGAACTCAAGCGCAGCGCGCCCAATCTGCCTGTGATCATTATCACCGCCTTCGGCTCGATACAGACTGCGGTCGAGTCGATGAAGCTGGGCGCGTTCGACTACATCACCAAGCCCTTCAGCAACGACGAGCTGCTGCTGGTGGTCTCGCGCGCGCTGGAGAACCGCAGCCTGCGCCAGGAAGTGCGCCGCCTGCGCGGCGAGCTGGCGCGCAGCTACGGCCTGCCCAACATCATCGCGGCCAATCCGCGGATGATGGGGGTGCTGGAGGTGCTCAAGCAGGTCGCCGACAGCCCGGCCAGCGTGCTCATCACCGGTGAGAGCGGCACCGGCAAGGATCTGCTCGCGCGCGCGCTGCACTTCGAGAGCTCGCGCCGCGAGGGTCCATTCGTGCCGATCAACTGCGCGGCGATTCCCGACAACCTCATCGAGAGCGAGCTCTTCGGTCACGTGCGCGGCGCCTTCACCGACGCCCGCCAGAGCAAGACCGGGCTGTTCGTCGCCGCCCGCGGCGGCACGCTCTTCCTCGACGAGATTGGCGAGATGCCGCTGCCGTTGCAGGCCAAACTGCTGCGCGTGCTCGAGGACAAGAAGGTGCGCCCGGTGGGCGCCACCGAGGAGATTCCCATCGACGTGCGGATCGTCGCCGCCACCAACGCCGACCTCGAACCACTGATGGAACAGGGGCGCTTCCGCTCGGACCTCTACTACCGCCTCGCCACGCTGATGCTGGCGGTTCCGCCGCTGCGCGAACGCCCCGAGGACATCCCGCTCCTGGTCAAGCATTTCGTCGCGCGCGCGGCCGCCGAGGCAGGCAAGCCGCTGCCCGAGATCGAGCCGGCAGCGATCAGCGTGCTGATGCGCTACCGATGGCCGGGCAACGTGCGCGAGCTGCACAACGCGCTCCAGAGCGCCGTCATCCTCTGCCGCGACGACCGCCTGACGGTCAAGGATCTCCCGCCGCGCGTCGCAGGCACGCGCACCGTCCCCAGCCGGACGATCGAGGAGCTAGTCGACCGCAGGCTCAGCCTGGATCGGCTCGAGCGTGAGTACGTGCGCGCAGTCCTCAATTCGGTCGGCGGCAACAAGCGCGAAGCCGCCGCGATCCTCCAGATCGACCGCAAGACCCTCTATCGCAAGCTCGAAGAGCCTGAAGAGCCCGTCGAGCAAGCGCAAAGCAGAGCCGAGTAACGCGTCAGCGCGCGGCCAGCGCGCGCATTCGGCCTCGGTGCGGCGTTGCGCTTCGTGTCGTTTCAGTGGCGGCGGCGCGCCTGCGTTTGTTAAGTATTCTGCGTGGCCGCGCTTCGGCGCTTGCCGGGAGGCGGCGCGGAACACGCGTCATCGACGGAGGTGTGTGGTGAGCGGCGAGGCCAGGCGGACACAAACCGTTGCGATCGTCGGCGCGGCCGAGATGGACGCTGCGGTGGGCGCGCGGCCGGCGCGCGCGTGCTCGCCACGCTGGGCGGGCGCTCGGCCGCCAGCGGCGCGCGTGGGACTGGCGCCTAGGCTGCGCGCCGAGCTTGCGCGCAGCCAGCCCGAGATATTGGCATGGATGGGCCCGAAGGTTCCGGCGACGTTCCACAAGGCCTGGCGCTGGGTTGCCGAGATGGAACAGATCGCTGAGTTTCTCGGCGCGCCCGGCGACGGCGCAGCGATCTATGCCGGAATGGCACGGCTGTACACGCGATTGTGCTATAAGGCGACGGCTCGCGGCGTCCGCGACGCGCACGAACAAGCAACTTGATCCTCGCGATCGGGAAGGAACAGGAACCCTAAACCGCATGGCTGAAGTGAAATTCGGAGTTTTTCTGCCGACCGGCGACTTCGCCGAGATGAAGCGCTCGGCGTTGCGCGCCGAGGCCGAGGGATTCTACTCGGTCTCCACCAACGACCATTTCTTCACCCCCTTCGGTTCGCCCGAGACTCCGCAACTGGAATGTTTCACGGCCCTGACCACGATTGCGGCCCTGACCAGTCGCATCCGTCTGGCGCCGGCCGTGGTCAACGCGTCGTTTCGCACACCGCCGATGCTCGCCAAGATAGCCTCGACCCTCGACCATGCGTGCAACGGACGCCTGACGCTGGGGCTGGGCGCGGGATGGAAACGCGATGAGTACGAGGCGCACAACTACCGCTATCCGTCGAACAGCGAACGGCTCGACCAGCTCGACGAGACGGTGGCCGTGCTCAAGGCGATGTGGACGCAGCGGGCGCCCTCGTTTCGCGGACGCCACTTCGCGATCGACCACGCTTACAACAATCCGCGCCCGCTGCAGAAGCCGCATCCGCCGATCATGCTCGGCGGCTCGGGGAGCAAGCTGCTGAAGATCGCAGCCGCCCACGCCGACGTGATCAACCTCATCCCGCCGATCTTCAACGGCAAGGACTTCATCAACGACCCCCCGGCGGCGATAAAATTCGATATGGCTGAGCTCAAGCGCCGCATCGACATGCTGCACGGCTTCGCCCGCGCCGCCGGCCGCGACCCGCGCGCGATCGAGGTCAGCGGGCTGAGCGTGGGATGCCTTTCACGCAGCGCCAATGATCCCGTGCTGCGCGCGACCGCCCAACAGATCGGCTTTGGCGACGTCGAGGCGGCGCGCCGAGCACCGGTGTTCCTGATGGGGACGCCGGAGCAGGTGCGGCGCGAGATCCGCACACGACTGGAACAGTTCGGGATGACCTGGCACATCATCTTCTTCGTCAACGACGAATCGCAGAGGCTGTTCGTCAAGGAAGTGATGCCGGAGTTCGCCCGCTAGGACACCGCAGCGTCGCCGCCCGCGCACGAAAATGCTTGACCGCCGGGATGCCCTGATCTATTCGGGCTCTTAGGTCGTTCGAGCGTTGCGCCCCCCGCTGCTTCGCCCTCCGATCGAGCGCGGGTTTTTTCCCATGGGCCTCGTGCGTCTCACTTCGTTTTCGCGCCGATACGAATGCGGATCTCTGACGAGCGTGCCGCGACCTCCGCCGCTCGCCGCCGCGGATTCAAGAGCGAGACGACGTGAAGGAGGTTTCCGTCATGCCGAAACCGAATGACAAATGTCCGTGCGGCTCGGGCAAGCTCTACAAGGACTGCTGCGGCAAGGGAAAATAGCGGCGCGAACCGGGGCTTGAGCTGCAAGTTCACAAGCGCGTGAGGAGGACGCTTTCTCCTGCGGCCGGGTCGCCGCCGCGCCTTCCTCTACGCGCTCTCCCGCCTCCCCCGTTTCCGCTCGGAGGATCGGGACCCTGCTAGCCGCGGGCAGGCGCCGCGGAGTATGGCGGGCGCACGCTGTCGCCGAGCAGCGCCTGCGCGCCGCGCAGCGCCTCCTCGGTTTCACGCAGCAGGCCGGCGAACACCTCGGCGGCGGGCTTGATCTCGCGGATCAGCCCTGAGCCCTGGCCGGCCGGCATAAAGGTACGCTCGGGGTCGGCGCTCGTCCCCGGTCTTCCGCTGAATCCCATCACGCCGTTCTTGTACGACACCACGACCTGCTCCGGGTACGGCTTGATCCGCGCCGGCTCGCGCTCCCACTCCATCACGTAGCGGTTGCGGATCACGCGGCAGGTCTTGCCGGTGAAGCACCGCGTGCGCAGCGTCGAATCCTCGCGCGCGGCCACGATCGATCGGCGATAGGCGTCAGCCGCCTGCGCCTCGGGCGTGGCGATGAAGCGCGTGCCGATCACGACGCCCTGCGCGCCCATCGTGAGCAGCGCCGCGATCTGGCTGCCGTGCGCGATTCCGCCGGCGGCGAGCACCGGCAGCCGCACCGCGCGCAGCATCTGCGGCAGCAGCGACATCAGGCCAATCTCGCCGGTATGGCCGCCGGCCTCGGTGCCCTGCGCGACCACCACGTCGGCGCCGGCGGCCTGCGCCTTCTCGCCGTGATGGACCTTGCCGCACATCACGACCACCTTCATGCCGTGCGCGTGCATGGTCTGAATGAACTCGGCGGGCACGGCGAGCCCGGCGACGAAGATTTTTACCTTCTCCTCGATCAGCACCGGCATGTGCGGGCGCATCAGGTCGGGGATAGGCGCGAGCAGATCGACGGCGAACGGCTTGTCGGTCAGTTCGCGGGTCTTGCGGATTTCCGCGCGCAGCTCCTCCGGCGAGCATCCCGCGGCCCCGATTACACCGAGGCCGCCGGCGTTGGAGATTGCGGCGACCAGCCGATGCATCGCGACCCCGCCCATCCCGGCGAGCACGATCGGATACTGGATGCCGAAGTAGTCGCAAATCGAAGTTCGAATCACCGCTTGGTTCCTCCGCGAGCGCTGCGCGTGATGGGTCGGCGGCCTTGCGCTCCCCCGGCGCAGGCAGCTTTGCATGAGCTCGATCTTACATACAATGCAATCGTGGCACAGGATTCAGCCCGTGTCGGCGCCGCCGCTCGCGCATATCAGTATGGATAGAACACGAAGAACAGCAGCGAGAGCGCGGAGAGCGCCCACAGGCCCGGGCGCACTTCGCCGCCGCGCCCGGCGGCGAGCTTGAACAGCGGGTAGAGCACAAAGCCGGCGGTAATGCCGACGCCGATGTTGTAGGTGAAGCTCATCAGGGCGATTATCGCGAAAGCCGGCAGCAGCTCGGTGTAGTCGTCGAAATCGATCTTCGCGATCGGCGCGACCATCATCGCGCCAACGATCACCAGCGCCGGGCCGTACGCCTGCGGCGGAATCGCGGTCACCGTCGGCGCGAAGAACAGCGAGACCGCGAACAGCGCCGCCGTCGCGACTGCGGTCAGCCCCGTGCGCCCGCCGGCGCTGACACCCGCCGCCGACTCGATATAGGCGCCGGCAGTGGTGGTGCCGACCAGAGCGGCAAACACGGTCGCCAGCGCGTCGGCCATCATCGGCCGTTCGATCTGCGGCAGATGGCCGCGCTCGTCGAGCAGGCCCGCGCGCGCGGCGACACCGACCAGCGTGCCCAGCGTGTCGATCAGCGCCATCACGAAGATCGTCAGCAGCACGCCGAAGAAGCCCCATCCGCGCGCCCGTCCGAAGTCGAGCTGGAAAAGGATCGGCGCGGGGCTGGGCGGCGCGCCGACCCATCGATGCGGCGCGCGGGCGACGCCTGCCGCAAATGCCGCCGCCGAGGCGAGCAGGATGCCGAGCAGGATTGCGCCGGGCACGCGCCACAGAATGAGCAGCGCGATCAAAACGAAGCCGCCGATCGCAATCATCACGGCCGGCGAGTTGAGCGCGCCCAGCCTGACCGGCGCGCCCGGCATGCCGAGCGCAACTATGCCCGCCTCGTTGAGCCCGATGAAGGTAAGAAACAGCCCGATGCCGGCGGCGAAGCTGTAGCGCAGCCCGGCCGGCACCGCCTCGGTCATCCACTGCCGCACCCGCGCGACGGTCAGCGCGGTAAACAGCACGCCCGCGATGAACACCGCGCCCAGCGCCTCCTGCCATCGGTAGCCCAGCACGCGCACCACCGTGTAGGCGACGAAGGCGTTCTCGCCCATGTAAGGAGCGATCGCGAAGGGACGGTTGGCGTACAGCCCCATGATGAGCGTGCCGAAGATCGCGGTCATCACCGTCGCCACCATCGAGGGGCCCTCGGGGATGCCCGCGGCTTTCAGGATCGCGGGGTTGACCGCGATGATGTACGCCATTGTGACGAACGTGGTCACGCCGGCCATCAGCTCGCGCCACACGCTGGTGCCGGCCTGCTCAAGGCCGAAGAATGCCGAGATTCGCGCCCGCACTCGATGCCCTCCCCTGCCCGTCGGCTCGACGGCCACCGCCGGGCCGGGCCCAGCTTATCTTTGCGGACGCGGTTTTCCAGCGGCGCTGGCGATGCGCGGCGCTTGATGAGAAAATCGCGGGCGGAGCCGTGATCATGGACAACACGACGTCGATTCCGGAACCGCAACGCGCGGCCGAGCGGCGCGCGCCGCGCACGCTCGCCGTCGATATCGGCGGCACCGGCATCAAGGCCGAGCTGCTCGACGAACACGGGCGCCCGCTGACCGAGCGTGCGCGCATCGCGACGCCGAAGAAGGCCACCCCGCGCAAGGTGATCGCCGTCGTGCGCAAGCTCGCCCGCACGTGCGGCGCCTTCGACCGCGTCTCGGTCGGTTTCCCCGGCGTGATCAAGAACGGCGTGGTCTATACGGCGCCCAACCTGGGCAGCGGATGGAACGACTTCGACCTCCAGCGCGAACTGGGCCGCGCGCTCAAGCGCCCGGTGCGGATCGCAAACGACGCCGACGTCCAGGGGCTGGGTGTAATCTCGGGCCGCGGCGTTGAGCTGGTGATCACGCTCGGCACCGGTTTCGGCTCGGTTATCTTCGTTGACGGGCACCGCATCCACCTCGAACTCGCCCACCATCCGTTTCGCAAGGGCAAGACCTACGAGGACGAACTCGGCCATCGCGCGCTCAAGAAAAAGGGCAAGGCGCGATGGAACCGGCGACTGCGCGAGGCTATCGACGATCTAAAGCAAACCTTTAATTACGACCGGCTGTTCATCGGCGGCGGCAACGCTCGGTACATCCGTTTTGACCTGCCCGCCGACGTCAAAGTGATCAGCAACGAGGAAGGGCTGCTCGGCGGAATCAAGCTGTGGCAAGAGCCACAGCGCAAGGGCACATTTCGCCGCCGCGCCGCCGCACTATCGACGGAGAAGCGGCCGGCGAGCACCCGTGCGGTTACGACAGGCAAGGTCAGCGCCGGAGTGGGGCCGGCGGTAGTCAAGCCTGCGCTCGCGGCTATCAAGGCTTCGCCCGCAGGATCCAAATCGGCAACCGCGGCGCGCAAAAGGGCGGCGCCGGCCACCAAGGCCACCGCTGCTACGGCTAAACGGGCCGCCGCGGCTACGATGCCCGCTGCGGCGGTGGCAAAGGCGGCGGTGGCAGCGGCGAGGCTCGGAGCCGCGGCGGCGAAGATCGCAGCGGCGGAGGCTGCGGCGATGGCGTCGAAGGCTAAGATGGCTGCGCGCACCGAAAGGCAGCTCGCAGGCGCCGACGGACCAGCATCGGCGCGCAGCGCCGATACACCGGGCGAAACGGCCGCCGCCAATCTTCCATCGAAAGCGCCTGATCCTCCCGGTAGTTTGGGGGCAGCGAATGAGGGGCGGTGAAAAGGGCGGCAGTGGCTGAACGCGACCCAAGCACGACGGCGGCGCAATGGGATGCGATTATCGAGCGCCATCTCGACCGCCTGCGCGTCGAACGCGGCCTTGGCAACAACTCGATCGAGGCTTACGCGCGCGACCTGCGCGACTTCCACGAATACTGTGCTGAGCATGAGATCACGCCGGCGGCGCTCGGCACGCGCGTCGTCAGCGGGTACCTCGAACGGATGGGGCAGCGCGGGATGGCGGTCGCAAGCCAGCGCCGCCATCTGGCGAGCATCCGCGGCCTCGTGCGCGAGCTGCTCGACGCCCACATCCTTGAGCGCGACCCGGCCGCCGCGGTCAAGCTCCGGCCTCATCCGCGCTCCCTGCCCCGCACGCTTTCCCGGCGCGATATCGAGATTCTGCTCGACGCGATCGATACGACGACGCTGCGCGGCAAGCGCGACCGCGCGATGCTCGAGCTGGCCTACGGATGCGGCCTGCGGGTTTCCGAACTTGTCGGGCTGCGGCTGGGCCAGGTCAACCTCGCCGAGCGGGTGGTGATCGTGATGGGCAAGGGCGGCAAGGAGCGGGTGGTGCCGATCGGCAAGGCGGCCGTTCGCGCACTCAAAGGCTACCTCATTGCGCGCGCCGAGGAGGCGGCGCGCAATTCGCGCGCGGCAAGACCCGGCGCGGCGCTCTTCATCAGCCGGCTCGGTCGCGCGATGACACGCCAGGGGTTTTTCAAGGCGCTCAAAGGGTGGGCAGCGGCGCAACCGCGGCTTGGATGGGTCAGTCCGCATACGTTGCGCCACTGCTTCGCGACCCATCTGCTGGAGGGCGGCGCGGACCTGCGCGCGGTGCAGGAGATGCTCGGCCACAGCGACATCTCGACCACCCAGATCTACACCCATCTCTCGCGCAGCCATCTGCGCAAGGTCCATCGCACGTTCCATCCCCGCGCTCGCTATCCCGAGCCCGCCTGAGGCGGCGACGAACCGGATGCCGAACGTCACGTCGTTCATCGTCGAGCTTTCGATCTGGGCGGTGCCCACGGTCTTTGCAATCGTGCTGCACGAAGTGATGCACGGCTACGTGGCGCACGCGCTGGGCGACGACACCGCGGCGCGCGCCGGGCGGCTGACGCTCAACCCGCTGAACCACGTCGATCCGCTCGGCACCGTGATCCTGCCCGCGCTGCTCCTGTTCCTGCATCTGCCGGTGTTCGGCTACGCCAAGCCGGTGCCAGTCGATTTTCGCCGGCTCTCGCCGCGGCGCGCGGGGATGATCGCGGTCGCGGCGGCGGGTCCGCTGACCAACTTCGCGCTGGCGGCGGCGAGCGCCGCGCTGCTGCGGCGGGTCGCACCGTACATCGATGCGCCATGGGGCGAGATTGTGGCGCTGCCGATCGCGCTGATGCTGCGCGCGTCCGTCGTCATCAATATCGTGCTCGCGGTCTTCAACCTGCTCCCGCTGCTGCCGCTCGACGGTGGGCGGGTGGTGGTTGGCGTTTTGCCGCTCGGCGCCGCACGCGCCTTCGCCCGTCTGGAGCCGTACGGATTTCTGATATTGTTTGCGCTGCTGTATACGAACGCGGTAGATGCGGTAATCAATCCGGTGATCAACGCGATCGCACGGGTGCTGCTGTGAGCGACGCGCCCGAAACCACGGCGGCGCGCCCCGAGGCGGGCCCGCGCTTCAGGCTCCCCATCTACGAGGGGCCGCTTGACCTCCTGCTCCATCTGATCAAGCGCGCCGAGCTCGACCCACGCGACGTGACCGCCAGCGTGATCACCGAACAGTATCTCGCCTACCTGGAGCTGCTCGATTCGCTCAACCTCGACATCGCCGGCGAGTACCTGGTGATGGCGGCGACGCTGCTGCTCATCAAGTCGTTCTCCCTGCTGCCACATCCGGGCGCCGAAGAGCTCGAAGAGGCCGAGGAGCTCAAACGCGACCTCGTCGAGCGTCTACTCGAGTACCAGCGCTATCGCGAAGCGGCCGACAAGCTTGCCGAGCGCCCGCTCCTGGGCCGCGACGTCTTCGCCACGCCCGGCGAGCGGCTGCCTGCGGAGGAGAACGCCGGGCCAAACTTCAACGTTTCGATCTTCGACCTGGTCGAAGCGATGGCGGCGGTGCTCAAGCGGCTGGGCGAGGCGACACCGCGCGCGATCGAGCTGCGCGACATTCCGGTCGCCCAATGCATCCCGCGCATCATGGGCGCGCTCGAGGCGGGCGGCGCGGTTGAATTCGCCGCGCTGTTCGAGGATTTTCACGACCGCCCGCTGGTAATCGCGACCTTCATCGCGTTGCTCGAACTGATTCGCCAGGGCAAGGTCCGTGCGTTTCAGGAGCGCCGCTTCGGACCCATCCTGCTCGAGCGGCGCGAGCCGCCGGCCGCGGCGGATGCGCTCCGGTCGTCGGCCGGCGAACCGTCGCCATCCGCAGACGACCCACCGCCGTCTGCAGGCCAAGAACCCTCATCGGACGGCGGCGAGCGGGAGCAATAAGCGGCGGCGGACGTGGCAAGGCGGCGCGCGCTGAACCGGCGCGCGGGGAAAGATGGAAGAAGAACGGCTCAAGGCCATTTTGGAGAGCCTGCTGTTCGCGGCGGGTGAGCCAGTGCCGCTGACGCGGCTGGTGGCGGTGCTCGACAACGTGCCACGCGAAGCGATCAGGAAGGCACTCGGCGAGATGATGCTCGCCTACGGCGCGGGCGGACGCGGCGTGGTGCTCGAAGAGGTTGCGGGCGGTTACCAATTGCGCACGCCCAAGGAGCACGCGCTTTACGTGCGCAAGCTGTTGGCGGCCAAGCCGCCGCGGCTCAGCCGTCCGCTGTTGGAAACGCTCGCGATCGTGGCTTACCGCCAGCCGATCACCCGACCCGAGATCGAGCAGTTGCGCGGCGTCGACTCCGGCGGCGTGCTCGATACCCTGCTCGAACGGCGACTGATTCGAATCGCCGGGCGCAAGGAGGCGCCGGGCCGTCCGATCATGTACGCGACGACGCCGGAGTTTCTTGAGGTCTTCGGGCTACGGGATCTTCAGAGCCTGCCCGACCTCGACGAGTTCAAGGAGCTGGAAGGACGCGCCGGCGTGGATGCGGCGGTCGAACCGGCCACCGACTTCGTGCCGGGCGACGAGCCTGCGCCGACGTCGGCAGAGGACGCCGCGGCCGCAGCGGCCGCGGCGTCCTCTGCCGCTCCCTCGGCGGAAGCGCAGCCTGAGCCGGGCGCGCCCGCCGAGGCGGGCGCGCCCGGCTCAGGCGATAACTCCGCCGTCGCTGGCGCCCCGAGCGACGACGAGCGGCATTAGCCGCTCGTCGTCGCTCGGGGATTTGACGCAGACCCGGCCCGCGGCGCCGCCCGCCAGCGTACGGCCTACACGATCCGCCGTGCGGCGACGCGAACCCGCATCCGCGCGTCCACCACCACCGCGCCGCGCCCGGGCGCCAGCACCTTGACCGGGTTCAGGTCCATCTCGGTAAGCTCGGGGATCGCATCGACCAGCGCCGAGACGCGCTGAAGAATCGAGACGAGCGCGGCACGGTCGCCCGGCGCCGCGCCCCGATAGCCGTCGAGCAACCGCGCGCTCCTGAGCGAACCCACCATCTCATGCGCGTCGATATCGGTCACCGGCGTGAGCCGGAAGGCAACGTCGTGAATCAGCTCGACCATCATCCCCCCCAGCCCGCATACGACCAGCGGACCAAAGGTCGGATCGGTGGTGACGCCGACCAGCGCTTCGATTCCCCCCGGCACTTCGCGTTGCAACAGCACGCCTTCGAGCTGGGCGCCGGCGTTGCGCGCGCGCTCGGCAAGCGTCACCGCGGCTTCCGCCACCGCGACCGCCGAGTTCAGCCCCATGATCACGCCGCCGATATCGCTCTTGTGCGTGACGCCCGGCGCGATCACCTTGGCCACCAGCGGATAGCCGATTCGATCCGCGACCCGCGGCGCGTCGGCGACCGACGCCCGCTCGGCGAGCGCGATTTCGATTCCCGCCGCGCGCAGGACGGTCGCGACGTCCTCGGGCGCGAGCCAGCGTCCGCCGTCGGCGCCAGCGAGTACCCGATCGACAACCGCGCGCACCGTGCTGAGCGCGAACGGGCTTAGACTGAGGGCGTTGCCGCGCGGCCTGCTGCGCCATCGCGCGTAGCGCCACGCGGCCGCCAGCACCATCGCGGCGTTCTCCGGAAAGGCGTAACAAGGCACCTGGCCGCGGGCGCCGGCGTTCAGCACCACTGGCGGCCATTGCGAGGAAAGCGGCACCGCCAGCACCGGCTTATGCGCCGGCACCCGCGCGGCGCCGCGCGCGATCCCCTCGCCGATCCGCGCGCGCAGCCCTTCGGTGATGGGCACGTTGATTGCCACCAGCGAATCGACGTTGGAGTCCGCACCAACCGCCGCGATCGTGCGTTCGTACTCGTCGGGCCCGGCGGTCGCGGTCATGTCGATCGGATTGCCAAAGCCGGCGCGCGCGGGCAGGAACGAGGCCAGCTCGCGCAGCGTCTCCTCGCTCAGTGCAGGCAGCGTCAGGCCGTTGGCCTCGCAGGCGTCGGCGAGCAGAATTCCCGGGCCGCCGGCGTTGGTCACCACGCCCACACGCGGGCCGCCCGGGATTGGCTGCGTCGAGAGCATCGCGACGACGTCGAACATTCCCATCAGGGTATTGGTGCGGATCACACCCGCCTGCTCGAAGAGCGCCTCGACGGCGACGTCGAGGCTCGCCAGCGCCGCGGAATGGCTGCTCGCGGCGCGCCGGCCAGCCGCCGAGCGCCCGGACTTGACCGCGACGATCGGTCGGCGCCGCGCGACCTCCGGAGCCAGGCGCGCAAACTTGCGCGGGTTGCCGACACTCTCCAGGTAGAGCACGACCACCGCCGTGCGCGGATCGTCGAGCCAGTAGGCGAGCAGGTCGTTGTTGGAAACGTCGGAGCGGTTGCCGGCCGAAACAAAGGCCGACAAGCCCAGCCCGCGGCTGTTCATGTAGTCGAGGATTGCGATGCCGAGCGCGCCGCTCTGCGAGTACATCCCGATGTTTCCCGTCGGCGGCGCCTGCGGCGCAAACGTCGCGTTGAGCCGCACCACGGGATCGGTGTTGAGCACTCCCATGCAGTTCGGTCCCACCATCCGCATCCCCGACTTGCGCACCATCTCGAACAACTGCTGCTCCGCCGCGCGCCCCTCGGCCGAAACCTCAGCAAATCCCGACGTGATCACGACCACGCCGTGGACGTGGGCGTGCGCGCACTCCTCGATTACACCGGGCACCTGCTCGGCGGGCACGCTGATGACCGCGAGATCGACCGGCGCGCCGATTGCGCCCACGCTCGGGTAGCATCGCAAACCCATCACTTCGTCCGCGTTCGGGTTGACCGGGTAGATCGGGCCGTTGAAGTCCGCGCGTTTGAGATTGGCGACCAGCGCGCCGCCGATCTTGCGATGCGAGCGCGAGGCGCCGATCACCGCCACCGAGCGCGGATGGAGCAGCTTGCGAATGCTCTCGGCGGCGGCGTGCCATTCGCGCGACTCGGCCGCCTGGCGCAACTCCGCGGTTTCGCCGGTCGGGAAGCTAAGGTGGACCACGCCGGCCTCGGTCGAGCGCTTAGCGCGAAAGCCGCTCTTGGCGAACACCTCCAGCATCCGGTTGTTGTCGCCCAAAACGTTGGCCTGGAATTCGACGATCCCCGCCGCACGCGCGATCCGCCCCAGATGTTCGAGCAGCAGCGTGCCGATGCCGCGGCCCTGATGCTCGTCGAGCACGGCGAAGGCGACCTCGGCGCGTCCGGGCTCCGTGGAGACGTAGCGGCCGACCCCGATGAAGCGCTCTTCGCCGTCCTCGCGCAGGCTGGCGACCAGCGCAACGTGGCTTTTGAAATCGACCTCGGTAAAGCGCACCAGGTCGTCGCGCGTCAGCGCGTTCTTCAGTCCGAAGAAGCGGTGGTAGATCGACTCCTGGCTCAGCCGCTGGAAGTGGTCGAGCAGGCGCTGCTTGTCGTCGGGTCGGATCGCGCGGACATAGATCGAACCGCCGTCGCGCAGCACCTCGTGCGCCGAATAGTTACGTGCTTCGATACTCGTGTCGTCAGCCATCGCCGTAATGCCTGATGCAAAACGGGGACCGCCGCGCGCGCGCATCGCCTACGGCGCGCGGAGTCGCACAAATCGCCGCGTGCGGGGCGGCAGTTGCCCGCGACCTTCCCGTGCATTTGGCTAAATGCTTGCACTCGGCCGCTCCAGATACCATCGCCTACAGGTCCGGCCGGATACAGCCCCCGGCGCATTCCCGCCCGTATCGCTTGACAGCGGCGACCCCGCGGAAGTTCACTCAGGCTCGACGGCGACCGATTCCGAGCGGAGGACGATCCCGATGGCGAGAATAATCGACGGCGACGGCCACATTGTCGAGCCGTTCGCGGTATGGGAGGAATACACTGAGTCCGCCTATCGCGACCGCGTGATCCGCGTAAAGCGCAACGCGCAGGGACGCGACGAGCTATGGATCGGCGGCGAGAACCGCACCCGCCCGCAACTGCCGCTCGCCGCCACCGTTATCCCCGGCGGCCTGGTCGATCTCAAGCACGCAAGCGAACTTACCTGGAACGACCTTTTACCCGGCAGTTACGACCCCCACGCGCGCGTCAAGGACATGGACCTGGAGGGGATCGACGCTGCCGTGCTCTATCCCTCGCTCTATCTCCTCTACGGCGACCTCACCGACCCGAAAGTCGCGACCGCCGCCTGCCGCGCCTACAACTCGTGGCTGGGCGATTTCTGTAAGGCCTATCCTGCTCGGCTCTTCGGCGTCGCACCGATGCCGATGCTGGAGGTGGACGAAGCGGTCAAGGAGATGCGCCGCGTGGTCACGGAACTGAACTTCAAGGCGGTCTTCGTGCGTCCCAACCCGTTCAACGGACGCCGCCTGTGCGACCCGGCTTACGACCCGTTCTGGCGCGAGGCGGAGGAGCTCGACGTCGCGGTCACCGTCCACGGGAGCTTCGGTACCAGGATGCCGTCGATGGGCGCCGAGCGCTATCACGACCCGTTCTTCTTCCACATGATCTGCCATCCGTTCGAGCAGCAAGCCGCCTGCATGGATATCGTCTGCGGCGGCGTGCTTGACAAATTCCCCCGCCTGCGCGTCGGCTTCCTGGAGTCGGGCGTCGGATGGCTCGGCTATTGGCTGGACCGGATGGACGGCCATTACGAGAAGATGCATACCTACGTCCCCTGGCTCAAGAAGAAACCGAGCGAATACTTCTTCGAGCAGTGCTATGTCTCGCTCGACCCCGACGAGCGCACACTGGCCGCGATGGTGGAGTTGGGCGCCGAGCGCAATATCCTGTGGGGCTCCGACTATCCGCACTTCGACTGCACGTTTCCGGGTATCGTCAAAGAAGTACAGAAGGCCTGCCACGGGCTCCCAGAGCGGGCGCGACAAAATATCCTGACCGAAAACGCGGTCCGCTTTTACCATCTTTAGAACAGGCGTGCCGCGCGTGATGGATCGGTTTCATCTGACTGCATACTCAACTTGAGTACGTAAAGGCGCCAAGACGGAGGCCGAACCATGAGCACGCACAACGGAAGCGGCGGCGGTGAATACGCGGTGGTGTGGCCGCGAGCGCCGCGCACCGCAAAACTCACCCAGCTCGCCGAACGTCCCGAGAGCCTGCGCGGCAAGACCATCGCGGAGCTATGGGACTATATCTTCCGCGGCGACGAAATTTTTCCGATCATCGAGGACGAGCTCGCCCGCCGTTTCCCGGACACGCGCTTCGTCAACTACAAGACCTTTGGCTCAACCCACGGCGCGCAGGAGCGCGAGGTGCTCGCGAAACTGCCCGCGATGCTCAAGGAGCACGCGGTGGACGCGGTTATCTCCGGGATGGGCTGTTGAGGGAGCTGCACGCCCGCCGTGCTGCGGGCGAGCGCGATCGCCGAGGCCGCCGGCGTGCCCAGCGTCTCGCTGGTATGCGAGGGCTTCATGGGCCAGGCCGCGACGACCTCGGTCGGGCTGGGGATGCCCAACCTGCCGCTGGCGATGGTCCCCGGCCACGTTGACGTCCAGAGCGCCGAGGAACTTAAGGCCAATATCGTGCGCGTCACACTCGAGCGCGTAATCAACGGGCTGACCGCGGCGCCCGCCGCCGTGACCTCGCTTGGCACCGAACCCGCCCCGCGCGACATCGTCTTCACCGGCACTTTCGAGGAAGTCAACCGGCTCTTCTACGAGAACGAATGGAGCGACGGGCTGCCGATCGTGCCGCCCACGATCGCCAAGGTCGACGAGTTCCTGCGTTACACCGAACGCGCGCCCGACGAAGTGCTCGGCGTGATGCTCCCCGACAATCGCAAGGCGACCGTATGGAGCGTCGCGGTCAACGGGGTGATGGCGGGATGCCGTCCGGAATACCTGCCGGTGCTAGTGGCCGCGGTCGAGGCGATGGCCGACCCGGGCTACGGCGTCGAGCACAGCGGCAATACGCCCGGCGCGGAAACCCTGATCATCCTCAACGGCCCGATTATCAAGCAGCTCGGCTTCAACTACGAACAGGGCGCGTTGCGCGACGGTTTTGTCGCCAACACCAGCGTCGGGCGTTTCTGGCGACTGTACCTGCGCAACGTCGCCGGCTTCCTGCCGCACAAGACCGACAAGGGCACCTTCGGCAACACCTGGCGCGTCGTGCTGGCCGAAAACGAGGACGCCCTTGCGCGTATCGGATGGGAACCGCTCGCAGCCGAGCGCGGCTTTAGGCGCGGCGACAACGTGGTCACGATTTCGCGCTACACCGGCGGCGACGTGATCGCGTCGGTGCATGGCAACTCGGCCGAGGAGCTGCTGCCGTACCTGGCCGACGCGCTCGCTAAGCAGATCGGATGGGAGGTGGTGTTCACGGTCGGGATGGCGAATTCGAGCCAGCAGCCGCTGTTGGTGCTCAGCCCGATCCTGGCCGAGACGATCGCCCGCTCCGGCTACTCCAGGCGCGACGTGCAGCGCTACCTGTTCGAGCGCGCGCGTATTCCGGCCCGGAAGTTTGAACAGTATATTGGCAAATATACTCACTTCATTCCGGACAACCGCACGCTCGTCGACCTGGTCAACATGGGCAAGGCGCCGAGCGTCTTCGCCGCCTCCGACGATCCCGACCGGATGGTGCCGATCGTCGGCAAGCCCGAGGACTTCCTGATCGCGGTCAGCGGCGACCCGCTGCGCACCAACGCGTACGTCTTCGTGCATAACGGGATTCTCGGCTACACGACCTCCAAGGCGATCCGGCTGCCGCGCGACTGGCCGGCCCTGCTCGCTGCCGCGCGCCTGGCGTAAGACGCGCGGCGCGGCGATTGCGATGGCCGAGCGCGACGTGCTGTGGGTGCTCAATCCGGCCGGGCAGCGCGCCTCGGGCGAGTGGATCGACGATACGCTGCGCGAGCGCGCCGCCGAGCGCGGGATGCTCGGCAAGCTCTGGCGCGCCGCCGACTTTCCCCGCCAGCGCGTCGAGGTGATTCGCGCCGCCGACCCGTTCGTCGAGGTCAACGATCTGTTCTACCGTCGCGGATGGACCGACGGGCT
Source organism: Candidatus Binataceae bacterium (assembly GCA_035650475.1). Lineage (NCBI taxonomy): Bacteria > Candidatus Binatota > Binatia (SeqCode) > Binatales (SeqCode) > Binataceae (SeqCode) > Binataceae bacterium (SeqCode). Next base: position 87,572 of record DASRHP010000014.1, read on the forward strand.
GCCGATCGTTCCGCCCACGCTTGGCCGGGTCGAGGAGATGCTCGCGCGCGCGGGCCGCGGCCGCAACGACTCGCTCGGTGAACTCGATCCGCTGCGCGGCCTCGCCACGATCGAGAAGGTCGCAGCCAATGCCGTCATGGCGGGGTGCGGCCCGGAGCATTTGCCGGTCGTGCTCGCCGCCGTCGAGGCGATCGCCGAGCCCGAATTCAACCTGCGCGGCGTGCAGACCACCGATGAGAACGTCGCGCCGCTCCTGATCGTCAGCGGCCCGGCGGCCGCGGCGCTTGAAATCAACGCCGGCTTCGGCGCGCTGGGGCCCGGATGGCGCGCCAACGCGACGATCGGCCGCGCGCTCAGGCTCGTGATGAACAATATCGGCGGCGGATGGCCGGGCGCGGTGTCGCTCGCCGGACTCGGCAGCCCGGCGCGCTACACGCTCTGCCTTGCCGAGAACGCCGCGCAGAGCCCGTGGCCCCCGCTCCATGTCGAGCTCGGCCTCGACAAGTCTGAAAGCGTTCTGGTCGTGATGCGCGCGGAGTGCGCGATCAACCTCACCGGCGGACTGGAGGAGATCGCGAGCGTGATGGGCTCGGCGACCTCCGCCTTCACGATGCTGCACGAGGGTAAAGTTGCGGTAGCGCTGGCGCCGTACGTCGCACGCCGGCTCGCGGAGAAGGGCTTGAGCAAGGACGACGTGAAGCGCCGGCTCTTCGAGCGCGGCCGGATGGCGGCTGAAACGCTCAAACACTCGTGGCTATGGACCACGATCGCGGGGCGCGAGGGCTGGCCGCGATGGGTGCGCGAGGCCGTGGAGCGCGGCGCCGCGGTCCCCGCGGTCCGCGCCGCCGAGGACATCACGCTGATCGTCGCCGGCGGCGATCTAGAGATCCCGCAGCACGCCTACTTCCCCTCGTGGGGCTTCCCACCCTGCCGGATCGTGAAGATGATCCATGTCCCGCGATGAACCTCGGCCTAGATGCGGAAGGAGCTTGCCGGCGCGTCCGCCCCTGAATCGACGGCCGCCCCTGTAGCCCGCGCCGCCGGCCGGCCTTCCCATCGGCAGGCCGGCGGCGATAAACTCCGATGACCCGCCGCCCGGCGCGGCGCGCGAAATTTCCAGCGTGCGGAGACCAGCCATGGCCGACAAATTACGCAGCAAACTGATAACCGAGGGCGTGCAACGCTCGCCCAACCGCTCGATGCTCCGCGCGGTCGGCTTCGGCGACCGTGACTTCGACAAGCCGATCATCGGGATCGCCAACGGCTACAGCACGATCACGCCGTGCAACTTGAGCCTGGGAATGCTGACCGAGCGGACTGAAGCGGCCGTGCGCGCGGCCGGCGCGATGCCGCAGACCTTCGGCACGATCACGGTCAGCGACGGGATCGCGATGGGCACCGAGGGGATGAAGTACTCGCTGGTCTCGCGCGAAGTGATCGCGGATTCGATCGAAACCGCCTGCAACGCCCAGTCGATGGACGGCGTGGTGACGATCGGGGGCTGCGACAAGAACATGCCCGGCGCGCTGATCGCGATGGCGCGCATGAACATTCCCGGCATCTTCATCTACGGCGGCACGATCAAGCCGGGCCACCTTAACGGCCGCGACCTCACCATCGTCAGCGCTTTCGAGGCGGTCGGCGAGTACAGCGCGCACAAGATTGACGAGGCCCAGTTACTTGCCGTCGAGCGCAATGCCTGCCCGGGCGCCGGCTCATGCGGCGGGATGTACACGGCCAACACGATGTCCTCGGCGATCGAGGCGCTGGGGATGAGTCTGCCGTACTCCTCGACCATGGCGGCCGAGGATGCCGAGAAGGCCGAGAGCGCGGCGCGCTCGGGCGAGGTGCTGGTCGAGGCGGTGCGCCGCGGCCTGCTGCCGCGCCGGATCATGACGCGCAAGGCGTTCGAGAACGCGATCGCGGTGGTGATGGCGGTCGCCGGCTCGACCAACGCAGTGCTGCATTTGCTTGCGATCGCGCACGCGGCCGAAGTGCCGCTCACCCTCGACGACTTCGAGGCGATCCGCGAGCGCGTGCCCGTGCTGTGCGACCTCAAGCCCTCGGGTCGCTACGTCACCACCGATTTCCATCGCGCGGGCGGCGTGCCGCAGGTGATGAAGATGCTGCTCGTGCACGGCCTGCTCCACGGCGACGAGATGACGATCACCGGCCGCACGATTGCCCACAACCTGGCCGAAGTCCCCGAGGCGCCGCGCAAGGACCAGAATGTGATCCACCAGTGGGACGATCCGCTCTACCCGCAGGGCCATCTCGCAATCATGCGCGGCAACCTCGCCACCGAGGGCGCGGTCGCCAAGATCACCGGCATCAAGCACACCGAGATCACCGGCCCCGCGCGCGTTTTCGACCGCGAGGAGGACTGCCTGGAGGCCATCCTCGCGGGCAAGATCAAGAAGGGCGACGTCGTCGTGATCCGCTTCGAGGGGCCCCGGGGCGGCCCCGGGATGCGCGAGATGCTGTCGCCGACCTCGGCGATCATCGGCGCGGGGCTGGGCGATTCGGTCGGGCTGATAACCGATGGCCGCTTCTCCGGCGGCACCTACGGGCTGGTGGTCGGCCACGTCGCGCCTGAGGCGGCGGTCGGCGGGCTCATCGCGCTGGTTCACGAGGGCGACTCGATCACGATCGACGCGCGCAAACGGCTGTTGCAGCTCAACGTCGCCGAGGACGAGATCGCACGCCGGCGCGCGGCGTGGAAGCCACCAGCACCGCGCTACACGCGCGGCGTGCTCGCCAAATACGCCGCCCAGGTGTCGTCAGCCTGCTTCGGCGCGGTCACCGACTGAACGCCGCCCGCCGGGCGCATCGCGGGTATCCGCCGCGCGCGCGCCGCGTCAAACTAGGATCTGCCGGAGGGGTGGCCGAGCGGTTGAAGGCACCGGTCTTGAAAACCGGCAGCGGCGCAAGTCGCTCGTGGGTTCGAATCCCACCCCCTCCGCCATCCGGCCGTTTGCGGATCCGCGCGAGCTCAATTAATGACGTTTGATGTGGGCGCGTGCCCGCACACGCAAAGGCGGAGGTTTCGTCCATGGAAGACCGCGGGCTGCTGGCGGGGATTCGGGTGATCGACTGCGGCACGTACGTCGCCGGGCCGGCGGCGGCCACCGTGATGTCGGACTTCGGCGCCGACGTGATCAAGATCGAGCGCCCGGGCGGCGGCGACCTCTGGCGCATCTTCTCCAAGCTGCCCGGCACCGCCAAGGCCGAGCTCGACTGGTGCTGGGCGCTGACCAGCCGCAACAAGCGCAGCGTCGCGCTCGATCTTGCCCGTCCCGAGGGGCGTGAGGCGCTGCTCCGCCTGGTCCGGACCGCCGACGTCTTTCTCACCAACTACCAGCGCACGCTGCTCCAGAAATTCAGCCTCACGTGGGACGATCTTTCGGCCGTCAATCCGCGCCTCATCTACGCCCATCTGACCGGCTACGGCGACACCGGCGATGAAGCCGATGATCCGGCCTTCGATGCGCTCGCCTATTGGGCGCGCTCAGGCCTGATGACCAGCGTCACCGGCCTGGACGGCACGCCGAGCGGCCCGCGGCCCGGGATGGGCGATCATCCGACTTCAATCTCGATGTTCGGCGCGATCATGCTCGGACTGTACAATCGCGAGCGCACTGGCAAGGGGGCGCGGGTGACGACCTCGCTGCTCGCCAGCGGCGCATGGGCCAACGCGTGCGACCTCCAGGCCAAGCTCCTGCACGCGACCTTTCCCGAGCGTGGCGCCGCCAAGCATCCGCCCAACCCGCTGACCGCGGTCTATCTCAGCCGCGACGCCAAGATGTTCCTGCTCGTGCTGATCGACCCCGACAACGAGTTTCCGCGCCTGTGCCGGGCCTTCGGCCAGGGCGAGCTCGCAAGCGGCGAGCTGTTCGCAACCAACGAGGCGCGCGCTCAGAACGCGGCGGCGCTCTATGCGATCCTGCAATCCGAGTTCGAGAGCCGCGACCTCGCCGAGTGGAAAACGATCTTCAAGCAGAACGATATCAAGTGGGCGCCGCTGCCCAGGCTCGACGACGTCGTCGCCGACCCGCAGATGCGCGCCGCGGGCGCGTTCGTCGAATACGAACATCCGCGCGCCGGCAGGCTGGAGACCGTCAACAGCCCGATCTTCGTTGACGGCTCACGCAAGCGAAAGCCGACCGCCGCGCCCGAGCTTGGCGCGCATACGCGCGAGGTCTTGCGCGAGCTCGGCTACGCCGACGACGCCATCGAGTCACTCGTCCGCGCCGCCGACGGACGCTAGCCCGCCGAACATCTCGCCATGCCGATGACGCGGCGCGAAATCGAGCGGATGCTGAAGGAGCCGCACGTCGCGGTGGTCGCGGTCACCGCGCCCGACGGCGCCCCGCATGCGGTACCGACCTGGTACGAATATCGCGGCGGCGAGGTCGTCTTTCATACTGAGGCGAGCGCCTTCAAGCATAAGTGCCTGCTGCACGACCCGCGTGTCACGCTGGTCGTCGATACCAAGAAGCCGCCGTACCGATGCGTGATCCTCAAGGGGCGGGCCACGATGAGCGAGGGCGTCGACGACGCGCGCATCCGACGGATGGCGGTGGCGTACATGGGCAAGCGCGCCGGCGAGGCCTACGCGCGCGAGCTCAAGGGCGAGCGAATCGTGATCGTGCGGCTTAAGCCGTCACGTACGATCTCGTGGGATTACAGCAGGGAAACTCCTTAGCGAGCGCGGGCCGGGCACACTTGCCGCCGGGGCGCTAGCGGCCGGTGAAGCGCGGCTTGCGCTTCTCGGCGAACGCACGCCCGCCCTCCTTCGCATCCTCCGAGCGCGCAACCCGCATCAACTGGCGCCGCGCAAGCGCCTGCAACTCCGACGGCCCGCGCGGCAGCAGCATATCGCGGGTGAACGTCTCAAGCAGGCCGAGCACCAGCGGCGCGCTGTCGGCAAGCTTGCGCGCATACTCGCGCGCGGACTCCATCAGACGCTTGACCGGCACCACCGCGTTGACCATCCCGACCTCGTAGGCGCGCTGCGCCTTCATGTGCGCCCCGGTCAGCATCAGCTCCATCGCGACCTTGTACGGGATGCGTACGGCGAGGCCGGCAATGAGCCCGCCGCAGAAGCCAAGCTGCGCCTCGGGATAGGAGAAGTCGGCGTTGTCCGCGGCGACGGCGAGAGTCGAGAATTCGACCAGGCAGCACGCGCCGCCGACGCAATGGCCAGCGACCGCCGCGACGATCGGCTTGGTGAGCGGCACCCCCACGCCCGGCATGCACTCCCACAGCTCCGGATCGCGCGGCGGATCGCGCAGGTCAGCGCCGGCCGAGAACGCGCGCTCGCCCGCGCCGGTCAGCACCGCGACGCGGTCGTCGCCGCCCTGGAAGTGAATCAGCGCGTCGCGCAGCTCGGCCACCAGGGCGTTGGAAAGCGCGTTGAGCCTGTCGGGGCGGTTGAGCGTGATGGTCGCAATCCGCTCGCCGGAGTCATAGAGGACTAGGTCGCTGCCCATCGGCATGCTCCGCCGCGCAGCTCAGCCAGCGACCACCGCGATCGCGTTTATCTCGATCATCAGGCGCGGATCGACCAGCGACTTGACCTCGACCAGCGTGCTCGCCGGGTACGGCGGCTTGAAATACCTGCGGCGAACTTCGTGGATCGCACCGAGCTGCTTCATATCGGTGACGAAAACCGTGATCGCAACAATGTCGTCGAAGGTCGCGCCCGCGGCGCGCAGCACGGTTGCGATATTGCGCAGGGTCTGCTCGGTCTGCGCGCGCATGTCGCCCTCGCCCACCACCCTGCCCTCGTCGTCAGTCGCCACCTGGCCCGAGATATGGAGCGTGCGGCCGGCGGGCGCCCACGCCGCATGTGAGAACGCGCCGAAGGGGGCCTTCAAACCACTGGGATTGAAGCCTTGCGCCATTTGCGTCTCCTCCTGTGCCGGTTGGCCGCGATTCTAGGACTTGGCCGCCGCCGAAGGGAACTCGGCCTTAAGCGCGCGCTCCAGCTCGTCGCGGCGCACGCCGCGCTCCTCGGCGGCGCATCTCAGCTCCTCCGTGATCCGCGCGCCGGCGCCGTGGGCGAGCTCGCGATAAACGTTGGCTGGCACCGGCAGGTCGAGCGCGCGGGCGAGCAGCGTGATGTAGTTTTCAATGATCGGCGAGTTGTCATGCAGGCGCTTTTCGAACTCGCGGTAGCACGAGTGATAGATCGTCACCAGCATGTCGGCGCGGGCCGCGCGCGCGCTCGCCAGAATCCACGCGATCCTGCTTTCGAAGCCGGCGCTCCCGATCTGCGGCGCGAGCAGGATCGGCACGCAATGCAGCCCAAGCTCGGGGTCGCTGTGTTCGGCAACGATTTCGAGGCCGGGAATCGCGGCCAGCAGCTTGCGGCAGTTCTCCATATCGCGGTCGCGATCGGGCGTGCCGGTATGGCCGTGCAGCATCACGCGCGCCGACAGCCGCGGTCTTAGCTCGAGCCGGTCGAGCCGGCGCGCGATGAACTCGGTGACGTGCAGCTCGTCGAAGCCCCATTGCGCCGGATCCGAGCCCTTGCGCAGATTGGTATGGCACGACGGACACCAGCTGATAAGCGTCGGCGCGCCCTCGGCCTGGAAATGGCCGACCGTGCGGGCGAGCGCGCGCTCGCGATCGGCGCGTTCGGTCATCGGGCTGCCGCAGCAATGCGCGGGTCCCCCGAGGATCGAAAGCTCGGGATTGAGCAGATGCACAACGGCGGCGGCGAGCTGGGCCAGATGGGGCGTGCGCAGCACGTTGCATCCGAGCCAGAGCGTGGCGCGCCGTTCACCCTCAGCGCCCAGGCGTGGCTGCGCGTGCGAGTCGCGAAACGGCTGTCCGTCGGCGGTGAGCGCCTGGTTGAGCACGATGATGTTGCGGAAATAGGTGTCGAGTGGATTGGCGGGCGTCTGGTTGTCGCGCTGCTGCGGAATCTTGTCGTCGCTCATTGCTGTCACCCGGCTCGAAGAATGGCTGCGCCATCAAATCACAAAAACTTCGGCAGCACGCGGTCGGTGAACGACAGGAAGGTCTCATGGCTGAGCGGCGCTCCGATCAGGTAATCGAGGCCGATCTCCTCGTGCAGGCGCGCGATCTGATCGATCACGCGCTCGGGCGTCCCGTGGACCACCACTGAATCAACGTAGCGCTGCACGGGATCGACGTCGCCGAAGCGTTTGGCGTCGATATAGGTTCTGAGCAGCCACTTGGCGCCCTCGCGCGCGACCGCCGCGGCCTCGGCGTCGGTCGCGGCGATCGCCAGCAGCCGCGCGTGCGGAAGTTCGCGCCCGCCAACCGGATGGCCGTGGCGCGCAAGTTCGCGCCGGTAGACCTCCCAATGCTCGCCCGCCTCGGTGAAGGTCGAATGGGGACCGGTCAGCACCGGGTATCCGTGCGCAGCCGCCCACGTCACGGCGTCGACCGAGCCGGCCGCGACCCACATCGGCGGATGCGGCCGCTGGAGCGGCTTGGGCAGGACCTCGACGTCGTCGAACGAGAAATACCTGCCGCGGTAGGTCAGCCGCTCGCTACTCCACGCCCGGAGCACGATGTCGACTGCCTCGCGAAAACGCGCCTGGGTCTCCTCCATCGGCACGCCAAAGGTGCGAAACTCGCGCGCGTCGAAGCCGCGGCCGGCGCCCCAGTTAACCCGCCCGCCGGAGAGGATGTCGAGCAGCGCGATCTCCTCGGCCAAACGCAGTGGATGGTAGAAGGCGGCAAGCGTGACGCCGGCGCCGATCCTAAGCTTCGTGGTGCGCGCGGCAACGTGCGCGCCCATCACCGGAATCGACGGACATACGCTGTAGTCGCTGAAATGATGCTCGGTGAGCCAGACCGCGTCGTAGCCGGCGCGATCCATGATTTCGATCCGCTGCAGAGCGCGCTGGTACACGGTGGGCAGGGCGACGCGCCGCTCGGGCCAGCTGAAGAACTGAAGGATTCCGAATTTCACGATTCGCTCGCGCGCATTCCAATCTAGCAGCAGCGCCTGCATCCGGCATCCGGTTCGGCTTCGCTCTTATCATAGTCGCGCGTCGCCAAGCCAAGGGCCGCATCCGGCGCCAGGTTTGTTCAACCGCGCCCGTCGGCTATGATTCTCCCCACTGGGTCGCGTTGCGCAGGTCAGCCGCGGGCGGCCATCTCCCACCGCCCCGTCGTCCTGCCCATAAAGCCGGCGCGCCATCCGCGCGTTTTCGGCATCAGCGAAAGGAGTGGGATGCGTATGAAACCACGGGTTCGTAGCACGGTGGGCGCTGCGGTTGTAATGGTGGCGGCCGCGCTGTGCGTGGCACCGGCACATGCGCAGGAGAAAGCGACCGTTCGAGCCGGCTACCTGACCTGCCACGTGGCCAGCGGATGGGGTCTGATCTTCGGCTCCTCGCGCACGGTCCATTGCACCTATTCGCGTGACAAGACTCATACTGAATACTACAACGGCTCGATTACCAAGTTCGGCGCCGACATCGGCTATCTCTCCTCGGCGGTGATGTTGTGGGCGGTGGTCGCGCCGACCACCGACCTCGGCGAGGGCGCGCTGGCCGGCCATTACGGCGGCGCGACCGCGAGCGTCGCGCTGGGCGTCGGCGCGGGCGGCAACGTGCTGGTCGGCGGATTCAAGAAATCGATCGCGTTGCAGCCGATCTCGATCGAAGGCCAGAACGGCCTCAACGTGGCGGCTGGAATCGCCGAGTTGAACCTGAAGTTCGAGAAGGCCAAGACCGAGAAGGAGGCCAAGGAACACCAGGGCGCCTGATCTTTCGCAGCCATAGCAGCCGCGGCAGGCGACCCGGGTTCGCCTGCCGCGGCTGGGTTGGTATCCGGGCCGCGAACGCGCTACACGAATGCCAGAACCATCGCGGGCCGCCGGCCACGATCGATCCTCGGAGTTCTGGCGTGCGGTACGCCGGCGCCGCGCGATGACCACCTCGCGAGGTCAGCGCCATGGCACAGGAATTCACAATCTGCGTGGGCACGGTCGGCGCCGGGGTATGGTTCAGTCCCGACAGCGGCAACCATTGGCGGCGCAGCAAGATGGACCTGCCGTTTCATGCCGAGCCAGGTGAAATCCAGATCCGCGCGCTTGCGCTCTCGCCCCATAATCCGCACCAGGTCTATGCCGGCTCCGAGGCCGGGCTCTATCGCAGCACCGACAACGGCGCCAGCTTCGAACTGGTGAACTCGCCGATGGACGGGATGCAGATTTGGTCAGTGGCGGTCTCGCCGACGAGCCCCGATGTCATCGTCGCCGGCACCAAGCCGCCCGCGGTCTTCCGCACCGTGGACGGCGGCAAACGATGGGACAAGCTGAATATTACGATCGCCGAGAAGTGCCTCGCCGGCGCGCCCAAGGTCACCAATATCGTGTTCGACCCGCGCGACCCGCGCTCGCTATGGGTCGGCGTCGAAATCGACGGCGTCTATCACAGCCGCGACGGCGGCGATACGTGGATGCAATGCCGCGCGCTGGGCGACAAGCCGCTCAACCAGGACGTCCACGGACTCGCAGTGAGTGCCGGGCGACCGGCGAAGCTCTTGGCAACGACGCCTGACGGGATCTGGAGCAGCACCGACGAGGGCGAGAGCTGGAACGTCCACGGCTTTCCTCGCTTCGCCGAGCGCGACACGATTTCGTATTGCCGCGGGCTCGCGCTCAGGCCCGACAACCCCGAGGTCTTCTTCGTCGCCAACGGCGACTTCATCCCAGGCAAGCGCGGCGCGATCTGGCGCACGCGCGACGGCGGCCGCACCTGGGAAAAGGCGGCGCTGCCGGTCGAGCCGAACTCGACGATGTACTGGTTCGCGACCAACCCCGCCGATTCCAACGTCGTGGTCGCCAACAGCCTGCATGGCTATCTCTACGCCAGCCGCGACGGCGGCGACTCCTGGCAGAAGCTGCGGCGCGAGTTCGGCGAAGTGCGCGCGCTCGCCTGGTTGCCGAACTGACGTGGACGCGCAGGCGAAAATCCGTCGCGTGGGCGCGGCGTGCGGCGTACACTTTCGGAACCGGGAGGCGTCGCATGAACGCGTTCAGCCATCATTTCGTCGAAACCAATGGCATTCGGATGCACTACGTAGAGGCCGGGCAGGGGCCGCTCGTCGTGCTCTGCCATGGCTTTCCGGAGTCGTGGTATTCCTGGCGCCATCAGATTCCCGCGCTCGCCGAGGCCGGCTTTCGGGTGGTCGCGCCCGACCAGCGCGGTTACGGCCAGACTGATCGCCCGCAGGCGGTAGCCGAATACAGCATCTTCCGCATCGTCGGCGACGTCGTCGGCTTGGTCAACGCGCTGGGCGAGCGCACGGCCGTTATCGTCGGCCATGACTGGGGCGCGCCGGTCGCATGGCTGGCGGCGCAGTTGCGTCCAGACCTTTTTCGCGCGGTCGGATTGCTCAGCGTCCCGTACCTGCCGCGCGGCCCGATGCGCCCCAGTGCGCTTATCAAAGCGATTTTCGGCAGCAAGGTCTTCTACCAGCAGTACTTTCAGGAGGAGGACAAGGCCGAGCGCGACCTCGAACGCGACGTGCGCGCGACCATGCTCGCGGCGCTCTACTCGCTGTCGGGCGACGCGGAGGGCAGCGACCGATGGCGCTACGCGTTCGGGCCTGGCGAGACTTTCCTCGACTCCGTCGTGATGCCGAAGAAGCTGCCCCCGTGGTTGACCGAGGCCGATGTCGATTTCTTCGTCGGCGAGTTCACCCGCACCGGCTTTCGCGGTGCGCTCAACTGGTACCGCAATATCGACCGTCTATGGGAAGAGAGCGGCTTCCTCGACGGAGCGCGTCTGATGCAGCCAACCCTGTTTGTCGCCGGCGAGAAGGACGCCGTCGTGGAGTTCTACGGCGACGCCTACCGCGCGCTCGAGGCCAACGTGCCCAACCTCAATCAAAAGGTGCTGCTTCCCGGCGCCGGCCACTGGGTCCAGCAGGAGCGCCCGAGCGAGGTCAACCGCCTGCTGTGCGAGTTTCTCAGCTCGCTGTAGCGGTCCTCGACTGGGCTTCCTGATTCTCGGCCGACATTCTGCCGATACACGCATTCTGGCGATAATTCACCATTCAAGGCGCATCTTGACATATGTTTGATAAATAGAGAGGCTTACGTTGCCGAGGAGGCGAGTAATGAAGCCTAAGGTGCGCGAGGCGTTACCGGCCCTGGTGGCGGTCACGATGGGCTTCTACCTCCTGTCGGCCCAAGGCGCGCCGGTCGGGCCGCAGACGCAGCTCTACTCGGTGACCCGGCTCGACCTCAGTGTCCAAGCGCAGCAAGGGACCGGCCAGCCGCGCGCGCCGATCTTCGTTCCGCGCCGCTTCGCCAATCCGCGCCTGCTCGCACAGGTAAAAGCGGCGTACGCCAAAGGCTCCGGCTCCAAAGGCGGGGGCGGTGGAGGTGGAGGTAGGGGAAAGCCATCGCCATCGCCATCGCCATCGCCATCGCCATCGCCATCGCCATCGCCATCGCCATCGCCATCGCCATCGCCA
>DASRHP010000015.1 GCA_035650475.1 Candidatus Binataceae bacterium
AGGTGGCGCGCGAGTTCCCCCACGCGGTGTTCTTCGCCGGCAAGCTTATCTTCGAGGCCGAGCTGGAGGGATTCATCAGCCGTTTCCTGCACAACCATACCGCGATGGAATTGCAGAACTGGCTCCAGCTCCACGGCCTGAGCCTGGTGATTCTGCCGGTCCGCGTGCTGCCGCCGCCGGCCATTGCGGCGAACGAGCCGCAGCGGCGCCGCCAGGTGGCCTGAGCGGACTGTCGCCGGCTGCCCCTCGCTCTGCGCAGCGCGCGGGGTTGCGAAGCGCGCGCGGCGCTTGCTACAGCAAGCCTACGAATCTGCGGCGCTGCGCGCCGGGGAGAGGGCTCTTCGTATGGCAGGCCAGTTCCGCCACGTGCTCGACGGTTACACAGTCCTCGACTTCACCCAGTTCGTCGCGGGACCGACGGTGACGCGGCTGATGGCCGCGATGGGCGCCGAGATCATCAAGGTCGAGCTCGCGCCCGACGGCGACCGCGCGCGCCTTATCCCCTACGTGCGCGACAACCGCAGCGCCTATTACGTCCAGCACAACCTCGGCAAAAAGAGCCTGTGCGTGGACGCGCGGCGCCCCGAGGGCGCTGCGATCCTGCGCGAGCTGGCGGCCAAGGTTGACGTGCTGGTGGAGAACTTCGCCCCCGGCGCGATCGCGCGCCTGGGCTTCGGCTACGAGGAGGTGCGCAAGCTCAACCCGCGGGTCGTGATGTGCTCGGTCTCGACATTTGGCCAGACCGGCCCGCTCGCCAACGACCCTGGGTTCGACTTTATCGGCCAGGCCTACGCCGGCATCACCTCGCTCATCGGCGAGAAGGACGGGCCGCCGGTGATCCCGCTGATGGCGATCGGCGACGTCAGTACCGGCGTGCACGGGATGGGTGCGATCGCGTGTGCGCTGCTCCATCGCGAACGCACCGGGCAGGGCCAGTATATCGACGTCTCGCTGCTCGATTCCTATTTCGGCTACCACGACATGGGCCTGGAGCTTTACACCGCAAGCCGCGGCGCGTCCCGCGTCGAGCGCTCGGGCCGGCACTATCCAGGGCTCTGCCCGTGCGGCATTTTCAAGGGCAAGCAGATGTACTTCATCATCATGGCCTGGCTGGACCGCCATTGGGCGCAGTTCTGCGAGCAGGCGATGGGCCGGCCGGAGCTGGCGCGCGATCCGCGCTTCGCCGACAACCCGTCGCGGCTTAACAATCGCGACCAGGTCGTCGCGGTGATCGAGCAATGGCTTGCCTCGATGCCCGATGATGAGAAGTCGCTCGAGGTGATGCGCGCGGCGCGGATCCCGGTCGCGCCGATTCGTCCGCTCGAAGAGGTGATGAAGCATCCGCACTTGCGCGAGCGCGGCGCGGTCGCGACCGTGCACGATCGCGTGCTCGGCGACTTCCAGGTCCCCGGTTTCCCGATTCGCTTCTCGGAGCTGCCCGTCGATTCGAGCCTGCCGGCACCGCTGCTCGGCGAGCACAACGAGGAGATCCTGAAGAAGCACCTTGGCTATTCGAGCGATCGGATTGCCTCACTGGCGGCGGCGGGCGTCCTGCTGAGCAAGCCGTACTAAACAGCCTGCCAGACACCCCAACCAGCGACGTCTCCCTGAAAACGTTACGAATCCGGGTGCAGTCGCAGCCTACAGTCCGTGGTGCCGCAGCAGCTCGCGCACGCCGGCGTCGGTATCGACCTCGGGACTCCATCCGAGCGCCGCGCGTACGCGCGCAAGATCGGCGAGCGTGTCGCGGGGCTCGCCCGAGCGCGGCGGTTCGCTGACGCGCGGCCCGCCGACAAGGTCGGCGACATGATTGACGCTGAGCGCGCGGCCGCGACCAACATTGAGCGGCCGCCCATCGTCGAGCGCGCACTCCATCGCGGCCAGGTTGGCGCGGATGACGTCGCGCACGTGGGTAAAATCGCGGGTCTGGCCGCCGTCGCCGCGAATCGCAAGCGGCCGCCCATCGCGGCGCGCGCGGATGAAAGCGCCGATCACGGTCGCGTAGGCGCCTTCGAGATCCATCCGTGGGCCGTAGACGCTGAAGTAGCGCAGGCAGAGTGCGCCCAGCCCGTACAACCGATGGAACATGCGCACGTATTGCTCGCCCACCAGCTTCTGGAGTGCGTAGGGGCTTAGCGGGTTGGGCGTCATTGTCTCGTCCAGCGGTAGGCGCGCCTGCTCGCCGTACACCGACGACGAGCTGGAGAAGATGAGCCGCCGCACGCCCGCCTCGCGGGCGGCCAGCAGCACGTTGAGCGTGCCGTCCACGTTGACCAGATGGGTCTCGGCGGGGCGTTCGATAGACAACCCCACGCGGGGCAGCGCGGCGACATGGAAGACGCAATCGACTTGGGCGAAGGACGGGCGGATCGCGACGCGGTCGCGGATGTCCGCTTCAAAGAGCACGGCGCGCGGATTGAGGTTTTCGCGCCGGCCGGTGGAGAAGTTGTCCAGGACGCGGACGATGTAGCCGCGCTCGACAAGTGCGTCAACCAGATGTGAGCCGATAAAGCCCGCGCCGCCGGTAACCAGCACGACCCGCGGGCGCTGCTGCGTGCAACTGTCCTGCGCCATCGCCTAGAATCCTAACCGGTTCGCGATCGCGAGGCGATCTTGCGGCGCCGAGCTTTCATGCCTTTCGCGCTTCAGACCACGGAGTTGCCCGTGCATAATGCTGAACATTCCTCGGGCGGAATCCAATTCGGACTGCTTGCCCTTGGGGCCGCTTTGACGCTTGCGCTGTGTGCAACAGAGACAGGCGCTGCCGGACCAACCGCCGTCTCTGCTGTTGCAGGCATGCCAAATGCGCCGGGCACCGCGGCGTGCTGCTTCATGCCCGACGCCGCGGCATCGAAGATCGTGTCGGTGGCCAAGGGCGGCCACGCGATGGCCAAGGTGGTGATCCTGACCGAGGGGGTGGCTGTGAAAGAGACCGGGCCCAAGCCGACTGTCGCGCACTTCGGCGAAGTCTATGCCTTCGCGCCTTCCTTCATCGCCGTGCGTCGCGACGAACCGACCCGGATCACCTTGTGGAACCTTCAGCCCGACGACGAGCATGATTTTCTGGTCGAAGATCCGCACGGGCGCGCCCTGATGCATCTCAGGCTCGCGCCGCTCTCGAAAACCGCTTACGTCTTCACCTTCCATCGCGAAGGGCTGTTCGTTTTCCGCTGCGCAATCCATCAACCCGAGATGAACGGTCAGATCCTGGTGTTGCCGTCGGGGCGCAAATAGCCGTTTGGCAGGCAACGCCCGCCTGGACTAGGTTGCGGATACTATTGCTTAGGAGGGGTCGACCCACGCTAGCGCTGCTGCCACCCGAGGAGGCGCGCCGGCTCGGCAAAGAGGCCGGCATCGGATGATTGCGTGCTTTCTCAAGACCGCCCGGGTTCCGCTCGACGCCAACGTTCCGGGATGGCCGGAGGGCATGGCACCCGCGAAACCATAGGAGCCCCTTTCTCACCATCGGAGGACGCGCAAGATGCCTGGCAATTTCCTGCTTCAAAAGGACGGCGCGATCGCGACGCTTAGCTTCAACCGCCCCGAGCGGCGTAACTGCATGAATGTCGAAGTGATGCTGGAGATGGAGCGCATCCTGCTCGACTTTCGCGACGACCGCAACGTGCGCGCGATCGTCATCACCGGCGCGGGCCCCGCATTTTCGGCCGGCGCCGATGTCTCGGCACTCAAGGGCGTGACCGATCCGGCCGAGCGCCAGCGCATCTTTCGCGAGCGCGGCCGCCGTCTGCCGTCGATTATCGGGCGCTGCTTCGAGGCGATGTCCAACCTCGACCAGGTCGTCATCGGCGCGGTCAACGGTTACGCGGTGGGTGGCGGATGGGCGATCGCGCTGGGTTGCGACCTGGTGCTGGCGGCCGAAGACGCCGAGTTCTGGGTGCCGGAAGTGGACCTCGGGGTGCCATTCAGCGGCTTTCCGGTCAAGGTGTTGGCGGCGCGCGTCGGGCCGTGGCGGGCAAAGGAGATCGCGATCGGATGCCGCCATTACAAGGCGCCCGAGCTGTATACGATGGGTCTGGTCAACCGCGTGGTCCCGCGCGACGAGCTGATGGCCGAAGCGCTCAAACTGGCGCGCGAGATGGCGGGCAAAGCGCCGCGCGCGGTGCGTCTGACCAAAAGCGATATCAACAGCATCGTGATGGGCATACGCTAGGGCTGCCTCACTCGCGCGCCGCGCGGCGGATCATTTAAAGTAAATCTTTACATTCCTGACGATGCATTCGCGCGCCGTTGGGGCGCAGCGGAGCCCCGCCTGGCGCCCGGCATAGCCGCAAGCTGTCTCGAGCGGTTCAGCGCATGCGGCGATATGGTGGCGTCGGCATGGATTTCGCAGTGCTACGCCGATGCGATGACACCGCTGATCGAGACCATCGGGCTTGGCAAGACCTACCAGATGGGCGAGGTCGAGTTACGCGCGCTGTGGGACGTCAACCTGCGCGTCGAACACGGAGAGTTCGTCGCGATCATGGGCGCTTCGGGCTCCGGCAAATCGACTCTGATGAATATCATCGGATGCCTGGATCGCCCGAGCTGCGGGCGCTACCTGCTCGAAGGCGTCGATATCGCTTTGTTGGGTGAGGTCGAACTGGCGTCGATTCGCAGCCGCCGCATCGGATTCATCTTTCAGAGCTTCAATCTGCTTCCGCGCGCGACCGCGCTCGAAAACGTCGAACTGCCGCTTTTCTACCTTGAATGGAGCCATGCGGGCGAGGAGCGCGCCGCGCATCTTCTGGACCTGGTCGGGCTCAAGGGCCGCGGCCAGAATCGCCCCAACCAGCTTTCGGGCGGCGAGCAGCAGCGCGTGGCGATCGCACGCGCCATGATCAATGATCCGGCGATACTGCTGGCCGACGAGCCGACCGGAAACCTCGACTCGAGAAACTCGGCCGAAATCATGCAGATCATCCGCGGGCT
>DASRHP010000016.1 GCA_035650475.1 Candidatus Binataceae bacterium
CGCCGCCCGCACTCGAGCCTCGGCGCCTTGACGCCGGCCGAGTTCGCAGCGCTAAAAGAACGGGAAGTACAAACGCCCCAGGAGGGCGAAACAACCGACCGACTCTACTTATGAATGGCGGGAAAATGGGGGGCAGGCCAAAGGGGCTCGCGGAGTACTGCGGCACTTTGGTGCGGATGATTGAGCAGAGCTACGGCAGATACATCCGGAAGGACTTCCTAGGACCGCTGATCGCGGCCCGCCCGGATCGGCTGTGGGAAGGGGCGGCTGGGGGAAAAACCGGACCCCTGACCGGACCCCCCAAGGGGGTATTCGGAAAAAAGCCCCAATTTCCAAGAGAATATTGGTGGAGGCGGGGGGAATTGAACCCCCGTCCGAAGACCGTCGAGCGGTGGCCACTACACGCGTAGTCCGCGATTTGATCTCGCCCCGACGCCGCCCGCGGACGGGCTGCGCTGCGGCCAGCCGCTTGAGCTTTCGGGCCTGCCTCCAAGCGGCCAACGACGCGGCCCTAGCCCACTAAATGACGCCCCGGCCCGCTGCCATGGGCGAGCAGCGGCGGGACGCTAGCGGCCCTTAGGCCGCCAGAGCGTAACCGTTATTGTCTGCGGGTAAATTTCGCAGGCTGTTTGTTTTACGGGCCAACAGCACCCCGGCGTGCGACCACGGCCTTATTGTCTCCGTCGAACCCGGTTCGCCCCCATCGTGGGCGAGCCCTCGCGGCTCGCGATTGGACCGTTACGCTCCTCTTAATCTAAGGCCGCAGGCGGTCGCGGGCAATCCCCAGTCATCGCGGCGGAGTGTTTCGGGGCGCCGTGCGCCAATATTCGCAGCGCGGCAGCGGTTATTTGGCGCCGGCGCGAGTTCGTGTAGCCTTATCGCCGAGGGTGTGGCGTCCGGGCATGGCGCGCGGCTCTCGACGCGGCGCGACGCCGCGGACATGGCGCGACGGTGAAGAGAGTCCTCGGGATTTCCGCCTATTATCACGACAGCGCAGCCGCGCTGGTATGCGACGGCGAACTGGTCGCCGCCGCCCAGGAGGAGCGCTTTTCGCGCAAGAAGCACGACGCCCGCTTCCCCCATCGGGCCGCCGCCTGGTGCCTGGCCGAGGCTGGACTCCAGCTGAACGACCTCGACGCGATCGTCTTTTACGACAAGCCGTGGGTGAAGTTCGAGCGCATGCTCGAAACCTATCTCGGCTATGCGCCGCGCGGGCTGCGCTCGTTCCTGACCGCGATGCCGGTTTGGCTGAAGGAAAAGCTCAACCTGCGCACGGTGCTCAGGCGCGAACTCGCCGGCCTCGACGGCGGCCGGCTCAAGGAGCTGCCGCCGCTGCTCTTCACCGAGCATCATCAGGCCCACGCCGCCTCGGCTTTCTTCGCGAGCCCCTTCTGGCGCGCCGCGGTGATGTGCCTGGACGGGGTCGGCGAGTGGGCCACGACCTCGCTCTGGCTGGGCGAGGGCAACCGCCTGACCCCGCACTGGCAGATCGACTTTCCGCATTCGCTCGGCCTGCTCTATTCGGCCTTCACCTATTACACGGGTTTCAAGGTCAACTCGGGCGAATATAAGGTGATGGGGCTGGCGCCGTACGGCGAGCCGCGCTACGCCAAGGCGATCTTCGACCATCTGCTTGACGTCAAGCCCGACGGCACCTTCCGCCTCAACACCCAGTACTTCGATTACGTCACCGGCCTGACCATGACCAACGAGCGCTTCGACGCGCTCTTCGGCGGGCCGCCGCGCAAGCCGGAATCGCCGCTGACGCAGCGCGAGATGGACCTCGCGGCGTCGATTCAGAAGGTCACCGAGGACGTGGTCTCGCGCCTGGCGCGCACAGCGCGCCGCGAGCTCGACGCCGAGTACCTGTGCCTGGCCGGCGGCGTCGCGCTCAACTGCGTGGCCAACGGGCGGATGCTGCGCGAGGGCACCTTTCGCGACATCTGGGTCCAGCCCGCCGCGGGCGACGCCGGCGGCGCGGTTGGCGCCGCGCTCGCCGCCTGGCACCTCTATGCCGACCAGCCGCGGATTATCGACGGCGACGACCGGATGCGCGGCGGCTACCTCGGCCCGAGCTTCAGCGAGGCCGAGATCAAGGAAAGCCTCGAGCGCGCGGGCGCCCGCTACCTGCGCATGAACGACGACGAGATGATCGAGATGACGGCGGCGCTGCTCGCCGAAGGCGCGGTGGTCGGCTGGTTCCAGGGGCGGATGGAGTTTGGGCCGCGGGCGCTCGGCAATCGCTCGATCCTCGGCGACCCGCGCAATCCGAGGATGCAGTCGGTGATGAACCTCAAGATAAAGTACCGCGAGTCGTTCCGGCCCTTTGCCCCCGCGGTGCTGGTCGAGCGCCTCGCGGAGTATTTCGAGCTCGATCGTCCGAGCCCCTACATGGCGCTGGTCGCGCCGGTGCGCGAGGAACTGCGCAAGCCGCTGACGCCGGAGGAGGAGCGGCTGTTCGGCATCGAGAAACTCAACCTTGCGCGCTCGGCGATCCCCGCCGTGACCCATATCGACTACTCGGCGCGGATCCAGACCGTCGATCGTCGGACCAATCCGCGCTTCCATCGTCTGCTCGAGCGCTTCGCCGCGCGCACCGGATGCGCGGTGCTGGTCAACACCTCGTTCAACGTGCGCGGCGAGCCGATTGTGTGTACACCGCAGGATGCGTATCGGTGTTTCATGCGCACCGAGATGGATTTTCTGGTGATCGAGAACTTCGTGCTTGCCAAGGTTGACCAGCCCGAGCGTCCGCACGACGACAGCTGGCAGCGCGAGTTCGAGCTCGACTAGCGAATAGCGATGGAGCTGGCGGCGCGCCAACAGCAACTGCCCAAGGCCGAGTTGCGCAACTTTGGGCTGCTCCTGGGCGCGCTGTTCGCCGCGATCTTCGGGCTCGTCCCTCTGCTGCGCCATCATTCGGCCCAGTACTGGCCGTGGCTGATTGCGGCCATGCTGTGGCTGGCGGCGCTGGCATGGCCGCGCAGTCTCGCCTGGCCGCATCGATGGTGGACGCGGCTGGGGCACGCGTTGGGATGGTTCAACACGCGCGTCATCCTGACGGTGATTTACCTGGTCGGCGTGACGCCGCTGGGCTTCGTGCTGTGGCTGTTCGGTCGCGACCGGATGAAGCGCGGTTTCGAGCCCAAGCGCGAGACCTACCGCGTGCCGAGCCGGCCGTTGCCGCCGCGGGGGATGGAGCGGCCGTTCTGATCCCACGGCGTATCGATGCGCACAGTGATGGAATCCGGCTCAGAACCGCAACCGCGAAACAAGACAGGCTGCGCCCCTTCCCTTGGGGGAAGGAAGTCGAGGGTCAGGTCGGCCGCCCGGCCGGGCCGTCCCTAATGGAGAGTGGCGACCGATGTTGGACTTGCTGAGAGACCTGTGGGGCTTTGCGAGCGAGCGCAAGAAATTCTGGCTCGTCCCGCTGATCGCAACCCTGCTTTTGATAAGCGCGCTGGTCGCGCTGGCCGAATTCTCTACCGTCGCACCCTTCATCTACACGCTGTTCTAGGCCGGTGGGCGCGGGCAGACGGCTCGTTGCCAACCTCGCGCTCGTTGCCGCGGGGGTGATGGCGGCGTTTTTGATTGCCGAGGTCGCGGTGCGCGTGACCGGCCTTGCCAAGGTCAGCCTCTACACCTGGGCGCCGCGTCGCGGATGGGGGCTTAAGCCGGGCGCCGCCGGATGGCAGACCGAGGAGGGCAGGGGCTTCGTCAGCGTCAACCGCGCGGGCTTTCGCGGCCCGGAATGGGCGCTCACTAAGCCGCCTGGCATGTTGCGAATCGCAGTGGTCGGCGACTCGTTCACCGAGGCGCCCCACGTCAACTACGACCATACGTTCTGCGCGGTCGCCGAGCGCAGGCTCGGCGGATGCGCGGCGCTTGGCGGGCGGAAGGTGCAGGTGATGGATTTCGGCGTCGATGCCTACGGCACGGCGCAGGAGCTGCTCACACTGCGCCGCCATGCCTGGCGATACTCGCCCGACATGGTGGTGCTCGCCTTCTTTTCGGGCAACGACCTGCGCAACAATTCGGTCGTGCTCGAAGGCGACAAGTGTCGCCCGTTCTACGTCTATCAAGGCGACGAGTTGGTGCTGGGCGGTCCGTTCGAGCGCTCGCGATGGTTTTACCTGTCATGCATGATGCGCTTCGAGTCGCGCCACTCGCAGGTGCTCAACCTGCTGGGCGACGCGAAAAGCGACCTGCGCTCGCGCATCCGCGACTGGGAGGCGGAGCGGCGCAAATCGGCCGCCGCGCATGTTTCGGCGGCCGCACAACCGGCGGGCGGCGGCAAACCGGCGAGCGCCCAGGCGGCGACGATCCATCACGAACGCGGCTTGGAGGACGACATCTACCGGCCGCCGGCCGACGCCGCGATGAGGGATGCGTGGCGGGTCACCGAGGGCATCATTACGATGATCGCGCGCGAATGCGCGACCCATCACGTGCCCCTGCTGGTCGTGACGCTCGCCAACCCGCCACAGATCTATCCCGACCCCAACGTGCGCGCCTCCTACATGAAGCTTTACGGCGCGACCGACATTTTCTATCCCGACGAGCGGATCAAGGCGCTCGGCGAGCGCGAGGGCTTCGAGGTGCTCAACCTGGCGCCGCCGATGCAGGCCTACGCCGACGCCCATCACGCCTTCCTGTGCGGCTTCAAGAACACCCGGATGGGCGTCGGCCACTGGAATGCCGAGGGGCAGCGCGTGGCCGGCGAACTGATTGCGCAGAAGATCTGCGCGATGCTTACGGCCAAGGACGCCAACGCCTCACCTTCGGCTGCCGGAAGATAAATCATGCCGACGGCGCTTCAGCTTCAGGCAATCCGCTTGCGTTTGCTTGATTAAAGGTTGTGAGGTGCCCCGCCGGACGCCGGAAGCAGCGCCGGCGCCTCAAGCGCGATTGGTCTGCCCCCCGCTAGCCCGACGCGGCACGATTACAACTATCGCCGCCCACATTCGAACTTCGGCGCACTGACGCCGGCTGAGTTCGCGCAGCTCAAAACGGAGAAACTGATTCCGCCCCCTGCGGGGGAAAATAACAACCGACTCTACTTATGAACTGACGGGCATTGGGGTGCAGCCCAGCTATTCTTCCGAAAATGCGCTACTCGACGCTGTTCCCTGTGCGGATGCGACGACCCGAGCCTGGTTTTGAACTTTCGTTGGCCCTGCGGTTGGTGGCGCTCGCCGCCAGCACGCTGCTCTTCGCGGGCCTGCTCCGCAGCGTGCTCGTCGGAATAGGACCGGCGCTGCTCGATCTGCCGACCATCAGCTATATCGCCGCGCACAGGCTTAAGTGGAGCACCACGTGCATGCGATACGTCACCGGCCTTGGGAGCGAGCCGTTCCTGGTCGTGTTGACCGGCGCGTGCGGGATCGCGCTGCGCTTTCGGACCGGGTCGTGGCGCTGGCTGCTGCTGCTGGCGGTGA
The DNA here is from genome assembly GCA_035650475.1 of Candidatus Binataceae bacterium. Classification (NCBI taxonomy): domain Bacteria; phylum Candidatus Binatota; class Binatia (SeqCode); order Binatales (SeqCode); family Binataceae (SeqCode); species Binataceae bacterium (SeqCode). The sequence goes on from DASRHP010000016.1 coordinate 5,439, forward strand.
CCCTGTTCGGCGCGATGCTCCTTAACACGGCGGCCAAGCATGCGGTCGCGCGGCCGCGTCCGGCCGCCGCATGGATGGCGGTGTCCGCCTCCGGATTCGCATTCCCTTCCGGCCACGCCACCGAATCAACCGCCGTTTACGGGCTTCTGGCAACGCTGTTCGCAAAGACTGGGACGCGTCGGCGAGCGAAGCTCGGATGGCTGACGATCGGGTTGCTTATCCCGTTCCTCGTCGGCGTCTCACGCGTGTACCTGGGTGTTCACTGGCCCACCGACGTACTCGCCGGCTGGGCGCTCGGTTCAGCGTGGCTTGCGATAGTGCTCACGGGGCTGCTGGTTGGCGAGAGGCGGGCTGCGGCGGTCGACGCCGCGGCGGATTGAGCAATTTGACTAGGCGGGCGGCGCCATCGCCTCCATACTGCCGGTTATAGGTTAAATTTGACGAAATGTAAGGTGCAAAGATGAAAATGTTGACTCGTATAATGAGCGAGCCTACAAAGGTTGGCGGGCGGGCTAAGCCGGAAGCCGAAGCGGCCCCCAGCGCCGGGAAAAATCGTCGCGGGCACCCTCCTCTTCGGCGGTGGCGGCCCGCCCGCTCGGTGCCAGAACTTACACGCGCAGGTCAAGCCTGGCAATTGGGCTGCTGTTAGGAGTTTCCACAGTGTGAGCGGCTCCACACCGACGCTGGCGACGATCACCTGGGGGACGCCGGCTTCAAGATGCGCCGCAGGCGCCCGTCACTCGGACTCAGGCCGCCCGAAAATCAGATAGAGCAGCGATTCGTCCTCGGGCCGCACCAGCAGATAGACGTGATCGCCGGCCAGTAGCCTGGTCGAGCCGCGCGGCGCGATCAGCTCGTGGCCGCGAAGGACAAGGATTACGGCGGAATCCGACGGGAATGGCAGCTCCGAGATCTGCGCGCCGCAGGCCGCGCTCGACGCGCTTATCGGAAACGACCGGACTTCGCCGCCGCCGAGCAGCCGGGTCGAGGTTATCTCCATCACCGCCGACGGCGGCAGCGGCGCCTCCGAGCGCAGCCCCAGCCGCCTCGTGACCCATCGCACGGTAGCCCCGGGAACCAAAGCGTTTACGACCACGACGAAGAAGACCAGGTTGAACACCGCGGCGGCGCCGGGCGCGCGCTCGAGCGCCGGGTAAATCGCAAGCACGATCGGCACCGCGCCGCGCAGCCCCACCCATCCGACGTACGCGATTTCCGTCATCGCGTAGCGGAACGGGAACAGACACAGAAGCACGCTCAGCGGTCGCGCGACGAGCGCAAGGAAGAGCGCGATCCCAACTCCCGCGGGAGCGGCCGGCAAAAGCTGCGAGGGGAGCGCCAAAAGCCCAAGCAACAGAAACATCGAGATTTGGCAGAACCAGGCCACGGAGTCATGGACGCGCGCGATTCCGGCGCGGTACGGTATCGGCCCGTTGCCGAGCACCACGGCGGCCACATAGACCGACAGGAAGCCGCTGCCGCCAATCAGGGTTGGCAGGCCGTAGGCCAGAAGCGCCAACGCCAGCGTTAGCACCGGAAACAGCCCGCCGACGGGCGGCGCGATGCTCTGCAGCAGCAGCCGCCCTCCATACCCGATGGCGATCCCGAACAGCGCTCCGATAAGCAACGAGACCGGGATCGCCGCGAGCACGTAGAGCGTGACGCCGCGCTGTTGAATCAGGCTCTGGGTGAACGCGACCGTGAGTGCAACCGCCATCGGGTCGTTCAGCCCGGACTCGAGTTCGAGCACGGTGGCGACACGTTTCTTAAGCTGAAGACCGCTGCCACGCAGGACTGAAAAGACCATCGCCGCGTCGGTGGACGACACGATCGCGCCTTCCAGAAAGGCCTGCGTCCACGAGAAGCCGAACAGCCGCGCGCAGGCGGCAACCAGCCCTGTGGTCATCAGCACGCCCACGGTTGCAAGCACCACCGCAGGCCGCATCGCCTCGCGCACCCGCGGCAGCGGCGTGTTGAGACCGCCGTCGAAAAGGATCAGCACCAGGGCCGCTGTGCCGGCGGCGAAGGCCAACCGATAATTGGTGAACGCGATGTGCCCGAGCCCCTGTCTGCCCGCAAGCACCCCGACGGTCAGGAACAGCAGCACCAGCGGGATGCCGGTTCGCTCCGAAACGCCGCTTAAGAGAACGCTCGCGACGAGCAGGAGCGCGAACGCTGTCAGGTAGAGGGCTACGGATGCGAACTCGGAAGCCGGCAATTTGAACGGCCCATCGGCGTCAGCATACTCGCCCGCACGCGCGTCGAAGTCTCGCCACCCGGATTCGTCTCCTCTCGGCGATCATTCAGCTTTGCTCCGCGCAACCTGCTATCGCTCGCGCTTCGAGGTTGGCGAGCAGAAAATGAAAATACAAAAGTCCCTGGTACGGACGCCATCGGCCAAGCAGCCGGCGCGCGCGCTCGGCGCCGGGATCCTTGCGCAGTCCGAGCCAGCGGGCGAGATTCTTGCGCCCCGCGACGTCGTCGGCGGGAAAGACGTTAAGCCGCCCGAGCCCGCGCAGCAGCGCGTACTCGGCGCTCCATCGGCCGATTCCATGCAACGCCAGCAGCCTCGCCATTGCCCGATCATCGTCGAACTCCGCGATCGATTCAAAGCCGCCGTCGCGCGCGGCGCATCGCCGCGCCAGTGCGAGCAGCGTGCGTGCCTTCTGGCCGCTGAAGCCGAGAGCCTTAAGACTCGCCGGACGTACGCCGCGAAGCGCCCCCGGTTGCGGAAAACCGAGCGGGCTTTCGCGCGTGCCGAGCCTGACACCCCATCGGCGCGCCAGGCGATTGAGCAGCGTGATTCCGACCAGCACGGTAAGCTGCTGGCAGGCGATTGCGTTGGCCACCGTCTCGAAAAGGGTTGCAAAGCGCGGCGGCTTTACTCCGCGGTAGCGCTTCACCAGATCGCCGATATGCGGATCGTCGCGCGCGATTGCATAGAAGCCCGACAGGTCGACGCCCAGGCCGAGCATCCGCTGGACCGTCTGCACCACGTGGTCTTTGAGCGCGCGCGAAGGCGCGCGCGCGCTAAACGCTCTGAGTTCGAGCTCGGGCTCGTCGGTCGCGCGCGTCTGACGGACCGCGATACGCACGGGCGTGCGGCCCACGTTCAGGAGACGGCTCCAGCTTTCGCCATCCCACAGGTCGATCGCGTTTATCGGTCTGCGCCGCAGCGCCCAGACAGTGAGGTCGAGGCGAAACGGCGCGAGCGGATTCAACCGGCAACGGAATTCGGGCATCGCGCCGATTCCTTGCCGTCATCCCCGAGCGCGCGGGACACGCCGCGGGAATGACGGCTCTAGCGATACTCGCCGAAGTGTGGCCGTGCGCGCCTACAGCTTGACGTACACCGACTTGATCTGGGTGTAGAGCTCGAGCGAATGCTTGCCGAGCTCGCGGCCGAAGCCCGATTGCTTGTAGCCGCCGAAGGGCGAGATCGGATCGACCGTGCCGTACGTGTTGACCCATACGGTGCCGGCCTTGAGCGCGCGCGCCACCTTGTGCGCGCGGCTTATGTCGCGCGTCCAGACCGCGGCGGCGAGCCCGTAGGTTGTAGCGTTGCCCTGGAAGACGGCGTCGGCCTCGTCCTTGAACGGTATCGCGGCGGCGACCGGGCCGAAGATCTCCTCGCGCGCGATCCGCATCTCGTTGTTGACGTCGGCGAAGACGGTGGGCTTGATGAAATATCCCCTGCCCTCGCCCGCCTCCCCGCCAACCGTGACCCTGGCACCTTCGCGCTTGCCGACCTCGATGTAGCCCTTGACGCGATCGAACTGTTCCTTCGAGACGACCGGGCCCATCCTGGTCTTCGGGTCGAGCGGATCGCCGACGGTCATCCCGCCAGTGAAGCGGGTCAGCTCGTCCACGAAGTTGTCGTAGGCTTCGCGCTGGACGAAGATGCGGGTGCCGGCGGCGCAGACCTGGCCCGAGTTGTAGAACACGCCCATCATCGCCGCCGGCAGCGCCTGCTTCAGATCGGCGTCGGGGAAGATGATGTTGGGCGACTTGCCGCCAAGCTCGAGCGAGACGCGCTTGAGATTGCCCGCGGCCGCCTTGAGGATCAGCCGCCCGACCTCGCCCGAGCCGGTAAACGCGACCTTGTCGACGCCCGGATGCTCGGCGAGCGAACTGCCCGCGCCGGGGCCGAAGCCGGTGATGATGTTCACGACGCCCTCGGGCAGGCCCGCCTCGAGGATCAACTCGCCGAGACGGAGCGCGGTGAGCGGCGTCTGCTCGGCGGGCTTGAGGATCACCGTGTTGCCGCAGGCAAGCGCGGGCGCGATCTTCCACGACGCCATCGAGAGCGGGAAGTTCCACGGGATGATTTGGCCGCACACGCCGACCGGCTCGCGCAGCGTGTAGTTGAACATGCTCGGGTCGGACGGATTGGTTTCGCCGTAGATCTTGGTGCACCATCCGGCGTAGTAGCGGAAGGTCGCCGCCGAGCCGGGAATGTCCACCGCGCGCGCCTGTGCGAGCGGCTTGCCGTTATCCAGCGACTCGAGCAGCGCCAGCTCGTCGGCGTGCTCTTCGATCAGGTCGGCGATCCGGAACAGGTAGCGGGCGCGCTGATGCGGCCCCATTGCGGGCCACTTGCCCTCCTCGAAGGCCTTGCGCGCGGCCGCGACCGCCGCGTCAACATCGGGCTTGTCGCCCTCGGCGACCTGCGCGAGCACCTGCTCGGTAGCGGGGTTGAGCGTTTCGAAGGTCTTGCCGGACTTTGCCGGCATCCATTTGCCGCCGATCAGCAACTGCTTGGGCCGCTTGAGGAACTCGAGCGCCGCATTTGCGGCGGCGCCGTTCGTTGCTTTTTCGATCGAAGAAATTGCTGCTGACATTTCTCACTCTCCTTATCGAACGGAGCCAACCTCCGTTCGTGATTGTGCCGCAGTTGAATTCATCCGCTTGCTTCATGCGCAGGCCGCAGAGGCGGTGCACCGGCAGCCGGCTGCCGCCTCCCGGAAGCGATCGCGCGCGCGCTGTTGCCGACGAAGACCAGCAGCGTGATCGCGTTCAGCAGCCCACCCCACCGATAGGCGGGATAGGAGCCCGTCAGATCGCCGCCAAGCCGCAACCCCAGCGAGACATGAAGCAGCGCGGAGTGTAGGTAGAACGCCGCGCGGTACGGTAGCGGCCGCAGCGTGACGGCAGGAAAGATTATCGGCGCGTGCGCGAAGATCATCGAAAAAACGAAGCCGAGAAAGACCGTGTGCAGGATGACGTCGTAATGGAACGCGGTCAGGTCGCCGCCAAAGGACAGCCATGCCAGTCCGCCGGCGCCGAGCCAGACGTAGCCCGCAAGCAGATTGGCCGCGATAAAGCGCGTGAGGCCGGTCTGTCGGACCGTGCGCCGCGCGAGGTCGTAGCGCCCAAGCCACAGCGCCATCGCCAGCAACCCCGCTCCGGCGAGCCGCATCCCGGCCGCGGGCGCGCGCAAGCCTACCACGAGACCGGTGACGAACACCGCCGCGCCGAAAAGAAACGGCGCCCGGTTCCGTTCGCCGAGGCCGGTGAGGCGGCTCAACTCGAGCCGCTCGCCGACGATCGTCAGGACGAGGAACCCGACCCACCAGGGGAACATCCGGAGAACCGGCACGCCGGCGAGCCACAGGCAATTGCCGGCGAACCACGCCGCCGCGCCGAGCGCCATCGTGATCGTGAACAGCGCGGCCTGGCGGCGGATTATCGCCGCGAAATTCGCGACCAGTGCGAGACTGCCCAGTGTGATGAGCACCGGAGCGGTGGGATCGGGCGCGCCGACTATCAAGCCGAGCGCGCCGGCCGCGCTCAGCGCCGGCGCCGCGTAGCACCATCGCGAGCCCAGCGCGACCGCGCGCTCGAGGCTTATGAGCGTGCCGAGAAATCCGCATACCATCAACGGTCCGTGCGCCGCGAAGAGCCCCGGCTCGAGCGCGGGCAGCGCCCATCCGAGGCGGAGCAGCCCGGCCCACAGCGCCGCGAGCAGTGCCAGTATCGACAGCGCGAGCAGCGGCAGGCGTCCCAGTTTCAATGATGCCGTCTCTTCGGTTGAACGAGTGGCGCTCCGCCCGCGGCAACCGATGCGCCGCTACTGCGTCTGGCCTTCGCTTGCCGCCATTGCGATTCCGGCGTGGCTGAGCGCCGCGCCCGCGCGCATCTCGGCGGCAACGTAGATCACCTCGGCGATTTCCTCGTCGGTTGCGCCGAGCCGCTTCGCCGCGCGTACGTGTCCGTCGATGCACCACGGGCATTGGGTGACGTGAGCGACGGCAATCGCCACCAGGTTCTTGACTTTGCTCGACAGCGCGCCTTCCTTGAACACTTCCTCGCTGAAGGCGGCGAACGCCTTGGCGCTCTCGGGCTTGAGATGGCGCAGCTTCTGACGATGCCGCGGGGCGTCCTTCACGTAGAAATCAGCCATCGTCGTCTCCTTTCAGAGCCGCCCGCGCGGCGGCCCGTCCCGGATCCGCGCCGCGACCTCCGCCGGCGATTCGGGTTCAGAGCCAGCCGAGCTGACGCCTGCCCCGTTCCGAGATCATCTGCGGCGACCACGGCGGATCCCATACCAGTTGAACCGTAACGCTCTCGACCTCATCGAACCGGCTCAGGATCGCCTCACGCACCTCCTCGGTCAGGTAGGAATGCATCGGACAGGCAGGCGTGGTCATCGTCATCACCACCCGCACCCGGCCGCCGTCGATCTCGGTGCTGTAAACGAGTCCGAGATCGACGACATTGACCCCGACTTCCGGATCGTTGACGGCGCGCAGGGCGTGGAGGATGTCGGCTTCCCTGATCATAATCAGCCTCGGATCGCGTGGGCCGCGATGTCAAGCGGCGGGGGCGGCGCCTAGTTCGGGCGCCCGATACGGACCCGCCACACTTCCGGCCCCTGCTCAAGGTAATCCCATGAGAACTGGCCGGCGTGCTCGGCCGCGAACTGGTAGTAGAGCGGGCGCGGATCGTGGTCGTTGATGAGCACGAAGGCCTCGCCGGGCCTGAGCGCGGCGTAGGTATCGAAGATCAGGGTATGGCGCTGGCGCGGAATGATGTTGCGGACGTCGAGCGGGCGCCCGTCGGGCGGCGGCGTTTGCGCCCCGTGATGCGCGTCCTCGTGGATCGCGTTGAGGAGCGCGCGTTGGCGCTGCTCGTCGAGATGCTGCTCGATCAGCGGCAGATAGACGCGCTCCTCCTTGGCCAGGTGGAGCTCGACGATCGCCTCCAGCCGCAGCGCGAGCTCGCGCTGCTCCCGCGCAAGCTTCGGCCGCTCGGCCTCGTTCGCGCTCTTGAGCCGGTTGGCTGCCGCCTCAATCCGGGCGGTGTAGTCCTTGATGAATTCGTGATCGATGAGCATCGTCGCCGTTGGCCGGCCGTGCTCGCGCACCAGCGTATCGACGACGCCGTAGAGATGACGCTCTTCGCCGCGCGCATGCGGCAGCAGATCGCTCTTGAGAAACGCCACGAACGAGTCGTCCTCGCTCTGCGGCCCGGCGCCGGCCGCGCGCGCATGGGTCCTGAGCGTCTTAGCCAGCGACAAATGATGCTTTCGAATCGCCTCGGTGAGCGTGTTCACATCCCACTTCCTTCCGCCGGCTGCGGCCGAGGTGCCCAAGCGGGCGCTTGACCGAGCCGCACCTAAAGATATATTTAATATATATCTTTTGCGCCACAGGTCAAGGGCGCGCTTCGAGGGCGAGCCGGGAGATGCGGCGCAGCCGGGAGCGTTCGCTGCCGCTCAGGATGACGAAGTAAAAAGACTATGCTCGTGGGATCCTGAACGGAGACGAGCAATGCAGCTCACCTACTACACCGACTATTCGCTGCGCGTCCTGATGTATCTCGCGATCCAGCGCGGGCGAATCGCCAATATCCCGGAGATCGCCGAGCGCTACGCGATCTCGCGCAACCACCTGGTCAAGGTCGTGCATAACCTGGTGCGCGGCGGCTTCGTGAAGAGCTACCGCGGCAAGGGCGGCGGAATCGAGCTCGCGCGCGCGCCCGAGAAGATTAATATCGGCGAGGTCGTGCGCTACACGGAGGGCCCGCTGCGACCGGTCGAATGCTTCGACGCCGCGCGCAACCGCTGCCTGATCGCGAGCATCTGCGGGCTGGCCGACGTGATCGAAGAGGCGTGCGACGCGTTCCTCGCCACGCTCGACCGCTACACCTTGGCCGACCTCGTGCGCCGGCGGGCCGAGCGCCTCGACAAAGCGCTGGCTCCGCGCGCGGGCGCGCTGCATTAGAGACGCAGCCGGCCGCTAGTACGCTTTTTCCAGCAGCTCGTACACGTCGGCTTCGGTGACCGGGCGCGGGTTGGACACCACCACCATATCGACCATCGTGTTCTCCACCAGGTGTCTGAAGCCGTCGCGCGGCACGCCGACCTCGCGCAGGCGCATCGGCAGCGCGAGCTCGCGAAAGAGCCGCCTGACCTCGGCGATCGCGGCGCGCCCGGCCTCCTCGTCGCTGATCGTGCCGATGTCGATTCCCATCGCGCGCGCCAGCCGCTTCTGACGCCCCAGCGTCGCCGGCAGATTGAACTCCATCACCCACGGCAGCATGATCGCCGAGGTAACGCCGTGAGTCACGTTGTAGGCGCCGCCGATCTGATGGCCGATGCCGTGGCTGAGGCCGAGGGTTACATTGTCGAGCGCGTAGAGCGAGAGCCAGGCGCCGACCTGGCAGGCGCCGCGTGCGGCGAGGTTGCGCGGCTCGCGCGCGGAAAGCGCCAGGTTCGCCATCAGCAGGCCGAGCGCTTCGGCCGCGGTGGCGTCGGTAAAGGGCATGCAGGTTGCCGACAGGATCGTCTCGACGCAATGGTCGATCGCGCGCGCGCCCGAGGCTCCCCACAGCCACGCCGGCGTGTCCACGGTGAGCTCGGGATCGATTATCACCTCGCGCGCCTGGAGCTTGGCGCCGACGTACAGCTCCTTGACCCGCTTCTCCTCGTTGAGCGCGCCGGCAAAGTTGGAGAACTCGCCCGCCGAGAGCGTGGTCGAGATCGCGATATGCGGCACGCTGCGCGGGTTCATCGGCGGGATGTAAAGCTTGTCTGGATACTCGAACTGGACGACGTAGCGCTCGAGGTCCTCGAGCGTGCGCACGTCTTCCGCCAGGCACATCGCCATCAGCTTGACCGCGTCAACCGGGCTGCCGCCGCCGAAGCTGATAAGGAAGTCGGCGCGCCGCTCGCGCGCCATCGCCGCCCCGTCGAGAACGGCGCGGCGCGGGCCATGCTGGGCGACGCCGACGAAGGTCGCGACGTGCCGCGGACCCAGCAGCTGCTCGACCTTGCGCACCAGCCCGGTTTCGCGCGCCAGGTGGCTCCCCGCCACCAGCATCACGCGGGTGCCGCCGAACTCGGCGACGTCGGCGGCGAGGCTGTCGATTGCGCCCGGGCCGTAGCGCACCCGGCGCATCATCGGATTGTCGAATTTTCCCTTCAGAACGGTCTTCTGAGCTTCAAGCTTGCTCGCCACGCTCGTCTCCTCTCGCGGCCGGCGCGCTCGGGCGTCGGCCGGGCACGGCGAGTGATTTACAGCTTAAGGGCGCGGCGGGCAATCCGGCGCGGACGGCGTCGCGCGGCCGCACCAGCTTACTGCACGCGATTGCGCAGCAGTGGGCTCTGGGTCGAGACTTCGAACCGCTCCTGCATCCGCGCGTCGGCCTCGCCCAGTTCGCGCGTCTGGCAGCAAAACTCGAGCAGGATGCCGTTGGGGTCCTTGAAGTAGATCGACTTGGCCCAGTCGTGATCGACGATGTCGGTCACGTCCACGCCCTTGGCGCGCAGCTCGTCGCGCCTGGCCCCCAGCGCTGCCTCGCTGCCGCACTCGAAGGCGAAGTGATGAAACGCGTCGGGGGTGCCAAGCCCGCGGTTGATCGAGGCGTCGTACTCCTCGGGCACGCCAGGCACGCCGCGCGCCTCCATGAAGGCGATGTACTGGTCGCGCCCGGTGTCGAAAAAGATGTGGCGGATGCGCCCGCCCTCCTTGACCGGGATGATGTCGCAGCGGGCGGCGCGAAAGCCGAGCACGCCCTCGTAGAACTCGCGGGTTTTGTCGAGATCGAGCGTGGAAAGGCCGATATGCGAGAAGCCTTTGTTGCTCATGGCCGTAGCTCACCCACAGGCGCTTGTTGGGGCCGGCGACCGGCGCAATTTCGCGATCTAGCAAAGCGCCGCGGGACGGGCAAATCCGCACGCCTGCCGTCAACGCGCGCATCCAGTTGGGCGGCGGCGGCCGGTCGCGCTAGGATCGAGAGCCGATCGGGCCGAATCCTCAAGGAGACCGAACGATGGCTGAGAAGATCGTCAAGAGCGACGAGGAATGGCGCAAGCTGCTGACGCCCGAGCAGTACGAGGTCACACGCCGCAAGGGCACCGAGCGCGCGTTCACCGGCAAGTACTGGGACTTTCACGATAAGGGCGTGTATCTCTGCGTATGTTGCGGCAATGAGCTGTTCAAGTCGGAAACCAAGTACGACTCGGGATGCGGATGGCCGAGCTTCTACGCGCCCAGGGACGAGAAGAACGTCGAGACCGCGATCGATACGAGCTATGGGATGGTCCGTACCGAGGTGATGTGCTCGCGCTGCGGCGCGCACTTGGGCCACGTCTTCGACGACGGCCCGGCGCCGACCGGATTGCGCTACTGCATGAACTCGGCCTCGCTCAAGTTCGAGAAAAAGGAATAGCTATCCCGCCTCCGTGACCACCGCGGCGGGCCTCCCTGCGCGCCGTCTGCCCGGTGCGGGTGGGAACGCCGGCCTTCTGAAGCAGCAATTCGGGAGTCCTCGCCGCGCCGTCCACGGGCGGCGGAAGGACAAACGAGCCGCAGCAGCGCGCATGGGGGAGAAATCATCGCCCCAGCAAGCCGGCCGCGCGGGCCCATTGGTACTTCGCGCCCAGCACCATCACCGGCTTCTCGGTCGTGTAGGGAAAGGCCGGGATGTTGTGCTCGAACAGGATGCGGCAGGCCTCCTCGACCTCGACGTCGCCCACCAGCGAGGCCACGATCGGCTTGTCGATGCCTCGTCCGCGCATCTCCTCAACCACTTCGGTCACGAGCTTGGCGAAGACCAGCGGCGGCGTGATTATCGTGTGCCAGTAGCCGAGGATGAGCGCGTGGATGCGCGAGTCCTCGAGCCCCAGCCGGATCGTGTTGCGGTAGGTCGTCGGGGGCTCGCCGCCGGTGATGTCCACCGGGTTGCCGGCGGCGCCGAAGGGTGGGATGAACTTGCGGAAGGCCTGGTCGAGATCGGGCGGCATCTCCATCAGGCGAAGGCCGTAATCGACGCAGGCGTCGGAGAGCAGCACGCCCGAGCCGCCGGCGCCGGTGATGATAAGCACGTTCTCGCCCTTGGGCGCGGGCATGATCGGCAGGCATCGCGCGAATTCCAGCATGTCATTGAGCGCGCGCGCGCGCACCACGCCCGACTGGCGCAGGACGTCCTCGTAGATACGGTCGTTGCCGGCGAGCGCCGCGGTGTGTGAGCGCGCCGCGCGCGCGCCGGCGGCGGTGCGTCCGGCCTTGAGCACGATCACCGGCTTCTTGCGCGAGACGCGCCGCGCGACCTCGGCGAAGGCGCGCCCGTCCTTAAGGTCCTCGACATGCATCGCGACGACCTGCGTGTTGTCGTCCTCCTCGAAAAACGTCAACAGGTCGTCCTCGTCGAGGTCGGACTTGTTGCCCAGGCCGACGATGGCCGAGACGCCCATCCGGGTCGAGCGCGAAAAGCCGACGATCGCCATCCCCACGCCGCCGCTCTGCGAGGAGAGCGCCGCCTTGCCGAGCACGTCGTAGGGCGTGCAGAAGGTCGCGCACAGTTTCTGCGGCAGATAGTAGAAGCCGTAAATGTTAGGGCCCATCAGGCGCACGTTGTACTCGCGCCCGACCTTGACGATCTCCTCCTGCAAGCCGGCGTTGCCGGTTTCGGCGAAGCCCGACGGGATCAGCACCGCGCCGGGGATTTTCTTCTCGCCGCACTCGCGCAGCGCCCCTGCGACGGCTGGCGCCGGAATCGCAAAGACTGCGACGTCGATCTCGCCCGGGACCTCCTTGACGCTGCGATAGGCCTTGCGCCCCAGCACTTCCGGCAGCTTGGGATGGATCGGATAAATCGCGCCGGCGTAGCCGCCGTTGATGAGGTTCTTCATCACCGAGTTGCCGATCTTGCCGTCCTCGGCGGAAGCGCCGATCACCGCGACCGCGGCCGGCCGCATGATTCGGTTCATCGCGCGCAGGATTTCCTCGCGCGAGGGGCGGAAACGCTCTGTGGGCGGCGCGAAGTCGAGCAGCACGCGCACGTCGAGCGCGACCGCGCCGTCGGGCCGCGCCAGCACCGGGTTGAGATCGACTTCGGCGATCTCGGGAAAGTCGGCGGCGAGCGCGGAGACCTTTACGATGAGCGCGGCGAGCGCCTGCTTGTCCACCGCCGGCGCGCCGCGCACTCCCTTGAGCACTTCGGCCGCCGCGATCCCGTCAAGCATCGAGAGCGCGTCCTCGCGCGTCACCGGCGCGAGACGAAAGGTCACGTCCTTGAGCACTTCGACCAGCACCCCGCCCATCCCGAAGCCGACCACCTTGCCGAAGCTCGGGTCGGTCGCCGCGCCGACGATCACCTCCTGCCCGCCGGAGAGCATCTGCTGGATTTCGACTCCCGCGATCGTCGCGGCGGGCTTGTACGCGCGCGCCGAGGCGACGATACGCTCCCAGGCCTGCTCAGCCTCGGCCGCGCTACGCACGCCGAGCACCACCCCACCCGCCTCGGTCTTGTGCAGGATGTCGGGCGAAACCACCTTCATCACGACCGGAAAGCCGAGCGCGGCGCCGGCGCGTCCGGCCTCGGCGGCCGAAGACGCGAGCGTGGATTTGGGCAGCGCGATCGCACAGGCATCGCATAACGCGCGGCACTCGGCCGGCGTAAGCGCGGTGCGTCGCTGGGAGCGCGCCGTTTCGATAACTGTCCGAACTGCCGCACGATCGTAGGTCATGAATTCCTCCGGAATCTGGCTTCGGTCAGGGTGGGATTGCGAAGCGTGGAAACCATGATGCGCAAGACCGGGAAGCCGAAACCAGCAGCAGCGCGATCCTTCAGTCTGCGAGGCCGCGGCCAACGCGGCCGTCGGGCGGAGCGCCGATGCGGAGATGGCCGGCGTGGCACTTCGCCTTGTCTTTGTGGCCCCTGTATGCGCTAATGAACATGCAGGGGAAACCCTAACGCCGCCTGAGCGCGCCCGTCAAACCGCGCCGGCGCGGCCAGGAGCCGGCCCTATGGTCGAGAAGACAATCGAGCTAATCGGCAGTTCGGCCGAATCAATAGAGCATGCTGTGGAAATCGCGCTGTCGCGTGCCGGAGTGACGATCTCCGGCGTCCACACCGCGCAGGTCACCAATATCGCGGCAGAGGTTGCGCACAACAAGGTCACCCGATGGCGGGTGACGGTGAAGTTGACTTTCCAGGTGAAGGAAGAATTGCACGAATGATGAGCCCGACGCCCCGGGCCGCGACCGGCCACCGCCGGCGCATCAGCCCGGCGGTTTGCCCATCGATCCGCGGGGTTCCTGGCAGGGGCGCGCGCGAGCCGATCCATTGCGGCCACGCGAACCGCCGCCCCGGAAGCCTGAACTGATGCCAGCCAAAGTTGTAGAGGTCTGTCCCGGAATTTTCGAGATTTTCCTGCCGCTGCCGATGCGGCCGACGATCGTCAACGTTTACCTGGTCGATTGCGGCGGCGGACAGTGGACGCTGATCGATACCGGGATGAACACTGCCGATAGCATGGCCACGCTCGAGGACGCGCTTGCGCAGGCCGGAACGCGCGTCGAGGACCTCGCGGTGGTCTTCGGCACCCATCATCACGTCGACCACTTCGGCGCGTCAGCCACGCTCAAGCGCCGTGGGCGCCTGCGTGCCTATCTGCACGAGCTCGAGGTGGAGCGGGTCAACCGGATGCTGACGCTGGGCCCACCGGCGGCGCGCCCCGATGCGCAGGCGTTTTTCGAAGGGCACGGCTTCCCGATCGATCGCTATCCGCTGGAGGGGATGCGGCCGGCGTGGATGGGCACCGAGATGTACAACCCGCTGCCGCAGCCCGACGCCTACCTGCGCGACGGCGATGAAATCACGGTCGGCAACCGGCGGTTCGAGGTTATCTGGACCCCGGGCCACGCTCCCGGCCATTGCGTGATTTACCTGCGCAACGAGCGGGTGATGATCGTCGGCGATCACCTGCTGCCCAAGATCACGCCGCACGTGGGCGTCTATCCCTCGGGACCGGAGAATCCGCTGCGCGACTTTCTCAATTCCCAGCGCAAAGTGCAGGCCTTCGACGTCGAGCTGGTGCTGCCTGCGCACGGCGCCGTTTACCACGACCATCGCCATCGCGCCAACCAGCTCATCGAACACCATCACTACCGCGAATCCGAGATTCTCGACCTGGTCAAACGCGCGCCGCAGACCGCCTTCGAGATCGCGCAGCAGGTCTTTGGCGACGAGGAACGGCCGATCTTTCACGTGATGGCGGCGACGTTCGAGACGCTGGCCCATCTCGAATACGCGCGCGGCGAAGGGCGCGCCCGGCGGCTCGAGCGCAACGGCCGGATCGTCTGGCAGGCGCTCTAACGCTTTCGGCGAGCTAGCAGGGCCAGCAACCTTAAAGCAGAGGAAGTGGGACGACGCGTCGTGGGAGGGGATCACTCCGCGCCGCCCCCGGGGAAACTTAGATGAATGCCGTCGCGGGCCGCACCGCCATCGCCTGCGTCCCAGCGCCGTTCACGAACGTACCGTGACCCGAGCCGCCGTTGCGGCCCACGGTCGTCAGATGCGCGCCGCCGTTGACCGCCGCCGCGAGCGCCGCGTTGACACCGACGCCCGCCGGCTTTTGGCCGGGTGCAGCCTGGGCGGCCTTGCGTCGGCGCCGGCGCAGCGGCGAGCTTATCCGGCCCTCGCGAGTGACCGGCGAACGGCGCGCCAGCGGCCGCGGGTTGGCACCGCTCATCTGAAGCGCGCGCCATTCGCGCAACCCCTTGCGCAGACAGCCGGGCTCGATTCCCAAAGTCTGGCAGATGGTTTCGAAGGCGAATGGCCCGTCGGCGCTGCCGTCAAGCAACCATGCTTCGGCTTCGGCGAACATCCGCTGGCGCGCGCGGCTGCGGGAGTTGCCGCAAGTCTGGTAGCAGCGCATCGCGTCCTCCAGCACGGCCAGCATCAGCCGCTTGATCGGGCGGATCGGAAGGTCGTTGGCGCGGACGCCAGCGTAGTATTGCTCCGGCGTCAGGGCATCGGGGGCCAACAAACCCGCAACCGCGCTGCTTACAAATTCCATTGTCATCCCGCCCTAGGGCGACTCCCGAAGTCTGGTTGGAGGCCGAACCCGATCGGCTCGCCGGAGCCACAGCAACGGTTGTGCCGGAGCACGGGTTCCATCGCTGCCACCGGCTATCTTTTGCTGGGATGGGCACAAGAGCGCGCCAGTAGCGGGTTTAGCGCACTTGGCTCTTACTTGATGTGATCGGCTCAGCGCAAAGAACTGCTAACGTTAGCGAGTCAAGTGGGGAATTTTGGGACTCGGCCTAGACCCAAAAGCGGACTCACGGACTTGGATGATTCCGCTTACAAAAGTGAGCGAGACGCCACCGATTGATGGTCGAAGCAGCGCGCGCGATGCGCTAGTTGACGGGGCCGCCGCCGCCCCGCGGTCCGCCCGGCCCGAGCTTGCGCTCCTCGATCTTGAAGGTCAGCACGTCGAACAGGCAGGCGAGCCGGTCGTCACGCGCTTCCAGCAGGGTCTGCTTCTCCAGCGGCGTCACGTCAAGATGGAAGCAGAGGAAATTGATGAGGTCTGCATCGCGCAGCCCCTGCTCGTCAACCAGCGTGCGCCATGCCGCCTCGGCGTTGAGGCCGAGAAAGTTCACCAGCAGCTCGTGCAGCGACGCCATCTCCGGCGGTTCCATACCGAGCATCCCCTGCCCCGGCGGACACCATTGGACCTCAGCCTGCCGATAGGAGCGGTTGCGGATCTCGCGGCGGACGCGGAATTCGCTCAACCCTTGGAGCTGGAGGTTGTAGCGTCCGTCGGGGAGCTGTTCTAGGGCGACGATCCGCCCCGCGCATCCGATCTCGAAGATATCCGGATAGGCGTAGTAATCGCGCTCCCACTCGCCCTTGAGCATCATCATTCCGATTATCCCGTGGCCGTGGGCGACGTCGGCAACCATCTCGCGGTAGCGCGGCTCGAAGATATGCAGCGGCACGGTAACCCCGGGAAAGAGCACGAAGTTGGGCAAGGGAAAGAGGGGGATGATGTCCGGCACCTCGGCCATCGTGACCTAACGTTATGGCCGCGCCGATCGGGCGTCAAGGCGACGCTCGCGCACGGCCGCGCGATTGAAGCCAGCGGTTGCGACGAAGTCGTTGGGGAACGCGACCCAAGCTCATTCTCCTAGCGCTCGCTCGGTTGTTTTGCGCCGGGAATTGGGCGAAATTCGACTTGTGGGGCACCGCCCACGACGTCGCGCGTCCCAAGCGGCTCACATGGAAACTCGACTCTTCATCGCTGGCAAGTACGTCGCGCCCGCCAACGGCGCGCATTTCACCGATATCGAACCCGCCACCGAGCGCGAGCTCGCCCGCGTCGCCGACGCCGATGCGGAGGACGTCGAGCGCGCGGTGGCGGCCGCGCGCGCGGCCGCCGACCTCGGCCCGTGGCCCCGGATGAGCGCCGAGGCGCGCGGCCGAATTCTCAACCGGATGGCCGACGGAATCGAAAAGCGCGCGCGCGAGCTGGGCGTGCTCGAAGCACGCGACGTCGGCAAGCCGGTCAGCGAATGCGTCAATCATGATATCGCGCGCGCCGCGCGCAACCTGCGCTTCTTCGCCAACGCCGCCGAGGCGTGGACCCAGGAGGCCAGCCTCGGCGACGCCAAGTTCCTCGGCACCGACCTTAAACTGGTCAACCTGACCGAGCGCGCGCCCTTGGGCGTCGGCGCGATCATCATCCCGTGGAACTCGCCGTTGATGCTCGGCACGTGGAATCTCGGGCCGTGCCTGGCCGCCGGCAACGCCTGCATCTACAAGCCCTCCGAGCTCGCGCCGCTGACCGCGATCGCGCTCGGTCAAATCGCCAACGAGGCTGGACTCCCGGCCGGCGTGCTCAACGTCCTGCCCGGGCACGGCGCAGCCGGCGCCGCACTGGTCACTCATCCGGACGTGGACGGGATCGCGTTTACCGGCGGGGTTTCGACCGGCAAGCGCGTGATGGCGGCGGCGGCCGAGTCGCTCAAGCGGGTGACGCTGGAGCTCGGTGGCAAATCGCCCAACGTGGTCTTCGCCGACGCCGATCTGCGGCGCGCGGCGGCGGGCGTCGCGCGTTCGATCTTCCGCAGCCAGGGGCAGTCGTGCGTGGCCGGCTCGCGTCTGCTGGTCGAGCGGCGCGTCGCCGACGAGTTGATCGCTATGGTCCTGGGCGACATGGGCAGGCTGCGGATCGGTGACCCGCTGAACGAGGACACCGACTACGGCCCGCTCATCTCCGACGCGCATCGCGCGCGCGTTGACGGCTTCGTCAAAGAGGCGGTCGCCGAAGGCGCCGAGCTGCTCGCCGGCGGCGCGGTCCCCGAACGTCCGCATCCGGGCTTCTACTATCTGCCGACCGTGCTTGACAGGGTGAAACCGGCCGCGCGCGCGGTATGCGAGGAGATCTTCGGCCCGGTGCTCACCGTTGAACGCTTCGACGACGAAGAGGAAGCGGCAGCGATGGCCAACGCGACGCGCTACGGGCTCGCCGCCTATCTGTGGACGCGCGACCTCGAGCGCGCACTCAGGATGGCCGCGCGGATCAGGACCGGGATGGTGTGGGTCAACAGCTTCTTCCTGCGCGACCTGCGCACGCCCTTCGGCGGCGCTCGCCAGAGCGGGCTCGGCCGCCAGGGCGGCCGCTTCAGCCTGGAATTCTGGACCGAACCCAAGCTGGTGTGCATGACCTATCCGGAGAAGGAGAGCCGCGATGGGTGAGATCGTCGCCGCGATTTTCACGACCCACGTTCCGCGCCTGATGATCCACGATCCAGAGGCGCGCCGCGCCTA
This sequence comes from Candidatus Binataceae bacterium, assembly GCA_035650475.1. Lineage (NCBI taxonomy): Bacteria > Candidatus Binatota > Binatia (SeqCode) > Binatales (SeqCode) > Binataceae (SeqCode) > Binataceae bacterium (SeqCode). The sequence goes on from DASRHP010000016.1 coordinate 23,505, forward strand.
CATGGGCAAGAACGTTACGACCTTCTACGACGCAATGGAGGCGCTCGAGCGCGAGCGCCTGCGCCCGCTCAACTTCGACACCTTCGTGCTGATCGACACCCACTGGTTCACCACCCTGGAGTACGTGCTCAATGCGCAGCCACGGCTTGCCGGGGTCTATACCTCCGAAGAGCTGCCGCAGATGATCCACGACTACGCCTTCGACTATCCGGGCGACCCGGACCTGGCGCGGGCGATCGCCGAAAGCGCACGGCGCCATGAGATACGCGCGATCGCGGCGGGCTACAGCACCCTGCCCCTGCACTACCCGACGCTCAACGTGATGCATTACTTCAACCCTGGCGCAAAGCGCCGCGTGCTCTCGATCGGCGTTTGCCAGACCGCCAACATCGCCAACGACCTCGCCTTCGGGGCCGCGATGGGCGAGGCGATCCGCGCCTGTGACCGCCGCGCGGTGCTGATCGCGGCCGGCGGCCTGTCGCACCGCTTCTGGGATTACGATCGCGCTCTGCAACACGCCTCGGCTTCGCCCGAGGACATCAGCTCGCTGGCCAACCGGCTGTACGACGAAAAGCTGATGGAATGGTTTAGATCGGGGCGGCATGACGAGGTTCTGCGCGCCGCGCCCGAGTATCGCGCCGAATGCTCGCCCGAGGGGCGCTTCTCGCACTACCTGATGATGGCAGGGGCAATGGGCGCCGAGCGCTGGAACTGGCGCGGCGAGCAGTTCGGTCGCTACGAGGCCGCGCTCGGCACCGGACAGGCGATTTTCTATTTCGCGCCGCCCGCCGCCGCGGCGCATCCGGACGCCCCCGCGCCCGCTGGAGGTGCACAATGAAGCTCGTCCACGGAATCATCGCGATGCTGGTGACACCCTTTACCGGCGACTACCAGCTCAACGAAGAGGCACTGCGCAAGGAGGTCCGCTGGGCGCTCGACCATGGCGCCGACGGCATCGTCGCCACGCCCTCGATCGGCGAATTCCTTCATCTAAGCGAAGCCGAGCGCACGCGAGCATTTGAAGTGACGCTTGAGGAAACGCGCCGGCGCCCGGGCGTGCCGGCGGTCGCGATGACCTCGGGTGCGACCACTCTGGAAACCCTGCGCTACGCCAAGATCGCCGCCCGCATCGGCTACGACGCCCAGCAGGTCATTCCGCCGTACTACTGGCGATGCGGCGAGGCCGAGGTCGAGAAGCACTACCGGATGGTGGCCGAGGCTGGCGACCTGCCGGTGGTGATCTACCACAACCCGGCGCTGAGTAAGTTCACGATCACGCCGCGCTTTGCCGGACGGCTGGCGACCATCCAGGGCGTGGTCGCGATGAAGGAGGTGCTGACCGACCTCCAGCATCTCGAGGCGCTGTACGACGAGATCGGCGAGCGGATCGAGATCTACAACACCTTCCGTGCCTTCCTCGCAGGTCTGATGCTCGGCGCGGCCGGCGGCTTCATCAACATCTTTGCGGTCCCCGCCGCGGCGGCCCTGCTCAAGGCGTTCCGCGCCGGCGACCTCAGCCGCGCCGAGGAAATCCAGCGCCGGCTCAATCGATGTTTCCCACGCGGAGGCGAGGAGACGCTCGGCCATCTCGGCACCACCAAGGTCACCGCCTCGGTCACCACGGGTATCGAGATGGGCCCGGCGCGGCCGCCCTACATGGCGCCGCCGGACGCCGCCGAGCGGTTGCGCAAACGGCTCCCCGCCTTGCAGGAGATGCTCTGATGGGGGCGCGTTCGGGCAACAACTATCTGAGCGCTCTGCGTAAGCTCGGCGCCGAGATATGGCTTGGCGGCGAACGTGTCGCCGACCCGACCACCCATCCGGCCTTCATGCCGTGCGCGCGCTCGGTCGCCTCCCTCTACGACATGCAGATCGAGCACCCCGAAGCGATGACCTACCGGATCGAGGACGGCGACCGCGCCGGGCTCTCGTTCATCCAGCCGCAGAGCGCCGAGGAGGTCCGCCGGCGCGGCGCGATGATGCGACGGTGGGCCGAGTTCAGCGGCGGGATGCTCGGGCGCACACCCGACTACCTCAACGCGAGCATCGCGGCGATGGCGGCGGCACACGAGTTCTTCGCCGCCGCCGACAAGCGCTTCGGCGACAATATCGTCGAGTATTACCGCGCGGCGCGCCGCAACGACTGGTGCGCAACCCACACGCTGCTCAACCCGCGCGCCAGCCGCGCCGCCGGCTGGGCCGGGCAGACCGACGCCGACCTCGCGCTCCGGCTGGTCGAGCAGACCACGGCGGGAATCGTGGTCAGCGGCGCGCGGATGCTTGCCACGCTCGGCCCGCTATCCGAGGAGCTGCTGGTTTTTCCGTCCACCGTGCTCAAGGAAGACCCCAGCCAGAAGCCTTTCGCGCTCGCCTTTGCCGTACGCTGCAACGCCAGGGGGCTGAAGTTCATCTGCCGCGAGCCGTTCGAGGCCGAGCGCTCGCACTTCGACCATCCGCTCGCCTCGCGCTTCGAGGAGATGGACTGTGTCGTGATCTTCGACAACGTTCTCGTGCCGTGGGAACGGGTCTTCGTGTGCGGCGACATGGCGCGCTGCAACGCCCTGTACGCCGAGACCAACGCGGTGGTCAACATGATGCATCAAGTGGTAGTCAAAAATGTGATCAAGAGCGAATTCCTGCTCGGGCTTGCCACGCGCGTCGCCCAGGTCAGCGACGCGATGAGCCTGCCGCATGTGCGCGAGCGTCTCGCCGAGATGATCATCACCACGCAGATGATGCGTTCGAGCCTGCGTGCGGCCGAAGCCGACGCCGCACGCGACAAGTGGGGCGAGTTCATGCCCGCGCGCCCGCCACTGGACTGCGCGCGCAACCTCTTTCCCCGGCTCTATCCGCGGATGGTCGAAATCATCCAACTCAACAGCTCCTCCAGCCTGATGGCAACGCCGACCGAGCGCGAGTTCAACGGTCCGATGCTGCCCGTGATCGAGCGCTACTTCGGCCAGGCCGACGCCGCCGCGCGCGAGCGCGTCGCGCTCTACCGCCTGGCCTGGGACGTCGCGGGCAGCGCGTTTGCCGGCCGCCAGGTGCTCTACGAGCGCTTCTTCTTCGGCGACCCGGTGCGGATGGCGAGCGCGCTGGTCGATAACACCGATCTCGCGCCGCTGGTCCAACGGGTCAAGGACTTCCTCGCTCGCAGCGACTAGGCGGCGCGGCGTTGGTTGGTCATTCCTCGCGCGTGTATGGCGCGCGCGCGGAATTCCGAAGCCTGCACGGAATCTCTCTGACCCGGATCGACCACAGCCGCGCGCACAGATAACCTGACAGCCCTGATGGCACGACTGCGCAAGGCGGCGCGCCTGTGGCGCGACCCCGAAAAGCGCGCGATGGGCCAGCGCGTGCTGATCGATGACGGCGGCCCGCTGTTCGAGATCGACCTTGAACGGCTGTTCGGGCGGCGCGCGCCACTGGAGGTCGAGCTCGGCGCCGGCCGCGGCGACTTTATCATCCCGCGCGCCGCGGCCCATCCCGGGCGCAACTTCCTCGCAATCGAACTGGCGACGTCGGTCGCTCGCGTACTCGCGATTCGCGCTGCGCTCGCCGGGGTCGGCAACCTGCGAGTGGCGCGGATGGACGGGCGCACGCTGGTCAACCTGATGCTGCCGCGGCGCAGCGTCAGCGCCTGCCACATTTATTTTCCCGACCCCTGGCCTGCCCTCTCCCAGCACAAGCATCGCCTGTTTTCCCCCGGCTTCGTGCGCCGGCTGGCGGAAGTCCTCGCGCCTGAGGCGACGCTCTACGTTGCGACCGACTACGAGGCCTACGCGCACGAGATCTTCGCGTTGCTCGCCGACGGCGGGTTTCGCCCCGTCGATGCCGCAGTTCCCGGAGCGACTGCGTCGGGCTTCGCGCGCAAGTACCTCGCCGAGGGACGAACGATCTTCGCGCGCGCCTTCCTGCCGCCCCAACGATGAATGCCTCGATCGTGGCGCGCCGGCCGCGCGCGTTGTGGAGGTCGCGGCGGATCAGCGCCGCACTCGTCGCGCTGCTCGCCGCGGCGTTTATGCCGCCTCCCGCGTTGGCTCAACAGGCGCTGGAGCGCACGTGGCTCGAGCCGCTGGTTACCGAGGACTCCTTCGCCAGCAATGAGGCGGACGTGCTGCCCGGATGGAGCCGCGGCGGCGACGGCAGGACTTTCTCGCTGACTGTGGAACTCGAAAAGAAGCTCAGCCCGAGCACCAGCCTCGAGGCCGAAGGCGAATGGCATCAACAGTCGCCCGAAGGCCGCGCACACGATCGCACCGGCTTCGACGACCTCGAAACGCTGCTCAAGCGGGTGCTCTACCTGTCGCCGGCGCACGAGTTCCGGCTCGCCGCCGGAATCGATTCGCTGTGGCCGGCGGGCGATCGGCAGGTCGAAGGCCAGAGGAGTTTTCTGACCGGCCCGATGGTGATGTGGGCGAAAGGTATGGGCGACCTGCCGCACGACCCGTGGCTGCGCTGGATGCGTCCGATCGACATCCAGGGTGACGCCGGCTACCTGTTCGAGCTCTCGAGCTCCTCGGGCGGCGACGCGTTCGCCGACGCCGCCTTCACCTACAACCTGCCCTACCTCGCGGCGGATATCGGGGCCGAGAACGTTCTCTGGCCGCTGCGCAACCTGGCTCCGTTCATCGAGGTCAACTACAGCGAGGTGCCGACCGGGCGGCGCGGCCGCACGCCAGCCGAGTTCTTCATCACACCCGGGCTCTCCTATTTCACCGGGCCCTATCAGTTCACGCTCGGCAGCCAGGTCGCGCTCGACCACGCGGCGAGCCGTCAGGACTACGCGTCGGTCCTCGGCCTGGTCGATATCAACCTGAGCGCGATCTTCCCGGCGATCCGCTGGACGCCATTTTAGAAAAACCAGCCCGAATCCGACGAGGGGCCCAGGACGGCGCCGACGAAGCGTTCGAATTCGAGGTTGAATTTGACCAGCACGCGGTCGGAGCCGCGCGTCAGCCCGAAGCCCGGCCCCAAGTTGTACTCGATACCGTGCGGGAGCCGGCCCCATAAGACGGGAAAGATGTAGTGCTGCTGCTCGTGGAGCGGGTCGTTGTCCTGGATATTGCCGACGCCGCCGTAAAACTCGATCCCCGGCGACAGCCAGCGCCGCCATCGGTAGTAGACCGCGCTCGCGTAGCCGAACTCGAAGCCCTTGTTCTTTTCGGGGCCGAAAAAGATCGGCTTTTCGAACTTGGGATTGAGCATGACTGAGAACCGGCCGATGTCCTTCGCGATTATCGGCCGCAATTCGACTTCCAGCGCGCTCTCGTCAAACTGCGGCGTCTTGCGCCACTCCAGCTCCGCATACCATCCAAGGTCCACCGGCAGGACGTCCTGATCGAACAGCCTGCCGCGCAGCCGATACTTGGAACCCGCGTACCAATAGCCGTGTCCGCGCACCTGCGCCATGTCGAGGTAGGCGGCGGCCTCGATCCGGTCGGTCAGTCCGTAAGTCAGCTCGTACTCGTTGTACCAGCGCCCCTGGCTGGGAAAGGTGCCGGAGGCAGTGCCGTTATCACCCTGATTGTGGCCGTTGGGCACGACCGCGTTGTTGGTTTCCAGTTCGAAAACGCCCCGTCCCTCGGTCATGTACGGATAGACCTCGAACTCCCACGGATCGACCTGCGCCGCCGCGCGGCGCGCATGCGCGAGCAGCGCCGCGCACACGAGGAGCGCACACACGACCGTCGCCCGCAGCGCATAGGCGCCGTGCAAGAGCTTCAACCGCATGACCTGTCGTCAGGGACGCGCAGTCTAGCGCGCCACGATACTTCCCTGCGGGACGTCCTGATGGAAGTCATCGCGGAAGTCGTAGCTGCCGGGGCTGAGCGCCGGCAGATGTACGAGCGTGCTCTGGCCGGGCTGCACCGCTCTCTCGCGGTTGAGCTTGAAGCTTTCGAACTCGATCGCTTCCTTGCTGGCGTTGACGACCTTGAGCGTCATCGCCTGCCCAGCCTGCACACTCAGGCTGGCAGGCACGAAATGGCGGTTTTCATAGCGCAGCTCGGCGATCGTGTCTGCGGCAGACGTAGGAGCCACGCCTGCCAAGGCGAAGGCGGCGAGGGCAAAAGCGAGGGCAACTGGGCGCGTCACTGGAACGTCTCCGTCAAATTGAGAATCATTCTCAATATCATGAAAGCCGCGTCCCCTGTCAAGCCTCGCGCATGACTCCCTTTGCGATCCCTGCCTCCCTTTGCGATCCGGCCTGCATGATGGTCGGAGCCGGCGCATGGGCAGCCTGCGCCGCGCTCGCCGAGCACAGCCTTGGACTGGCATCGCGTATCCGGTATAGACTCGACCACGCGCAGCCGGCGCGCGAGAGAGGCGACGACCAATGTTCGAAATCGGAGTATTCCACAACGGGGCGAGCGACCTGCCTGTAGTGCGGACAGCCAACGGGGTGGTGGTCAACGACGGTTCGCTTGTCGACGTCCATGCGAGTGCACAACGCACGTTGATCAACCAGATCCGCCAGGGCATCCTCGCCGACCAGCTCGGCTACAACTACTTCTTCATGACCGAGCATCACTTTCAGCCCGAGGGCGCTGAATACAGCCCCAACCCGCTGCTGGCCGAGACCGCGATCGCCGCGCGCACCCGGCGTATCCGCTTCGGCCAAGCCGCCAACATCATCACCTGGTGGCATCCGATCCGGATCGCCGAGCAGGCGGCGATGCTCGATGTGATCAGCGGTGGCCGGCTGGAATTCGGAATCGGCCGCGGCTACCAGCCGCGCGAGGCCGAGGTCTTTGGCTGGCCGTTCGCGACCATCCAGGACCAGGAGCGCAACCGCGCCTACTACCAGGAGGCCTACGACCTCATCATCAAGTGCTGGACGCAGGACTCGTTCCATCACGCGGGCCAGTTCTTCACCATCCCGCCCGTCTTCACCCGTTGGAACCATCGCCAGACCATCGCGTACTTCTCGACGGAAAAGGCGGGGCGGCGGCTCGACGAAGTGCTCAAGATTGGCGGCCCCGATCCCTACGGCGGCCCCAACCCGGTGCTCCAGAGCTCGACCGTGCTCAAGGAGCTCCAGGTCTTCCCGCAGCCGCTCCAGAAGCCGTATCCGCAACTGTGGGAACCGCTGACCACTGAGCGCTCGATCCGCTGGGCCGCGCAGCGCGGAGTCAACGGCTACTTCATCGTCGAGCCCAACTCGCGGCTGCGCAAAAACATCGAGATGTACTACGAGGAGGCTGAGAAGAACGGCTGGCCCGATCGCGCCGGGCGTGGCAAGTTCAAGTTCGGATGGGATGCCGAGCGCCGGCGCGGCATCGTCACCGGCCGCTACATCCATCTGGCGATCCCGGGCAAGGACCGCGCCAAGGAGCTCGCGCGCTTCAAGTCCGCGCTCGAACTGCAGTGGGATTACTACGGGCCGTTCGGTTTTGCGGCCGTGCTGGCCGAGGCCGATGAGCCGATGTACGACCTCAACAAGAAGGTCGACGCCGACATGATGATGCGCAAGGAGATCGCGCTGTTCGGCACGCCCGCCGAGGTGGCCGAGGCGATCATGCGCATCAAGCAGAGCTGCGGCTACGAGGACTTCATGTTCCAGGCCTGGTTCGAGGTCGGTGGCTTCAGTGGCGAGGAAATTGAGGAGCAGATGCAATATTTTGCCGAGGAAGTGATGCCGCTGGTGGCGCGCGCCTGCGGCGGCCAGGTCAAGAACCCCGATCTCGGCCAGGACCTCAGCCCGCGGGTCAAGGTCGGATAAGCGCGGCACGCGCACTTGCGCGCGGCGCACCGATAGATGCGAGGGGCGGAGGCGTTCAGCGCCTCCGCCTCCGCTTTTTGTGTCTCGGTTTCCTTCAAAGGCCTAACGGCACCGTCGGGCTGAAAGCTCTCCGCCTGTCCATCGCGCCTTCCGCTTCAGGAAACCGTTGGCTTACTGCTCAACCGCACCGGCTGTCATCCTGAGCAAAGTGAGCAACGCGAACGAAGTCGAAGGATCTCGGACCGCTTTGCGCAAGCGAAGCCGGTCCCGGTTCTGCGCGGGCTAAGCGCTTCTTACCTGCGCAACGGATGCCCTTAAGGGGCTGGGAGCAAGCCCTGCTTGCCGGATGGCGAGCGACGCATCCAGGGCGGATTGAGCCGTGCTATCCGCACGTACACCGGGCAGCGCTCTTCGTGCGCGCCCGCGAGGTAGCCGGTGCTGAGCAGAAATTCGCCGGTTATTTCGCCGCCGGTGAACACAAAGGTCCGCTTGAACAGCTTCACCCACTCGGCCTTGTCCAGCGGATGATGCGCGTCGAGCCAGCGCGCGAAACCGCCGTAGCTCTCGCGCAGCGCGACGATCCGTTGCGCGTTCTCGATCGCGGCGTCGACCTTGAGTCGGTTGCGCACGATCCCTTCGTCGGCGAGCAGGCGCGCGCGCTCGCGCCGCCGATAGCCCGCCACCCGCTCGACGTCGAAGCCGTCGAAGGCCTTGCGAAAGGCCGTGCGCTTGCGCAGCACGGTCAGCCACGAGAGCCCGGCCTGATTTATCTCCAGCACCAGCCGCTCGAACAACGCGCGCTCCGAGCGCACCGGGAAGCCGTACTCGCGGTCGTGATAGGGGCCGTGAAAGGGATGGCCCGGCGCGATATCGCAGTAGCTCACGCGAACATCACCGGCAACACAGCTTGTCCACGACCTTAAGAATTCCGCCAACGCCGGCCTCCAGCGCTGCGCGCCCGACGCTCTCATCGGGCTTGTGCGCCTGTTCGAGGTCGCCAGGTCCACACAGCAGCGGCACCATCCCCGCCCCGGCGAACCATCCGCCGTCGGTCACGTAGGGCGCGCCGCCGACCTCGTGCGTGCCGGTTACCTCGAGCAGCGCGCGCTCGAGCGCCGTGCCGGACGGCGAGAGCAGCGCCGGTACCACCATCGGCTTGCCGAGTTCGAGCGTCGCGCGATGGGTGTCGGAGGCGTAGTCGCGGGTGTCGAGCGCGGCCATCCGGCGTTCGATCTCGTGGTAAATCTCCATCGGGTCGGCTCCAGGCAGGGTGCGGTAGCTTACGGTGAAGCGGCACTGTTCGGCGATGATGTTGGTCGCGATGCCGCCGGAGATCATCCCGATATTGAGCACCGCATGTGGCGAGGCGGGAAAAAGCGCGCGGAACTTCTCCTCGGGCGTGCGCCGCTCGGCCTGGAGATGGCCGATCGCCTCCAGCGCGCGCCCTGCCACCGCGATCGCGCTCACCCCCTGCTCGGGGGCGCCGCTATGGCCGCCGATCCCGCGCACGGTCACGGCGAAGTCCACGATGCTCTTGTGCGCGCGCTTGACCTGCCATGAGGTCGGTTCGCCGATCCACACCAGTTCGGGCAGCGGCGTCTCGCCCAGGATCGCGCCGAGCTCGGGCGCGATCCGCTCCGCGCCGAAGCACCCGGTTTCCTCGGCCGCAGTGAAAATGAATACCAGCGGACGCCTGAGCGCGCGCAAATCGAGCGCGGCTGCCGCTGCAACGCACTCGGCGAGGAAACCCTTCATATCGGAGGTACCGCGCCCCCACACCCGCTCTTCCCCGACTTCCAGCTTGAGCGCCTCGCGCGTCCATCCGGGCTGCCCGACGAACGGCACGGTGTCGAGATGGCCGGAAATTGCAAGCCCGCCCGCGCGCGGCGGTCCCGCCCAGGCAACCAGGTTGACCTGCGGCGTACCGGAGAGCGCGAAGCGATGGAGATGGACGCGGAAGCCATGCGCCTCGAGCCGCCCAGCGAGAAATTCCATCGCCGGCGCGTCGCTGTTCGAGCTTACGGTGTCGAAGCCGACCAGCCGCCCGAGCACCTCGTAGAGATACGCCGGATTCATCGTGCACCTGCCGCGCAACTATAGCCCAATCGCGCGCGCGGGCGTTACCGCGGCTATTGGCCGCCGATCGGATAGGCGCCCGCCGCGCCGCGCCACGGCTGGAGCAGCATCCGGTCGAGCCGCAAGTCAGCCGGATCGCGGAACTGCTCCAACCCGATCGTCATCCCGAGATGGCCGGCGGCGGGCTGGGCGCGATACGTCCCCAGCCAGCGATCCCACCATGAGAGGTTGAACCCGAAGTTGCTATTGGTCTCGGCGCGCACGACGGAATGATGCACGCGGTGCATGTCGGGCGTGACCATGAACAGGCGCAGGACACGGTCGGTGCCCGCCGGAAGCCGCACGTTGGAATGGTTGAACATCGAGGTCGCATTGAGCACGACTTCGAAGGCGAGCACTGCCTGGGGCGGCGCGCCGATCGAGACCACCGCGGCGAGCTTGATCACCGCCGAAATGAGGATCTCGCCCGGATGGAAGCGCAGGCCGGTGCTGACGTCGAAGTCGAGGTCGGCGTGATGCATCCGATGGAGCCGCCAAAGCGCGGGCACCGCATGGAACATCACGTGCTGGAGATAGATCGCGAGGTCGAGCAGGATCACCGAGGGGACGATTGCGGCCCACGGCAGGTACTCGTCGAAAGCGGGCGCCAGATTGTTGAATAGCCCCCAGTTCTGGAGCTCGCCCAAGCCGGCAATATCGACCGCGGCGACCGGAATCAGCACGCGCACGATAGCAACGTTGAGCGCTGCGATACCAAGGTTGGAGGGCCAGCGCCGCGCCCGCCCGACGCTCGGCCGCCGGCGCGGCGCGAGCAGCTCCCACGCCGCCATCGCGACGAACACGGCGGCAAACGCGCCGAGCCGGAGTTGGGTTTCGACGTTCAGGCGAGCCTTCCTCCCCAGCTCTTCAGTAAAACGGAAGCTGGCATGCGGGAAAAGCAGAGGTTCGCATGGCCACTGCCTGTCGGCGCGGGCCGCGATTTTAGCGCGCGAAGGGGGTTGTCGTGCGTGCGATCGCAATTTTCCCGCTAGCCGGTGCCCGCCGCCTGTGATAAGGGGGTCGAAAGCCGGTCCGCGCGGAGGTGCTAGGTGCGCACGCGAGATATCATCGTTGGAACGGTGATAATTGTAGCGATGGTCACGGTGGCGGTCCTGGTCGCGATTTCGGTGTACCACCACGAGTTTCTGGGACAGATGTAGCTGCTCTCGTTCCCTGCCCGCTTGGTCGAGCCGGGCCGCTTGGAAAGCCGGCGGTCGTGGGCTAGGCTGCGTCCTTGCGACGCGCTGCGCGAGTCCAGGCGACTGACGATGCTCTGCGAATGGTGCAGCGGTTGAGCCGAGGGACCCTCTTGGCGCGCCCCCTTAGCTCAGTTGGATAGAGCACAGGATTCCTAATCCTGGGGCCGTGGGTTCGAATCCCGCAGGGGGCGCCAGACTGTACCGGACAAACGCCGATAAATCGGGCGCTTAGCGCAAGCATTGCGCCACGCTCCTCTGTCCTGTTCCTCGCTGTTGGTACTGTTTTGGGCACCATTTGGGCACAGTTTCGGGCACCACTTCATGCTGAAAGGAAACTTTGACGGAGCTGGGTCCATACATGCTGCCCAGTGCCACCAGTTCATACGCAGGGGGCGCAATCAGTTTCTCCGTTTTGAGCTGCGCGAACTCGTGCGGCGTCAGTGCGCCGAGGCTCGAATGGGGTGGCCTGCACCCCGATTTCCCACCATTTATAAGTAGAGTCCGCCGGCCGTGAGATGCCCCGCAAAAGCGTACCAGGTCGAAGTAGAGAAAACGGGTGCGTGGCCCGGTCAAGGCCGGTCTGGCCGGCGTTTTTGACACTCCACAGATTCAATTGAGTATCTCCAGTATTTTGCCCGCTGCGGGCTTTCCC
>DASRHP010000017.1 GCA_035650475.1 Candidatus Binataceae bacterium
AGGTGGCGCGCGAGTTCCCCCACGCGGTGTTCTTCGCCGGCAAGCTTATCTTCGAGGCCGAGCTGGAGGGATTCATCAGCCGTTTCCTGCACAACCATACCGCGATGGAATTGCAGAACTGGCTCCAGCTCCACGGCCTGAACCTGATGATTCTGCCGGTGCGCGTGCTGCCGCCACCGCCGCAGCCGCCACGCGAGGCAGCTAGGCCCGGCGAGCAGGCTCCTCCCGCCCGCTCGGCGGGATAACCTCGCCGCACCGTATCCGCCGGTCGGGATTCATACAGTCAGGGTTTCGCGAGCGTCTTCGCGCGCGCGTAGTCGGCCGGCGTGTTGATGTTGAAGCAGCTCAGCGCGTCGGGGTCGTGGCGGCGGTATTCGGATTCCTCAACGATTCTCGTGTTGACCGCGCCAGCGAGCGCGCTCAGGCGACTTTCGCCGCCGGCGAGCATCGCGTCCAGCGCTCCGGCGCAACGCGGGCGGTAGGCGGCGTGCAGCGGCTGAAGCCGCCCGCCGACCCGCGGAATCGCCGCGTCGAGGCCATCAGGCTCGTTCAGCAGCGAAACCAGCCACGCCGCGACCTCCGCACGCAGCATCGGCAGGTCGCACGAGCAGCCGAACGCCGCATCGTGGTGCACGGCGCGCAGCCCGCGCGCGAGCGCGCCGGCCGGACCGGCGTATGGCGCCTCATCGCGCACGATCCGGGCGCGCTCGAGCGCCGGCAGCGCGACAGCCTCCGCTTCGGGCGCGGCGACGACGACGATGTCGTCGAAGACGCGGCTGAGCACGGCGACGATGCGCTCGATAAGCGTCCGCCCGCCCAGAGGCAGCAGCGCTTTCGGCTGCCCCATGCGGGAACTTCTTCCCCCCGCAAGAATGACCGCGCTTGCGCCGGTGTGGGCCATGGCCAAAGCCTACCAGTGCGGGGCACAGGCGGCACTATCGCCGCGGTGCGGATGATTTTGCCGCGCGGGCGCGGGCTCGATATTCTTTTGCGCGCGTGCCGCTGAAGAACACACCACTCATCACGCAGTACCTGAGCGTCAAGCAGAAGGTACCCGACGCGATCCTGTTTTTCCGCCTAGGCGACTTCTACGAGATGATGTTTGAGGACGCCGAGGTCGGCGCGCGCGTGCTCGATATCCAGCTCACCTCGCGCTCCAAGGACGGCGTGCCGCTGTGTGGCGTACCCTTCCATTCGGCCGAGCCCTATATCGCCCGGCTGCTCAAGGCGGGCTTAAAGGTCGCGATCTGCGAGCAGACCCAGCCCGAGCCGCGCCCGCGCGGCCGCGCCGCTTCGGTCGCGGCGGCCGCGAGCGAGCCGTTCCAATTGACCGCGCCGCGCGGTCTGATGCCGCGCCAGATCGTGCGCATCATCACCCCGGGCACGGTCGGCGAAGAAACCGTGCTCGCGGCAGACGAAAAGAGCTTCCTGCTGGCGCTCGGCGCGGATGCCGGCGGCTTCGCGCTCGCGGCGGTGGACGTCTCGACCGGCGAGTTCGTGGCGACCCGAATCGCCGGCGTCGCGGGCGTGCGCGAGGAGATCGCCCGAATTGCGCCGCGCGAAATAATCGCGCCCGAGGGAAATCCGGCTCTCCAGACCCTGCTGGAGCGCGCCGAAGCGCCGGTGACGTGGCTTGACGCCGCCGCGCTTGACTCTGCGGCGCCGCGTGAGGCACTCGCACGGCGCTTCGGCGCCGAGGCCGTTGCGGCGCTCGGCGAGGGGCCGGGTGCAGTCGCCGGCGCCGCACTCCAATACCTTGAGGGAACCTTCGGGCGCGAGCTCGCTCATCTGCGCGCACCCCGCCCCTACCGCGCCTCAGAGTACATGCTGGTCGATGAGGTCAGCCGCCGCCATCTCGAGCTGGTGGTGTCCTCCGACGGCACGCGCCGAGGCTCGCTGCTCTCGGTCCTCGACGAGACGCTGACGCCGGTCGGCGCACGCACCCTGCAGAACTGGATCGTTTATCCGCTGCTCGATCTGGAAGCGATCTGCGCGCGTCATGACGCGGTCGAGGAACTGTTCGAAGCCGACCTCGGCGGCGAGGTTTCCGAAGCGTTGCGCCGTATCGGCGACCTCGAGCGGCTGGCCGGGCGGATTGGCAGCCTGCGCGCCTCGCCGCGCGACTGCCTCAGGCTTGCGCAGGCGCTCGAAGCGTGCGCCGCGCTCAAAGACGCGCTCCAACGATGCCGAAGCCCGCTCGTGCGCGGGATTGCCGAACGGATAACCGCGATGCCCGAGCTGGCGAAGCGGATCGATGCGACGCTCGCCGACGAGCCGCCGGTCAACCCGCGCGACGGCAACGTCATCCGCGCCGGCTTCAGCCCCGAGGTCGACGAATTGCGCGCGCTCGCGTCCGACGCGCGCGGCGTGATCGCCCGGATGGAGTCGGCCGAGCGCGCGCGCAGTGGAATCCCCTCGCTCAAGGTCCGCTACAACCAGGTCTTCGGCTACTACATCGAGGTGACCAAACCCAACCTCGACCGCGTGCCCGCCGACTACGAGCGCAAGCAGACCCTGGTTGGCGCCGAGCGGTTCACGACGTCTGCGCTCAAGGAGCTGGAGCGCAAGATCCTCGGCGCCGAGTCGGGGCTCAAAGAGCTGGAGGCGCGGCTGTTCACCACGCTGGTGCGCGACCTCGCGATGGATGCCGGCGCGATCCTCACCAGCGCGGCCGCCGTGGGCGAGTTCGACGCGCTCGCGGCGCTGGCCGCGGCCGCGCGCCGGCACGGTTACGTGCGGCCGCGGATGAACTCGGGACTGGCGCTGGTCGTCCGCGACGGACGCCATCCGGTGCTCGAGTCCACGATGCGCCCGGGCGAGTTCGTGCCCAACGATCTCGCCGCCGATCCCGACGAGCGCCAGCTGCTGTTGATCACTGGCCCCAACATGGCCGGCAAATCGACCTACCTGCGCCAGGTCGCGCTTATCGTGATCATGGCGCAGGTTGGGAGCTTCGTGCCGGCGACCGAAGCGTCGCTGGGCCTGGTCGATCGCGTGCTGACACGGATCGGCGCGCGCGACGATCTGCGCCGCGGCGAGTCCACCTTCATGGTCGAGATGCGCGAGACGGCGCGCCTGCTTGAAGGCCTGGGCGAACGCAGCCTGCTCCTGCTCGACGAGGTCGGCCGCGGCACCAGCACCTTCGACGGGCTCGCGATTGCATGGGCGCTGGCCGAGCACCTGCACGACACAACCCGCGCCAAGGTGCTCTTCGCCACCCATTTCCACGAGCTGACTGACCTTGCGCGCGAACGCCCGCGCGTCAAGAATCTCAGCATGGCGGTGCGGGAGTGGGGCGGCGAGGTGCTTTTTCTGCGGCGCGTGGTAGAGGAGCCGGCGAGCCGCAGTTACGGAATCGAGGTGGCGCGCCTGGCCGGCCTGCCGCAGAGCGTGATTGCCCGCGCGCGCCAGATCCTGGCCAATCTCGAGATAGGTGAGCTCGACGAAAGCGGCCAGCCCCGTCTGGCCCATCGCGCCGACGGCGCCACAGCCGCGGGGCAGTTAGGCCTGTTCACCCCGACCGAACGCCGCGTGCTCGACGACCTCAAAGCAATCGCTGTCGAGCAGCTGACGCCGATCGAGGCGCTCAACACGCTGGCGAGGATGCTTGAGCGGCTCAGGGAGGGCGGCGGTTAGCCGGGGTCCAACGGCCCGCCGAGGCGCGCGGTGGCGGAGGCGATGAGGGCGGAGCGCTCGGCAGTGCGGCGGATTATCGCGGGGGTAGCGACCCTCGTGGTTATCGCTTCCCTGTGTGTGCCCTCCGGCGCCGCCGCCGCGGTAATCGACAAGGCGTGGGCGTCGCAGCGCGGCGCGGTAGTCGAACTTCACTTTGGGTTGCACGGCCGCGGCGTCAAATGGGAACTCAGCACCCACGGCCAGCAGCTCTGGATCGAACTTGCGCATACGCGGCTCGAGCTGCCGGCCCGGCCGGTGTACGGCCACGAAACCGCGCCGGTCGAACTGGTGCGTGCGGTCGACCAGGGTGGGGCGCGCTCGCGGCTCGTGATCCAGGTTTCCGGGCGTACCGACTACGCGGTGGGACTGCTGCACGACCAGCTGCTGGTGCGACTGGCGCCGGCCGGCCAGGTCGCCGACCTGGCCGCGCCAGTGCTGATCCGGCCTGGCCTGCGGCAGCCGCCGCCAGCCGCTGCCGCAGGCCGCGCGCAGCAGGCGGCGACCGCAACCGCCGCCGCGTCGCCGGCCGCCGTAACCGCGGCCCGCGCCGTGGCGACGGGCGGCCGGCCGACGATAGTGCGGCCTGCGCACCCGATGCTCTCCGCGCTCCATCGGCCCGCCCCGCCAGCGGGGCGGGCCGATGCAACCAGCGCTGACGACGCGGCTGTAGCCGGGACGACGGCGCCCAATCGTCATGGGCAGTTCCTCGTCGTGATCGACCCCGGTCACGGAGGTTACGACGCCGGCACCGAAGTCGCCGCACCGCTCCTCGAGAAGGAGCTCGTCCTGCAAATCGCGCGGCGGCTGCAAGGCGAGCTTCAACGGCGCGGCGTGCGCACGATGCTTACTCGGACCGGCGACTACTTCGTGCCGCTTCCCGAACGGACCGCCTTCGCCAACCGCGCGAACGCCGACTTGTTCATCTCGATTCACCTCAATTCGAGCCCGGACCCGGCGACCAGCGGAATCGAAACTTACTACTTGAACAACACCACCGACCGCGCGACGATTCGGCTGGCGCGGATCGAGAACGCGGCCGGCGCAGACGGCTCTGGCGCCCCGGCGGAGGCGGACCTAAACTACATTCTGAGCGATATGCGCCAACAGTATAAGGCCAACGAATCGGTCGCGCTCGCGTCGATGGTCGAGGCGCAGAGCGCGGCCGACCTCGCAGCCGCCCTGGGCCTGCGCGTCAACGCGCTGGGCGCCAAGCGCGGCCCGTTCTACGTGCTGGTGGGCGCGCGGATGCCCGCAGTGCTGGTGGAGTGCGGGTTTCTGTCCAATCGCGCCGAGGCCGCGCGGCTCGCCTCGGCGCAATATCAGCAAATCCTCGCCGCAGCCATCGCTCAGGCGGCCGTCCACTATTTCAACGCCGACGCCGCCGTGGGCAACCTGTGAGCGACCTACCCTCGTCGGCATCGCTGCGGCAGGCGGCGACCGCGGCTCCCTCCGAAGGCGCACCCGCGGCTTTGCCTTCCGCTCCCGCCACCGCTTCGGCGGCCGCGCGCAGCGAGGATTCACTGTACGCGGAATTCGAGGCGGCGCAGCGTCCGGGCACCGGCGCCAGGGCATGGCTCGAGGCGGTACGCGAGGAGCTGGCGGCGCGCCATTTCGCGGGCGCCGGCGGAATCGAAACCGTCCGCGAATACACCGGATGCGTGGACCGGATGATGCGCGCGCTTTACCGATGGGCGGAGCGCGGGTATGCACGGCGCTTCTCCCGCCTCAACCAGCGTCTGGCGGTGGTCGCGCGCGGCGGCTACGGACGAGGTGAGCTCAATCCGCAATCGGACATCGACCTGCTCTTTTTGCATGACTACAAGCCAGGCCCCTTCGTCGAGGTCGTTACCGAGAGCATCCTGCACGCGCTGTGGGACGTCGGACTCACGGTCGGCCACGTGGTACGCAACATCCGCGAAACCGTGCGCGCCGCCAACGAAGATCTCAAGGAGAAGACCGCGATCCTCGACGCGCGCCCGCTCGCGGGCGACGACAAGCTATACGCCGCCCTCGACAAGGCGATGGTCGAGGAGGTGCTCAACCGCAACCAGCACAAATTCTTCGCAGCCAAACTCAAGGAGAGCCGCGAGCGCCACCATCACTACGGCGATTCGATCTATCTGCTCGAGCCGCACGTCAAAGAGGGCGAAGGCGGCCTGCGCGACCTGCATACGGCGCTCTGGCTGGCCAAGGTCAAGTACAAGGTCCACTCGCTGTCCGAGCTGGTGCAGAAGGCGGTGATCAGCGAGTCCGAACTCAACGACGTTCTGCGCGCGCAGGATTTCCTGATGCGCGTGCGCAATTCGCTCCACTTCCTCAGCCGCCGCCATCACGACCAGCTCACCTTCGAGTACCAGGAGCAAATAGCGCCGCTGCTCGGCTTCGGCGCCGACGGGCCAGGCGCGGCGGCGGCCCTGATGCGCACCTACTATGCGCAGGCCGCCGCAATCCATCGCTTCTCCGAGGGGTTGATTGCGCGGGTCACCGAGGACCCTGCCTCCGGTCGGTTCACCCGCCGCCCCGGCGGCCGCCAGATCCGGCCCGGCGTGCTGATCCAGGGCCGCGTGCTCGCAATCGGCGAGAAGGACTTCTTCGTCCGCGCCCCGCTCAATCTGATTACGATCTTCGCCGACTGCCAGGCCCACGGGGTCGAGCTTTCAGGCAGCGCCTACCAGCAGGTGCGCGACAATCTCTACCTGATTGACGACGCCTTCCGCCGCGATCCGCGCACCGGGATGGCGCTGATGGGGATACTGTCGGGACGCCATCGCGTGGCCGAGACGCTCGAAGCAATGCATCGCGCGGGCGTGCTGGGCGCCGTGGTTCCCGAGTTCGGCAATCTCTACGCCCGCGTGCTCCACGACCTCTACCACATCTACACGGTTGACCGGCATTCGCTCGCCGCGGTGCGCGAGCTCGAAAGCCTGCGCGCGGGCGAGTTCAAGGACTCCAACGCGCTGCTCACCGAGGTCGCGCGCGAGGTCACGGCGCTGCCGCTGATCTTTCTTGCGCTGCTCCTGCACGATATCGGCAAGGGCCACGGCCACGACCATCACGAGCGCGGTGCGCTCCTCACCGCCGAAGTTTCGCGCCGCCTCGGACTCGACGGCGAAGAGGTGGACCTGGTGGTGTTCCTCGTGCGCAACCATCTGATGATGTCGCAGGTGGCGCAGAAGGGCGACGTCGAGGACGAGCGCACGGTGGACGAGTTCGCGCGCACGGTCGGCTCGATCGACCGGCTCAAGGCGCTCTACCTGCTGACCTTCGCCGACATGCGGGCGGTGGCGCCCAACGTTTACAACAACTGGCGCGACATGCTGCTGAGCGATCTCTACATGCGCGCGCTGAAGCTGCTCGAACAGGGCAACCGCGAGGCAGTCGATCCGGCGCGCCGGCTCGCACTGGTCAAGAGCGCGGTGCGCGAGCGGCTCGGCGCCGCGGGAGCGCCGCCCGCGGAGCTGGCGGCGTTTTTGGAGCTGATGCCGGAGCGCTATTTCCTGACTGCGCCCGAGAGCGACATCCCGGCGCACTTCGAGCTGATGTGCGCGTTTCGCGAGCGGCCGCTGGTGTGCCGCCATCGCCATTTCCCCGACCTCGAATTCAGCGAATTCATCGTGGTCACTCGCGACCAGCCGGGGCTGTTCTCGAAGATCGCCGGCGTGCTGACCGCCAACAACCTTAATATCCTCTCGGCGCGGATTACCACTCGCACCGACGGCGTCGCACTGGATGTCTTCCGGGTCTCGCACGGCGGCGGCGGGCTTGCGATGGAGGAGGAGCGATGGCTGCGCGTCGAGCGCGACCTCGAAGCGGTGCTGGAGGGCCGGCGCGAGATCGAAACGCTCGTCGCCGAGGCGCAACGCACCCGCGTGGGCGGGCGCAAATTCGTGCGCCGCGTGCCGACCGAGGTCACCATCGACAATCGCAGCTCCGAGCAGTTCACCGTGGTCGACGTCTTCACCCAGGACCGGGTCGGCCTGCTGTTCGCGATCACGCACACGCTGTTCAAGCTCGGGATGGTCATCCATCTGGCGCGCATCTCGACCAACGCCGACCAGGCGCTCGACGTCTTCTACATCAGCGACCGCGAGGGTCGGAAAGTCATTCAGCTGGAGATGCTGCGCCGGCTGCGCGCGGCGCTGATCGAGCATCTCGACGAAGTGCCCGCCGCCTAGGCGCCCGCGCCCGCCTGGGTTGCGACGCCGCTGAGCGAGCGCATCAGCGCGGCGAGCCCGGCGCCGTCGAGGTCCTCGA
The DNA here is from genome assembly GCA_035650475.1 of Candidatus Binataceae bacterium. NCBI lineage: Bacteria > Candidatus Binatota > Binatia (SeqCode) > Binatales (SeqCode) > Binataceae (SeqCode) > Binataceae bacterium (SeqCode). The sequence goes on from DASRHP010000017.1 coordinate 7,930, forward strand.
AACGCGCGATCGCGGCGATGCAGCGCTCGGCCACGGATGCATCGAGCCGCGCGCCAAGGCAGTCGCGCACCTTGGCCAGATGCTCCTCGGTGCCGACCGGCCGCCGCCACGAGCCGCGCGGCGCGTCGCAGCGCGCCTGTAGGCGCTCGCCGCCCGAGCGCTCGACGACAACCTCGACGTGCATCCGGTCGAGGGTCGCGGGAATCTCGGGCGTCTGCACCAGGCGGACCCGGGGCAGCAGCGCCTCGACGTCGGCGTTGAAGCGGCGCGCGTCGGAGAAGCTTGAGATTGAAACCGTGCCATCGAGCAGCGCGACCGCCGTCGTGTACTGGAAGCTGAATTTGCCGTCGAGGCCGGTTTGCGGATACGGCCGGTCAACGTACGGCATCACCGGCGTCCGCACCTCGACCGCGCGCACGGCGGCGACGTCCGCGATGCGCCGATGGAGCGCGGCCGCCGCCTCGATCGCAAAGTGCGTCGCGTACTGACTCGGGAACATTTTGATCGCGTAACCGGGCTCGACGATCCGGAACGGCGGCCCGAAGCGCGCAAGCGCCGCGGGGTCGAACTTGCGGCCGAAAAACGCCTGCGCGTAACCGTCGCGCGCCTCGATCACGTCGGGATTGGCGGTGAAGCCGCGCGCCGCCATCAGCGCCGCATCCAGCCCCATCGCCGCCGCCATCCCGCAATGCGTCGATTTCGCCATCGTGCCCACGTTGGCGAGCAACGTGCCCGCGCGCGACGCCGCCAGCCCCAACGCGTGACGCAGCCGCTCTGCGTCGAGGCGCAGCAAATGCGCCGCAGCGGCCGCGGCCGACATCACGCCGACCACGCCCGGCGGATGGAATACCAGCTCGCGCGGCTCGAACTGCCCGGAGGCGACGCGCAGCCGCCCCTGCACCTCACATCCCTTAACCAGCGCGACTAGCGAGTCGCGGCCGCCCGCGCCGAGCGTCTCGGCCAGCGCTAACACCGCCGGCAGCGTGGTCGAGGTCGCGTGATTGGGCGGACTCCACATCGCCTCGTAGTCGAGCACATGCATCGACGCGCCGTTGAGATACGCGGCGTGAACCGGCGAGCTGCGCAGCGGAAATCCGATCGCACTCGCGCCTCCGGCGCATCCGAGCTCGCGGATGTGCTCGGCCAGAATTGTCGGCGCCCGCTCGCGGCTGCCGGCGACGGCGACCGCGATTCCGTCGAGGACGAGCCGCTTGGCCGCGGCGATCGTCGCGGCGTCGAGCGCGCCGCCGGTGCAGGCGGCGATATTGCGGCAGAAGGTCTCGGTGACGCCCATCGATCCCGCGCACTACGCGGCGGCCAGCGCGCGTCGCACCGGCTCGGGCAGCGCCGCCGCCCGCACGTACACGAACCCCTCCATCAGGCGGCGCGCCGTGCGGTACACCGTCGCGCGCTCGGCGACCCATCGATCGCCCTCGCGCCGCACCGCGGCGCCGACCACGGTGAGTCCTGAGGGCTGCGCGATTCGCACGGGAGCGTCGGGCGAGGCAGCGGCCCGCGCGAGGCGATTCGGCACGGTACCGGCGATACGGGCGGCGACCGCCAGGCACATCGCGCCGGTCAGGGGGACCGCGCGGTGGGGCTGGCCGATCGAGATCATGCGCACCGTGAGATCCGCGTCATCCGCGCCGAGCGCCTCGCCCGAAAGCGTGCGCGCCGCGCGCGCCGGCGCAACCATCGCGACCTTGGGAATGCTTGGGATCCGCGCGGCCTCCTCGGCCGTCCTCGCGATTCCCATCCTAAGGCTCGCGGCGATACGGATCGCTTCCAGCCGGCGCAGCAATTCACGCTCGGCGTCCAGTTCGTCGGGTAGCTCGCGGCCCGACGCGCCGAGCGCCGCCGCCTCTACAAACACGCACGGATTCGCCGCATCGACCATCGAGACTTCGACGCCCCGCGCGCCGTCGATCGCGACGTCAAGCACGTCGGCGGGATTCCCCGTGGGCAGCAGCTTGCCGGTGCCGGCGCCGCCGGGCTCCATGAAGTCCAGGCGCACCGGCGCGCCGCTGCCGGCGACACCAGGCAGGCGGAACTCGCCGTCCACCGCGGCGCGCCCGTCGTCGAGCGGAAAGCGCGCGACGATGAACTTGCGCGTGTTGGTATTGTGAATTCGCACGACGGCCTCGGCACCGCTCGCGGCCACGATTCCCTCGTCCACCGCAAACGGTCCCACCGCCGACGACATGTTGCCGCAGTTGCCGCTGAAATCGACCGCCGCTTCCTTCACCGATACCTGGGCGAAGGTGTAATCGACGTCGGCGCCGGCGCCTGTCGGCGGCCCGATCACACATACTTTGGAAAGCGAGGAGATTCCGCCGCCCATCCCGTCGAGCTGGCGGCCGCTGGGGTCGGGGCTGCCGATCGCGCCGAGAAAGATCGGCGGCCACAGCTCGCGCTCGGCGGGCAGGTCGGCGGCGCGGAACATCAGCGCCTTGCTCGTCCCGCCCCGCATGAAGACCGCACGCAACCTGAGCTGTCTCATCGCGATCCCGTTCCGCGCGCCCTGCGCGCCGCTCAATCCGCCGCCGTGCGCGCTTCGGCGCTCGCGCTGCGGCCCGCGATCCGCCCGAAGACAGCGCCCGACATCAGCCCTGAGCCGCCGGGATAATTGTTATGGAATAAACCGCCGACCATCTCGCCGCACGCGAACAGTCCCGGAATCGGATCCCAGTCGGTGCCAAGGACCTGCGCGCGTTCGTTGACCTTCACGCCGCCGAACGAAAACGTGATCCCGCCGGTCACCGGCCATGCGCGGTACGGCGGGGTGTCGAGCTTCTGCGCCCAGTTCGATTTGGACAGCGCGAGGCCCACCGTATGCATCCCGTCACGCACGCCGGGATTGAAGCTCCCGTGGCCAGCGGCGGCGTTGTACTCTTCGAGCGTGCGCAGCGCGGCCCTGCGGTCGAGGTCGAGCCGCTCGACGAGCCCGGCCAGTGTGTCGGCGACCACCGGCGGACTGGTCGAGTAGCGCGGTTCGAGCAACCCGACGACCTTGTGGTCGAAAATCTGCCACGCGATCGCGCCCGGCTGGTTGAGGATGATCCCGCCGAACTTGGCGTAGGTGTACAGGTTCTGGTCCTCGCCCTCGTCGACGAAGCGCAGGCCAAGCCGGTTGAGCATCACGCCGTACACGTAGGAAAGCCGGTTGGTCTTGTCGGTCAGTTCGCGATCGCCGAAGGGCGGTGCGTCGGCGCTGATCGGCGTCGCGTGGCATCCGCTCCACTGCCCCCACGGCATCGCGCCGATCTCCATCGCCATCCGCAGGCCATCGCCCTGGTTGTGCCGCGTGCCGCGCACGCGCGCGTGATCCCACGGGCGGCCGAGATACTGCGCGCGCCACGCCATGTTGGCCTCGAAGCCGCCGCATCCGAGCACGACCGCGCCGGCGCTGAGCTCGCGGATGCCCTCGGCGCCGCGCATCGCGACGCCGCACACGCGCCCCTTGCGGTCCTGGAGCAGGCGGATGGCGGGCGAGTCGTAGCTCACCTCGACTCCGGCGCGGCGCGCCGCGTTGAACCACATCCGCGACAGCCCCACCCCCTCGTGCGCCGCGCGCACGATCGCGCCCTTGGGCCATTTGATTACGCTGCCGACGCGCACGCCGCTGAGCGACAACGCAAGCTCGAAGCCGATCCCCAGCTCGGCCATCCAGCACACGGTCTCGTAGGAGTTGCGGACAAGGATCCGCGAAAGCTCGGGATCGGTATGGCCCTCGGTGACGCGCTGGAGATCCTCGCCGAATGCCTCGGCCGGATAGGGTTCGACGCCGTCCATGAAACCCGGCACCTCGCGCGCCTTGGGTATCAGGTGCAGGAGGTCGTCGGCGCGGTTGAAGGCGAAGCGGAACAGGCCGCCGCTGAAATGGGTGTTGCCGCCGCGGTCGTGCTCGGGGGCCTTCTCCAGCACCAGCACGCGCGGCGCGCCGGCGCTTTTGGCCGAGACGCTCGCCGCCAGCGCCGCATTGCCCGCCCCGATAACGATCACGTCATAGTCTGGCATGGTATTTCTGCTTGATTCAGCGCCTTCAGAAATTCGATCGGCCGCTCGCCCGGCTTCTTCGCCGATGATTGCACAAAACCCTGACAGCGCGAAAAGCGCGGCGCGCGATATAATGCGCCCCGGCGCGCCTGTGGCGCGCGAAGGGGGATCCCCGATGACGTGGCTGACACGACCCGACCAGCGCCCCGCCGGCGAGCGGCTGGCGGAGTTATGGCAGCGGCCTGGAATCCTGCCAATCCCGGGCGCCCATCACGGGCTCGCCGCGCTCCTCGCGCGGCGGGCCGGCTTCGAGGCGCTCTATCTCTCGGGAGCGGCGCTCAGCGCGAGCATGGGACTCGCCGATCTCGGAATCATCACACTCGAGGAGCTGTGCCTTTACGCACGCACGATTTGCCGCGCGGGCGGCCTTCCGCTGATCGTCGATGCCGACACGGGCTACGGCGGCGCGCTCAACGTGATGCGCGTGGTGCGCGAGCTGGAGGCCGCCGGCGCCGCGGCGGTCCAGATCGAGGACCAGGTCCTGCCCAAGAAATGCGGCCATCTCAACGACAAGCTGCTCGCGTCGCCCGAGGAGGCGGCGGCGCGAATCGCGGCCGCGCGCCGCGCCCGCCGCCATCTGCGTATAATCGCGCGCACTGACGCCGCGGCGTCGGAGGGAATCGACGGCGCGCTCGGCCGCGCGCGGCTCTATCTCGAGGCGGGCGCCGACGCGATCTTTCCCGAGGCGCTCGGCGACGCCGAGTCGTTTCGCCGTTTCGCGCGCGAGATCAAAGCGCCGCTGCTCGCCAATATGACCGAGTTCGGCCGCACGCCGTATTTCACCGCGCGCCAGTTCGAGGAGTTCGGCTTCAAGATGGTTATCTGGCCGGCGTCGTCGCTGCGCGTGGCGGCCAAGGCGATTGCCGAGCTATATGCTGAGCTTAAAGTGAGAGGCACGGCCGAGGCGCTGCTGGATCGGATGCAGACCCGCGCCGAGCTCTACGACGTGATTGGCTATAGCGAGTACGAGAGCCTCGACGCCTCGGTCGCGGCAAGCGTGCTCCCACGGGACCAGCGGGGTCGAAACGATTGACCACGGCACCCGCGCGCGAGCGCGCTATACTCGGCGTATCCTGAGAACGGAGCCGGACGCAGCGGATGTCTTCCTTCTATGACGTGGTCGTGGTCGGCGCGGGCAATGCCGCGCTGTGTGCGGCGCTCGCCGCGCGCGAGGCGGGCGTCAGCGTGCTGATGCTCGAATGCGCACCCGAGGCCGAGCGCGGCGGCAACAGCCGCTTCACCGCAGGCGCGATGCGGGTCGCCTACAACGGCGTCGACGACCTCAGCCGCCTGATGCCCGACCTTAGCGAGGAGGACAAGGCGCGCACCGATTTCGGCGCCTACACGCAGGACCAGTTCTTCGACGATCTCGCGCGCGTCACCCAGTACCGCACCAGCCCCGAGCTGGCCGAACTGCTCGTGCGGCGCAGCTTCGACACGATGATGTGGATGCGCGCCAAGGGCGTACGCTTCCAGCCGATCTACGGGCGTCAGGCCTTCAACGTCGGCGGGCGCTTCAAGTTCTGGGGCGGGCTGACGGTCGAGGCGTGGGGCGGCGGGCCGGGGCTGATCGACGCGCTCCACGCCGCCGCCGCGCGCAACGGGATCGAAGTCTGGTACCGGGCGCGCGCGCTGGAGCTCAAATGCGAGGACAACGTCGTGCGCGGCGTGACGATGCGACGCGAGGGACGGACGATAACCGTCGGCGCACGGGCGGTCGTGCTCGCCTCCGGCGGCTTCGAGGCCAACGCCGAATGGCGCACGCGCTACCTCGGTCCCGGATGGGACCTCGCCAAGGTGCGCGGCACCCGCTTCAACACCGGCGACGGAATCCGCATGGCTCTGGAAGCGGGCGCGATGCCGTGCGGCAACTGGTCGGGATGCCACGCGGTGGGATGGGATCGCAACGCGCCGGAGTTCGGCGACCTGAGCGTCGGCGACGGCTTCCAGAAGCACAGCTATCCGTTCGGAATCATGGTCAACGCACGCGGCCGCCGGTTTGTCGATGAAGGCGCGGACTTCCGCAACTATACCTACGCCAAATACGGGCGGGTGATCCTCGAGCAGCCCAACCAGTTCGCATGGCAGATCTTCGACAGTAAGGTCGCCCATCTGCTGCGTGACGAGTACCGGATAAAGCGCGTCACCAAAGTCAGCGCCGACACGCTGGAGGCGCTGGCGGGCAAGCTGGAGGACGTCGATCCGGCGGGCGTGCTCGAAGAGGTGCGGGCGTACAACGCGGCGGTCGATACTTCGGTCCCGTTCAATCCCAACGTCAAGGACGGCCGGCGCACGCGCGGCCTTGCGATCGACAAGACCAACTGGGCCAACACCCTCGATACGCCGCCCTTCGAGGCCTACGCGGTAACCTGCGGGGTGACGTTCACCTTCGGCGGCCTGCGCGTGGACGCCGACGCGCGCGTCATCAACACGGACGGCGAGCCCATCGGCGGGCTGGCGGCGGCGGGTGAGCTGGTCGGCGGGCTTTTCTATTTCAATTACCCGGGCGGCACCGGCCTGATGTCGGGCGCGGTATTCGGGCGTATCGCGGGAACCACCGCCGCCCGCGCCGCGCTCGCGCGGAGGTAGGTTAACTACCCCGGGGCAGCATTCGGCCTGGTTCCGACCGGGCACATTACTAGGTCACATCGTGGCGCGGACCGCGCGCCCTGGGTCAGCAGTCAGTCGGCGATCGGGTTGGAAGGTCTCGCCGACCCGCTGCAGGGAACGCGCGGGCCCGCACAAACTCTGTGTCGCGCTCTCACCCATCAAGTGGACGAGGAAATCAAGTTGCGCTCTCGCCGCTTCCTTCCTGGGTCGTCTTTGAAGCCGGGGCTTTTCCTGGCGCAGCTCCCCGGGTGCGATTCCGCGCTTTTGCTGCTGCGCCCTTGCCGGCCTTGGATTTCGAAACCGGTTTTGGACTGCGCTTCATGGGAGCTCCCTCTCGGATCAGTAATCCATCGGCGGCGCCGCGGCTGGCGCCTGCTTCTTTTCCGGCTTTTCCGCGACGAGGCACTCGGTAGTGAGCAAGAGACCGGCGACTGACGCGGCGTTTTGAAGGGCACTACGCACGACCTTGGTCGGGTCGATGATTCCGGCCTTCATCAGGTCTTCGAATTCCTCCTTGGCCGCGTTGAATCCATACGCACCCTTGCCGTTTCTGATCTTGTCGATCACCACCGATCCCTCATGGCCCGCATTTGCCGCGATCCAGCGCGCGGGTTCGTCGAGAGCTCGGCGCACGATGTTGATACCGAACTTTTCCTCGTCGCTCGCCCGCAGATTTTCGAGGGCTGACGAGGCGCGAATGAGCGCGACACCGCCGCCTGGCACGACGCCTTCCTCGACCGCGGCGCGGGTCGCATGCAAAGCGTCTTCGACGCGGGCTTTCTTCTCCTTCATCTCGACCTCGGTCGCCGCGCCAACCCGAATCACAGCAACACCGCCGACCATCTTCGCCAGCCGTTCCTGAAGCTTCTCGCGGTCGTAGTCGGAGGTGGTCTCCTCGATCTGCGCGCGGATCTGCTTTATGCGGCCCTCGATGTCGGCCTTCCTGCCCGCGCCGTCAACGATGGTCGTGTTGTCCTTGTCGACCACGATCCGCTTTGCCCGGCCAAGATCCTGCAGAGTCACGTTCTCGAGCTTGACTCCCAACTCCTCCGCGATGCATTTGCCGCCGGTTAGAATGGCGATGTCCTCAAGCATCGCCTTGCGCCGGTCGCCAAAGCCCGGCGCTTTGACCGCAACACATTGCAGCGTTCCGCGGATCTTGTTGACGACAAGCGTCGCCAAGGCCTCGCCTTCGACTTCCTCTGCAACCAGCAGGAGCGGCTTACCGGTCTTCGCGATCGATTCGAGAACCGGCACGAGATCCTTCATCACCGAGATTTTCTTCTCGTGAATCAGGATGTAAGCGTCTTCGAGCCTGGCTTCCATCCGCTCGGGATCGGTCACAAAGTAGGGGGAAAGATAGCCGCGATCGAACTGCATCCCTTCGACAATTTCGAGCTGGGTTTCGAGCCCCTTGGCCTCCTCGACCGTGATCACGCCCTCCTTGCCGACCTTCTCCATCGCCTCGGCGATAATCTCGCCGATGGTCGAGTCGTTGTTGGCCGAGATCGTACCGACCTGCGCAATCTCCTTGCGGTCCTTGGTTTGCTTGGAGAGATTCTTGAGTTCGCCGACCACCGCTTCGACCGCTCGGTCAATGCCGCGCTTGAGCGTCATCGGGTCGTGACCGGCGGCGACCATCTTCATACCCTCGGTATAGATTGCTCGGCTGAGCACCGTGGCTGTCGTAGTCCCGTCGCCGGCGACGTCCGAAGTCTTGGAGGCGACCTCTTTGACCATCTGGGCGCCCATGTTTTCGAACTTATCTTCCAGTTCGATCTCCTTGGCGACTGTGACGCCGTCCTTGGTCACGACCGGCGCGCCGAAACTCTTTTCCAAAACAACGTTCCGTCCCTTAGGGCCAAGCGTCACGGTCACCGCGTCGGCCAGGACGTTGACTCCATGCAAAACCTTCTCACGAGCCTCTTCCGAAAACTTTATGATTTTTGCGGGCATTTTCTTTTGCCTCCCCTATCGAACCATCAGCCTTCGATGACGCCTAGGATGTCGTCTTCGCGCAGGATGAGATGGTCTTCGCCTTCGAGTTTGATCTCGCTGCCGGAATACTTTCCAAACAAGATTTTGTCGCCGGCTTTGACCTCTGGAGCTATAGTTTTTCCGTCTTCCTGCCTTCCCGGACCGACCGCTATCACTTTGCCCTCTTGCGGCTTTTCCTTGGCCGTGTCCGGAATGATAATTCCACCCTTGGTCTTTTCCTCTTCGGCGATTCGCCTGACCAAGACCCGATCGCCGAGCGGCCTGATCCTCATCGTCCCTGTCCTCCTTGGCGCTAGAAAAACAAAAAAGCTGCGACCGGGCTGCCGCAGCTTCCTCCTGGCTTCGCCATGGCCGCTGCCACAGCTAACCCGATCCTTCTGGTCGCATGTAATGTGCACGGCACCATGGCTTGTCAAGGGGTATGTGCGCAAGCGACGCTCGGGCACCGCAGGAATCGAATCTCGCGGTCCGCGATGGCGGACGGGGTGATCTGAGCGCCCGCGCGGTCGCCCGGGTTGGCTTGCCCTTGGCAAGCCGGCCTGATGCAGCCCCGCCCCTTGCGCGAGGTCTGTCGATGATTACCGATAAGGTTTGAGAGCGGCAGAAAGGAGGTTTGCGGAAGGATGAGCGGCCTTTGTGGTTGGTCGCCGACACGAGGCTTGGAGCGGCTGCGCCCCGGAGTACGACGGGTGGGAGCGCACTCTGGGGCGGTTTCCTGCACCCTGCGGAAGGGCGCCGTCCCGATGGGCGTAGCGGGCCTGCTCCACAGTCACAGTCGGTCGGAGCCGGCTCTGCAGGAGCCTGGCGTTCACTCGGACTCCTGCAGCGATAGGCCAAGGCTGAGCGGCTACAGTCCCTGTGCGTGCGGTCGCATGGCCGGCGGCGTATCCGGCTCAACCTCGGTAGCACAAATATGGAACGGCTACTCCGTTCGGAAACTGCAGCTGTAAGCTTTCAGGACAATGTTGAACCAAACTCATCGCCACCTTCGCATCGCACAGGTGGCTCCCCTCTATGAAAGCGTTCCGCCCAAGCTCTATGGTGGAACCGAACGTGTTGTAGCCTATCTTACCGAGGAGCTGATCCGGCGCGGCCACGATGTAACTCTTTTCGCATCAGGTGATTCCACTGCCCCCGCGCCGCTCGAAGCCGTTCATCCCATGGCGCTCAGAACCGGCGGGCTAGTTTCCTGGGGACCAAGCCTGCATCTGCCGATGCTGAGCGAGGTGTTCGATAATGCGCAGCGCTTCGATGTGATCCATTGCCACCTTGACTATTGGACTTTCCCGTTTGGCCGCCTGGTCAGCACGCCGGTTGTAACGACGCTGCATGGCCGCCTCGACATCGCCGAGCTATTCGGTGTCTATCGTTACTATTCGGAAGCGCCCGTCGTTTCGATCAGTGACGCTCAGCGCGAACCGCTTCCGGACCTGAATTGGGTGGGCACGGTATACCACGGCCTACCCGCCGATCAGCTTAGATTCAATCCCCGAGCAGGCAGCTACCTCGCCTTCCTGGGACGGATCGCGCCCGAGAAGGGCCCTGACGTCGCCATCGAAGTCGCGCGGCGCGCGGGAATTCCGCTCAAGATCGCCGCCAAAGTCGATCCTGTGGACCGGGAGTACTTCGAGAGCAGAATCCGGCCACTGCTTCACAGCGAGGGCGTCGAGTTCATTGGCGAAATAGGCGAGCGTGAGAAGAGCGAATTTCTCGGCAACGCGATGGCGCTTTTGTTTCCTGTCGATTGGCCCGAGCCGTTTGGCCTGGTAATGATCGAGGCGTTGGCCTGCGGGACACCGGTGATCGCACGGCCCTTCGGATCGGTTCCGGAGGTGCTGCGCGACGGCGTAACCGGCTTCCTCGCCCTCAGCAAGGAAGACCTGGTACAGGCAGTGCGCCGAATTTCTTGCATCTCGCGACAAAGATGCCGGGCAGAATTCGAAGCTCGCTTCACCGCCGGCGCGATGGCGGCTCACTACGAGCGGATCTATCATGCGCTGATAGCCGAGCATCGGACGCCGGCCCGGGGCGACGGTCGCTCCCGCGCGGGCAAAATCGCCCAGCAGATGGTTGCGCGTGAACGGCTGCCACGTTGGCGACCAGACCTTGAGACAGCCTGACTCCAGGCAGCGGCCGGAGACAATGATCAAGATCGCTTCCGGCTTTTACATCCGGCCACCCTCGAGCATGAAGCGGGAAAGCCTTGCTAGACGGGCCGCACCAAGGTTGTCGGGCGCGTGTCCGGCCGCTGCCTTTGCGCCGCAGTGGACGTGGAGATCGACTTTCCTGCCTTCTGGGCGTGGCACGATCACTCGCCGACAAGCCGTCGCGCGCACGGCGCCGCATATGCAACCTATGTCGGATGCTGGCGCAAGCACGTCCGCATCCTGAGGGGCCAAAGAAGCATCGCGCGCTTCGAGGATGCGAATAAAGAATCCACCCGAAGCTTCTGCTCTCGATGCGGGACGCCGCTATTATACGAGCGCGGGCGCTCTCCGCGCATGGTCAATGTTCCGCGGGCGCTCTTTGAGGGTCGCACCGGCCGCGAACCGCGCTACCACGTGGCGATCGGGGAGCTTCAGGATTGGACCTACACGGGTAAGCGGCTGGTTCCGCTCAAGGGCTACCCTGGTATCGTCTGGGAACGGCCGAAATTGCGCCGCCGCCAGCGCCCGCGGGACCTGGACGACTCCCAGGTTCCGGCGGCGCATCCTGCCCGCGCATAAACCAGCACCATGCCTGATAGCGGCACCGGCCTCATGCGATTAGCGCCTGCGCACCCTCCCATATCCGGCGCACCAGGTCGCCTGCCGGAATCGCCTGTGCCAGTGCCGCCGACTGACCGGCCCATGCCTGCATGCGCTGTAGGTCGCCGCTTTGCTGCGCGGCCGAGCGCATCGCGGCCGTGAGCCCGCGCTGCACAGGATACGGTGCGGGTGCAGGCGCGCTGGCAGCCGTCGCCGCACGGACGTAGTCCGTGACGATGCTGCGCCCGACGCGGCCGCTGAACACCCTGCTCACCACCGTATCCTCGGGCGCCGTGCGGGCGAGCGCGGCGGCCCACGCGGGGTTGATTCTCGCCTCGGGACATCGCAGAAATCCGGTCCCGATTTGCACCGCGCTTGCGCCGAGCACGAAGGCCGCCGCCGCTGCGCGCGCGTCCGCAATTCCACCGGTGGCGACCACGGGGAGCCGGACCGCGTCCACCACCGCGGGCAGCAAAGCAAACAACCCGACCATCTGGCGCTCCGCGTTTGCGCCGTCGAAGCATCCGCGATGTCCGCCCGCCTCCATCCCTTGGGCCACAACAACGTCGGCGCCTGCGCGCTCCGCCGCCCTGGCCTCCGCCACCGTGGAAATGTTGGCGAACCACGCGCCGCCGCGCTTCTTGAGCTCGGTGACGAACTCCGGCGGGAAGAGACCCATCACCGACGATACGATGGGCGCTCGGGCGTCCAGCAGCGCGCGGCACTGTGCGGCGAAGTCCGGCGGCCTCGCGTCGCCGGCCTCGGGCGGCACCGTCGGTCCCCATTGCGCGAGGAACGCGCGCACGCGCGCCTCATGCGCGGCGTCGCGCATCGGCGGCGGATCCGGAATCCACAGGTTGAGCTGAAAGGTGCCTGTCGTGTGAGCGCGCACCTCCTCGGCCCAAGCAAGTATCTCGCTCGGCGGCATCAGGAGCGCGCCGCACGCGCCGAGCCCGCCCGCCTCGGCGACCGCGATCGATAGTGGCGGCGCGCTCGCGCCCGCCATCGGCGCGAGCAGGATCGGCACGCGCAATCCGAAACGACGGCAAAACATCTCCGCTCGGGCAAATAGAGAGCTCATTCGTCAGTCCTCCCCTGATGCGGGCTCGCAGCCCGCGTCGCGCATCCGTGGCTCATTCAGCAGTTTGAACGAAACCGACGCTATCGGCGATGCTCGAACGGCAGGAGTTCCGCGCCGACCTCTACTAACGGCTCGAGGTCTTCTCGATCCGCGTGCGCGAGCGCGGCGACGACATTGCGGCGCTGGTTAGCTATTTCGCACTCCATTTTGCGCGCCGGATGGGCAAGCGGATCGAGGCGATTCCGGCCGAAGCGCTCGACGCGATGCGCCCTCATCGATGGCCGGGCAACGTTCGCGAGCTCGCCGCCTCGGGGGTGAAACGCACGACGTTGCAGTCGCGGATGCAACGCCTCGGAATCCGCAAGCCCGATTGAGGCCGGTTGCGCTAGTTGCCGCCGAAGGCCCAGGTCTTGATCAGATGGTGCGCGATCGCGATCGGCGGCGGCACGCGCACGCCGTCGATTACCTTCCCTTCGATAAGCGCGCGCGCCGCCGCGCGTTCGAGCCAGCGCACCTCGGCAAGCTCGCTGTCGTCCGCTTTCGCCTCGCGGCTTTCCACCCTCGCGAAGCATCCGATCATCAGCGAGGACGGGAACGGCCATGGCTGCGTGGCGTAATAGGTTACCTCGCGCGCCCTGACGGAGGCTTCTTCGAACAGCTCGCGCCGCACGGCCTCCTCGACCGTCTCGCCGGGTTCCATAAAGCCCGCCAGCGCCGAGAACATCCCGGGCGGAAAATGCCTGCTCCTGCCGACCAGACATGCGCCGTCGTGCGTGGCGAGCATGATCACCACCGGATCGACGCGCGGAAAATGTTCGGCGTTGCACTTGCCGCACAATCGCCGGTAGCCCGCATCCATGAGTCGGGTCGGCGTGCCGCAGTTGGGGCAAAAGCCGTGGCGCTGATGCCAATCGATCAGTGCCTTGGCCTGCGCGATGATCGCCGCCTCCCTGCTTGAGACCATCTGCGCCGCGGCCCGCGCCTCGCGGAAATATCCACTTCCGGCAGCCTGCTCCGTCTTAGCGGCGTCCGCCGTTTCCGACACGTCCAGCGCGAACACCGCCCTGTCGCCGTCGAGGCCAAGGAAGATGCACGTGGCGTCCGAGGGCGCGAGCGAATCGACAGCCGCGGGAGGGAGCAGGCCGAGCCGGGGCGTGGCGTCGGCGCCGCCCGATTCGACCAGGAGCGGCTCCAGCCGCCGGAGCGGAAGGATGAGTGAAGCGGGATCACGCCGCCTTGATTCGATCCACTTCTGGTCGGTGCGCTTCTCGCTCGCACGATTCAGCGGGTTGCCTGTAAATGGAATCATCAGCCCTCTCAAAGCCATCAAACCATCGTCGGCTGGTCCGCAATATAGCATCCCAGCCGCCCTGTCGGCGCCCGCCAGCGCGGCTTGCCACTGGCGCGGCGCGGCCCTACGATCGGCCAACCCCCGGAGGGTCCCAACGATGGAAGTGAAGATCCGCGAGGCCGCCGAAGACGACGCCTCGGCGTGCGGGCGCATCTGCTACGAAGCCTTCAGGGCCATCGCCGAGGAGCATAATTTCCCACCCGACTTTCCCGACCCGGAGACCGCAGTCACCGTGCTCACGATGGTGTTGCGCGACGGGGGCTTCTACGCGGTCGCTGCCGAGATGGAAGGCCGGATCGTCGGCAGCAACTTTCTCGACGAGCGCAATCCGATCTCGGGCGTCGGCCCGATCACGGTCGATCCCGGAGCGCAAAACCACGGCGTCGGACGGCACCTGATGCTCGCGGTGATGGAGCGCTCAAAGCGTCGCGGCTTCGCCGGCATTCGCCTGGTCCAGGCCGGCTACCATTGCCGCTCGCTCACACTGTACAGCAAGCTTGGCTTCGAGGTCCGCGAGCACCTGTCGTGCATGCAGGGCCCTGCGATCAGCGAGACCTTCGCCGGTTATGCAGTGCGCCGTGCCGCCGAGGCCGACCTCGAAGCGTGCAACCGGCTGTGCCTGCGCGTTCACGGCCATCATCGCGGCGGCGAGCTGCGCGACGCTGTGCGTCGCGACCGCGCGACCGTGGTCGAGCGCGCGGGGCGAATCACCGGCTATGCCACCCAGATCGCGTTCTTTGCGCACGCCGTGGCCGAGACCAACGACGACCTCAAGGCCCTCATCGCCGCCGCCCCGTCATTCGACGGCCCGGGCTTCCTGGTGCCGTCGCGCAACGGCGAGCTGCTGCGCTGGTGTCTGCGCAAGGGTCTGCGTGTCATCCAGCCGATGACGCTGATGACAGGCGGGCTCTACAACGAACCTGCGGGGGCGTATCTGCCCTCGGTCCTGTATTGACTGCAGGCCAGGGGAGCGCGCGCTGCCTTCACTTTCCCGCCGCCGGTGGGGCGCATGCGGCCCGCCTTCCGTAGCCGGCGCAGGCCTCGATGCTTACCCGGCTTTGCGACCCGGCAGGGCCCGCCGACCTGAACCGCCGCTCAATGTAGTGGTAATGAACCGCGGCGACCGTCCACGTCAACGCCACAACCGCAGTGGCTGCGAGCGCGAAGCGGGCGAACGGATCATGCGGCCAGCCGACCGCCCTCAGCGCCCGCTGCAGAAGCCACGCGACCCCGACGTGGAACAGGTACACGCCGTAGGAGACGCGTCCGAGCGACACCAGCGGCCGCCACGAAAGGGCGCGCGTGACCACGCCTCGCGGCTGCATGAAGACTGCACCGATCAGGGCGGCGCTCGCGCACGCGTCGAGCGTGTAGCCTACGGTCGCGCTGCGCCATGACGCGCTCGACGGATAACCGCCGGTAACAAATATGATGCAGGCGACGGCAGTCACCGCCGTTATCGGCGCAAACCATCGCGACTCCCTGATCCATCGCCACGGCCGCCGCGCGCGCGGATGCCTCAGCGACAGCGCCGTTGCGCAACCGACGAGGATCACTCCGATTCGGGTATCGGTCGCGAAGTATATCCAGATCGCCGAGGCCGGGCTTGGGCGGTCCAGATGGCCCCAATTGAGCGACAGGTAGAGCCCTGTCCGATAAGCGCTCAGCGCCGCTATCAGGCCAAGGCACAACTTCAAGCCGCGCCGCGCGCCGATGCTCTTAAGCACCCACGGCCACACCAGATAAAACTGCTCTTCCACGCACAGCGACCACACCACGACCAACGGGGCCAGATGCGCGCCGCCGGCGGCCAACCGATAGTTGTAGGTGTAGCTCGCCAGCGCAGGCAGAACCGCCGGCACTCTTGACAAAGCGTCGGGTTGCAGAATTGCGGCGCCGACCAGCAACGAAGCCAGCATCGAGACATACGCCGGCCCAAGCCGCAGGCAACGCCTCCAGTAGAAGCGCCGGATGTCGATCGTTCCAGTTTCTTCGATCTCGGAGACCAGTATCCAGGTGATGAGAAATCCGCTGAGGACGAAGAACAGGTCTACGCCGTACCATCCACGCGTCAGCTCGAAAAGCAGCCGGCTGTCCGGCAGGGTTCCGACGCCGACGTGCAACAGGACCACGGGGAGGATTGCGATGCCGCGGAGTCCGTCGAATGCAGCGATGTAGGTACGACGCTCGGTAGACATCGGCGGCGCTCACGCAAAGAGATGCCAGCGGTAAGCGGCAATCGTGGAGGCAACGCTGCGGATAATGGAGACTTATCATTGAGTAGCTACATCTGTCATCCCGGGATAAGTTGATCGCTCAAATAAGCACGAATGAAGTCGCCGCCGCGTCGAAAGATTGATCAGATCGAGCGAGCTTTAGCCGAATCGCATCGTACTAGCTATTGAGCCAACGGAGGTCGGTGGACATGTCGGGTCGGGTGTTCTGTACACGGTCCGTAAGGAATTCATCGCCGGCTGAAAATCTTTCTCTTTCTTGCGGTGCGGCACTGCGCATTCTCATCGCGTTCGGCGCCTTTCTCGCGCAATCTGCGGATGGCACAGCTCGTGCTCCGCCTGTGATCACCGCTCACTTTGATCAGGAGGTCATTATGAAGCCGAAGGCTGGCTTATTGGGCATCTGCGTCATCGCCGCGGCGTTTGCGGCTACGCCGCTGAGCTTTGCCCAGGAAGGTCCGGCAAGTCCGGAGCCCTCTGCGAGTCCCTCCACCTCCGACCACTACACCGGTGCTGGTTCGGTAAAGCATTCGGCCAGGGACGCGGCGTCTGAGGCGACAACCGGAGCCAGAAACGCGTACCACGCCGTCAAGCGGAGCACGAAGAATACCGCGATCACAACCGAGGCCAAGGCGGCGTTGCTCAAGGATCCCGCAACTCGCCATTCGTCGATTCATGTAACGACACGTAGCGGAGTGGTGACGCTGACCGGCAAGGTCGACTCGAGTGGAACTGCTCAACACGCGCAGCAAGTGATCGCACGCCTGGAAGGTGTAAGGGCGGTGCGTAACAGGCTGAAATATCCCATGGACGAGAATAATCCCCCCGCCGACGAGCACGGACCCGCGGCAGCCGAGCCCGGCAACGCGGGATCAACCATGCCGCAACCCGGTATGCATGCACCCGAACGCTGACGCCGCTTTGCGCGGCGCGGGGGCGTACCTGCGAGGTCTCCTGCAGCGCCCCCGCGCCGGAGGCTGTTCGCCGGCGCAGAACGAATGGCCTTTAGCGCCGAGGCCGTCTCCCGCGATTCTCACCAGGTTCAGCTCTGAGAGCCAGACAGCTCGGTCTTGACGATCAGATTGTTCACGACCTGTTGAACACCCGGCACCTTGCTCGCATCAAGCGCTGCGCGCTGGGCGGCTTCCGGCGAATTCACGAAGCCGCTCAGCTGAACGACTCCCTTGTAGGTCTCAACCCGGATTTGGAGCGGGGTCTGGATGGGATTTCTGAGCTGCGGGTCGCCCGCGATAGCGGCCTTGACCTTGGCAGTTACCACCGCATCGTCGATATAGCCGCCGGTGCTTTCGCGGGTCTTGCTGGCTGCACATGCCGAAGCGATGGTGCCTAACAGGATAAGACCCAGGCCGTACGATACAACACGTCGGATTCTTCCGCGCTTGTTATGCATCCTTTAACCTCGCTGCATAGCCGGCCTCGCAGGAAGAGGAGGCGACGCGCGGTGACAGGGGGAGCACATCCGCTGCGGGGAGGTCGAGCCTGGGGGGAGAAGCCCGTCCTCACCCCGCAGGGATGTTCGAACCGCGCGATGCGGTTCGTCGAGAAGGGGGTCGCAACGCTCGTGCCAGCGTCGCTTTTGGAATTCGCTCCCTGAATCCTGCGCTATTTTTCGTGGCACTGGCTGCGCGGAGGGCAAAGATTACCCACCGGTGGCGGAGAGCGTGAAATGCTTACTCAGCGCCCGAGCAGCGCCAGCACCAGCGGCGCCAGGTCCATTTGCGACGGCGGCCCCGCGTCCGCGTCCTGGATGTCGAGCACGATGTGACGCAGGACTTCGCCCGGCAGCTCCTCGGAGGCAAGGATCAGCGGGACATGGCTATCGTCAGCGTTTGCGCTGCCGTGCCACGAGTAGTGAGTGGCCGCCGCAAAATAGTATCTGCCGCCCACCGCAATGGCAGTGCTGGCTTTTGCAAGCAGCACGATATCGCCGGCCAGGTAGCCGTACGGTCCCTCGCCCAGCCACTCCATCCGTTGTTTGAGATCCACGAGGTCGGGCCGCGGATGTCGTTTTAGATAATAGTCAACCGATACGAGCCTGCGGCCGTCGAAGATCCGAAACGGCGCGGTGCCTGAATTGCGGGCGAAGATCAGATCGATCGTGCCTTTCGCCTGCGGCGCGAGGTCGCCATCCTGGTTCGCCCGGTACAGGGCACGCACCGCGTGCATCACGTCAGCCTTGAAGCGCGGCCGCCGCTCCCAGTCACAGATTTCGCCCTTGGCGACGCAGGTCGAGCGATCGGCGAGATAGACGTAGGCCATGAAGCCCTGCGACGCGACCACCGCCTGATAATCCTGTTCTTCCGCGCTCAGCGTCAACGCGGCCTTGCGCAAGCGAAAGCCGGCGGCGCGCAGGACCGCGAACGGCGACCCCGGATCGTCCGGACCCCGCCGATGGCTGTCGTCGTCCTCCACAGGCGTATGGCCGTGGTCCGCGATGAAAATGACATAGGTGAGCGGCAGGATTCCGAGTTTCCGGTACGCGCCGAGCACCTCGCCCACGGCCTTGTCGGTGTAGTCCTCGATGTAGCCGACCTGGGCCTTGAGCGGGTCGGCCGCGGCGTGCGTGTAGAGATCGATCCCGGGAAAATAGACGACCTGCAAGCGCGGCACGCCATGCTCATTGATTGCATCGAGCAGCTTGCTCGTGGAGTCGAGGTCGAGCGTTTTGCTGACGCTCTTGAGCGCGCCCTCGCCACCGAGCGTTCCCGTGACCAGGCTGCCGACCAGGTCCGTGAAAGCGGTGGGGCTCACCGTCGTAAAGAGGTTGGCGCCGCGGTAAACCATCAGCATCGAGACGTAGGCGCGCCGGCGCAACTGCTCGTATACGGTCGGGACTTTGAGCAGCTTCCCGATGAGGTCGTCGTCGAGCATCGCGCTGAAGTCGCCGGTGTCGGTCACGGTGACAGGGACCGGCGCGTAAAAGCGCTTGGTCTGGCGGTCGAACCACTCGTCGCCCGGGACGCCGTCGAGCGCGGGCGGCTTGCCGGTGAAGCTCGCGCTCCAGTCGGCGACCGTGCTCGACGGCAGGACGTTGATCACGTGCGGGGCGGCGAAGCCGTGCTCGAAGACGCCGTTGCTCTTTTCCTTGCCGAGCAGGCCCGCGATGTGCGGAGCTTTACCGGAGCGGATCGCCTCCATCAGCTGGTCGTAGCCCGCGCCGTCGAGACAGAACACGATGACCCGCGGGGTCTGCTTCGGCACAGGATGCGCAATGAGCTTGGGGCGAAGCGGACGCTCTCCCTGGCTGACCACGGTGTGGGCGATAAAGCTGCATGAGGCGCAGAGGATAATGGCGCCGAGTACAAATGGGATGCGAGTCAGGCGGCGTGCGGGTGGACGCGAGGGTGCAATGGATGGCTGGCGCACAGTTTTCCGGTTATAGGCGATCGATCAAATCGCACTCAAGCGAAGGATAAATCGTGCTCAGGCGACCGTGCGGCTGGACGGCCGCGAGCCGGGCCGCTACGGTCAAAGCGGAGACACTATATGAAGACCGACGACGCGCGGTTTGGCGACCAGCGCCAACATCTGATGCGTACGCTATTCCCGCACGGAATTCCTACGCTGTGGTGCCCTGCGCTTACCCACTTCGATGACGACGGCGCCATCGACCGGCCGCGGATGCGCGCGCATCTTGGCTTCATGCGTCGATGGGTGCGCGGCTTTCTGATTCCCGGGAGCACCGGCGAAGGTTGGGAAATGTCCGACGCCGAAGCGGATCGCCTGCTCGATTTCATGATTGAGGAGGTTCGCGCCGTCGGCGCGCACCTGCTCATCGGCATCCTTAAGGCCGATGCCAGCCACGCGGTCGCGAGAATCAGGAACCTCGTGGCGCGGCTGATGAGGCGCACTGGATGCGCCGACGCTCTGGAGAGCCTCAGGCGCGCCGCGGTGTGCGGGTTCACGATTTGTCCGCCGACGGGAAAGGATCTGAGCCAGCGCGAAACCCAGAGCGCGCTCGAATCGGTGCTCGCGCTGGGGTTCCCGGTCTCGCTCTATCAGCTCCCGCAGATCACGCGAAACGAGATGTCGTCGGAGACAGTCGCCGCCCTCGCCAATCGCTTTCCCAACTTTTACCTGTTCAAGGACACCAGCGGCGCGGACCGCGTGGCGGTCTCGGGCTTTCGCAGCGTGTTTCTCGTTCGCGGCGCGGAGGGCGACTACGCACGCCACCTCACCGAGGGTGGCGGCCGCTACGACGGCTTTCTGCTGAGTACCGCCAACTGTTTCGGCCGCGAGCTCAGCGCGATCATCGACGCCCTTCGCGCCGGAAATCGAAGCGAAGCGCAGGCGTTATCGCAAAGACTGACCGCGGTCTGCAGCGAGGTATTCGAAGTTGCGGCGACGGTCGGCGCAGGCAATCCGTTCACCAACGCGAATAAGGCGATCGACCACTTCTTCGCCCACGGCCCGTCCGCGGCCGCCGTCGCTCCTTCGCGCCTTCATTCGGGCAAGCGCCTGCCGCGCGAATTGATCGAAGCGGCGGGCGCGGCGCTCGACCGCCACGGCCTGATGCCCGCGCGCGGCTACCTTGGCGACCATGTGGGCTGAAGCGGCGCCGATCAAAATGCGGTCCAGCCGCCGTCCACTGTCACTACGCTGCCCGTCATGAAGCTCGACTCGTCGCTGGCGAGGAAGACCGCCAGCGCCACGATCTCCTCCGGCTGTCCCAGCCGGCGCATCATGTGACGCTCGGCGAGCGCGCTCAAGATGCGCTCGCGGTCAGGCAGGTCGCGCACGAAGTTGCGCGGCATCGGCGTGTCGATGACGCCTGGACAGATCGCATTAACCCGGATTCTGCGCGGACTCAGGTCCAGTGCCATCCCACGCGTCAACATCGCGAGTCCGCCCTTGGCCGCACCGTAGGCGGTCATGTTTTCAAGTGCAACCAGGCCGCCGATCGACGAGATGTTGATTATCGAGGCGCCCTGCCCCATCGCGGGCACCACACGCTGGCTGAGGAAATATACCGACTTGAGATCGACGTTGTGGATGCGATCCCACTCCTCGGGTGTGGTTTCCATAAACGGCTTGCCCAGGATCACGCCGTGATTGTTATAGAGGACATCCACCTTTCCGCCGAACGCGGCGAGCGCCGCATCGACGATCGTGCGGATACCGGCCATTGAGGCTACGTCGGCCGCAACGTAAGTGATCGCGCCCGAGGACGCGAGCGCCTCGACCTCGGCCTTCGCGCCAGCGTCCAGATCGGTCGCCAGTACGCGCGCGCCCTCGGCCGCGAACATCCGGCAGGCGACGCGCCCCTGTCCGCCGGCGGCGCCTGTGATGATCGCACGCTTGCCCTTTAGACGCTCCATCGCGTAGCTCCTCGCCCGCTCCTGCGGCGGGTGTTAGCGCCTGAGCCCGGCCTGCTTCAGCAGCGGCATCACGGCCCGCTCGAAATACGCCAGCTCCTCATGGTAGTCGAGGAATCCAAGGATCACGCCCTCGACTCCGATCGCGCTGATTTTGCACAACTCATCCACGACCTGCTCCGGAGTGCCGACCAGCGGATAGCCGCCCCATCCGAGGATGAAGCGCTCGCCGAAGTGCTTGATATGCTCCTGGAAGGAGCCGCTTTCGATGCCGAGCACCTTCATGATATTGGTCGCGGCGCCCCAGTCGCCTTTCTCGAGGATTTCGCGGCGCACCTCCTGCGCCTCGCGCTCGGTATCGCGGCAGATCATCATCGCGTACATCATGATGCCGATTTCGCGACCGTAGCCGTGGGCGCGGCGATGGAGATCGGCAACCAGTTCCTTGCCGCGCTCTATCGTATCGAGGGTCAGGAAGTTGAAATCGACCTCGCGCACCGAAAATTCGATCCCCGCGGGCGAGAAGCCAGCGTTGACCAGCACCGGCCACGGCTTCTGGAGCGGCTTGGGATGCGCCTGGCCCTGGCGGATATGAAAATATCTGCCGTCGAAGTCGAACGGCGATTCCTCCGTCCACAGCCGCTTGACCGCGCCCAACCACTCGGCGCCGTAGGCGTAGCGCTCGTCGTGCTCGCGCTGGGGCGCGCCGAACATTTCCATCTCCGGCGTGAACCACCCCATCACGATGTTCAGGCCGAAGCGGCCGTTGGAGATGTGGTCGACGGTGACGCACTGCTTGGCGGCGACGATCGGATGGACGGTTGGCACGTGCGAGGTTGAAAACACCATGATGCGCTCGGTGGCGGCGGCGAGCGCGGCGGCCCAGGTGTAGGTTTCGAAGCAGATGCCGTTGAAATCGGTGGTGCCGCCGAAGCCGCGCCAACGCGCGATCGGCACCAGCATCTCGAAGCCGATCGCCTCGGCGCGCCGCGCGATCGCGAGCGTATGCTCCCAGGTTGCGCGATAGGTGGTCGGCGCGTGCGACACCGTCAGCCCGTTGCTGCAATTGGTGCCGAAGAGCCCCAGCTTGAGCTTCTGGTCGTTGTACAGCGGGCAGTTCGGGCGTTCGATTTGGGCCATCGTATAGTCCCGCGCGCTTGCGCGCTCATGCGCGCCGCTCCCCGCGCAGCGCGGCGCGCCAGCGGGCGGTTGCTTCGCGATCCACCGCCAGCGATTCGTCGTCAATCCGTCCGGTGAAGACGACGCCGTAGGTCTGCCGCGCCTTCTCCATCGAGACCCATCCTTCGAGCACGTCGGCGCGTACCAGCTCCGGGTCGCGCTCGAGCGGGCTACCGTAGCCGCCGCCTCCGGTATCCACTCCGACGATGTATTCGCCGGGCTGGATCTGCTCGGCCGAAACCGCGGGCAGCGGATGCTCGCTGCCTTCGCGGTCGAGCTTGGCGGCATACGAAGCCTGCCCGGGATGGCCGCCGAGCACGCCTTTGGGCGGATAGTGATGGCCGTCGAGCGGATAGGCAACCATCATCGTATCGCGCCGCGGCCCGTAAACCACGCGCGCGCCGGGCGCCCCACGAAAGCGCCCTGCGCCGCCGCTGTCGGTGAGCAGGCGAACACTCTTGTAAACGATCGGATATTTCTGTTCGTCGATCTCGACGCTGTCGCGGTACATCAGGCCGGCTACCACGGGCAGACCGTAATTGATCCAGCCGTCGTTATGTGGGGTGCCGGGGCCGCCGTTGGCGCCCATGAAAAGCTGATTGACGTAGGGCGCGCCTGTACGCCGAAAGTCGCCCCCCGAGATAACGCCGTAGCCCGGGCCCATCCCGAGACCGCCCTCGGCAAGTCCGTAGCCGGGGCCGAGCTGCGCGAAGGCGGCCTGCGTGATGTTGACCAGGCGGTCGCCGATGTTGGTCGTCGCAACCGAACACGAGGTCGGAAAGCGCGGGATGCCGACTACGCAGTTCTCGCGCAGGTGGACGGTGATGCGGCGGAAGCTGCCCGCGTTGTGCGGCACCCCGGGATCGATCGAATTGAATATCCCGGTGACCACGTTGTTGATCGCGCAGGTCTTCGACTCGTTGAGCCCGCACGGCACGCAGTCGATATTGTCGCGCAGATCGATCTCGACCCGCCCCTCGGCTGCGTCGATTGTGACTTTGACCTTCAGCGGCACGCCGTCGGGCACGGCCGGGAACGGATCGTGGGCGCCGACGCCGACGAAGCTCGCCGAGGGAAGCGCGCTCAGCGCATGCGCCATCCGCCGTTCGGAGTAGTCAAACCATTCGCGCACGAAGCGCGCGATGAGCGGCTTGCCGAAACGCGCCACCAGCTCCTTGAGCCGGCGCTCGCCGATCCGCGCCGCCCCGAGCATCGCCAGGTAGTCGCCGTACCATTGCTCAGCGACGCGGATACGCCGGCGGCACATCCGAATGATGTCCTCGATGTCGTGAAAGTTGCGCTGAATCCGCACGCAGGGAAAGTTCAGCGCGCCCTCCTCGTAAACGTCGCCGGCAAACGGCATGTAGGTGGTTGGCAGGCTGTTGCCGCAGTCCGCCTGATGGGCCTTGGCGCAACAGGTGAAGAGATGCTCGCCGTCGACGAAGACCGGGACCAGGATCGTATGGTCGGCGCTGTGGGTATTGCCGAGATAGACGTCGTTGTGCAGAAACGCGTCGCCCTCGGCGAGGTCCGGATGCAAATTGCACATCGCCTCGGTCAGGAACTGCGAGCCGAAGACGTGGACCGGCAAGCCCTCGGCCGAGGCGAGCAGCTGGTTGTCGCCGGTGACCAGTGAGCAGGAGAAATCGCGCGCCATGTTGAGCACGGCGGAGCGCCCCGAGCGCAGCAGCGTATTGGTCATCTCGCGGCAGACGCTGTCCAGGCGGTTGGCGATCACCGCCAGCAGCGCCGGGTCGAGCGCCGCGACGGAATCGCCGTCGATCGGCGCGTCCAGGGCTTTCGTAGATTCAGGCATCGCCAACCTCGAGCAGATAGTTATGCAATTCGGTAACTCGCGCGCGGCTGCCCGGATAGACGACGATCGTAGTCGTTGGCTCATCGACAATCGCCGGCCCGTCGATCGTCATCCCGGGCGCAAGCCGGTCGCCGTGATAGCGCGGGGTCTCCATCTCGCCGCGTCCGGCAAAGAACGCGGGGCGGCGCATCCTGGGCACCGGCAGAGCGGCTGCGCGCGCCGGCGCCTTGGTAAGCGGCGGGCCCTCGAGCTCGGCGCTCAGTCTGCCGCGCCAGTAAATGCATTCGAGCTGCTGGCCAGGCTCTTTGACCGCGAAGACGCGGTCGTGCTCGCGATGGAACGCCTCGATCAGCGCGTCGAGGTCGGCCGGGCCGTCGAATCCCCCCTTGGCCAGTGCGACGTCGAGCTCCCATACCTGGTAAGGGTAGCGCGCCTCGACGAAATATTCGCGCCGGAAACGGCGCAGCCCGCGCTCGCGCAATTCGGATTCGAAACGATCCATCTCGGCCGTAATTCCAGCCAGCACGCGGTTCACCTCGGCGTAGGGAAAGTCACCGGTATAGGCGAATTTGCTCTGGGTGAATTCGGCCACGATGTCGGAGTACTGGCCGCCACACGCGCTGAGCGCGCCGGCGGTGCGCGGCACCAGCACTTGGCGGCATCCAAGCTCGCGCGCGATCGGCAGGATGTTCAGCCCGGCCGCACCGCCGCCCGCGACCAGCAGGCTCTCGCGCGGGTCGATGCCCTGGTTGATCGTGATATCCTTTATCGCGCTGACCATGTGGTCGCCCGCGATCTGCATGATCGCGCGCGCGGCGTCCTTGACGCTGCCGCCGATCCGCGACGCGATCGTGCCCACGGCGGTCTCGGCCGCGCGCGCGTCGAGCCGCATCCGGCCGTCCAGGAAGTATTCCGGATCGAGGTAACCGAGCACGAGCGCCGCGTCGGTGACCGTGGGATGGACGCCGCCCGCGCCGTAGCATGCGGGGCCGGGCTCGGCGCGTGCGCTCTGAGGGCCGACGCGCAGCATCCCGCCCGGATCGATCCACGCGATTGAGCCGCCGCCAGCGCCGATGCTCCTGACGTCGACCGACGCCATCCCGGTGATATGCCCGATGAACGGCGGCCCAAGCCATGTCTCGCGGGTGAACTTGATCATCCCGCCGTGCACCAGGCTGACGTCGAAACTGGTGCCGCCGGTGTCGCACACGATGAGGTCGCGGCGGCCGGCTTCAGCCTCGGCATACGTGCGCCCGGCCACCGGCGCCATCGCCGGCCCTGACTTGACGAGATAGATCGGACGTTGAACCACGTCGCCCACGTGCATCACGCCACCGAACGAGGTCGCAACCAAGAGCTGGCCCTTGAAGCCGGCCGCGCGCAAGTCCTTTTCCATGCCGCGCAGATGGTTCTGCATCAGCGGCTTGAGCGAGGCGTCAATCGCCGTCGCCGACGCGCGCCGGTATTCGCGGATTATCGGATTGAGCTGATGCGAGAGCGTGTAGGGGACGCCGGGCAGCTCGCTCTCAATAAGCCGGCCGAGCGCGAGCTCGTGGGCCGGATTGGCGGGCGACCACAGCAGGCATACCGCAACCGCCTCGACCCGGCGCGCATCGACCCGGCGCAGAACCTCGCGCGCCTGCGCCTCATCGAGCGGGATCACCACGCCGCCTTCGGAGTCGACGCGCTCGCGGATCTCAAAGGTCAGCCGGCGCGCTATATAGGGCTCCGCCGGGGGATAGGCGAGGTTAAACGGGTCGAGCTTACCGCCCTCGCGCAGCACGAGGACGTCGGGAAAGCCCTCAGTGACCAGAAACGCGGTGCGCGCGGTGGCGCGCTCGATGATCGCGTTGGTGGCGTGCGTGGTGCCGTAGATGAGCAGGTCAGTCGCGGCGAGCAGGTCGCCCATGCCGCGTCCGAGCTGCTCGGCCGTCATCTTGAGCGCGCCCTCGATACCCCCGAAGATGCGGCCGTAAGTGGTAGGCGACTTGCCGAGCACGAGGTTGCCCTGCTCGTCGGCCAGCACGAGGTCGGTGAACGTGCCCCCGGTGTCAATCGCGATGCGATAGCCCACGCGGTCCTCCCCGTCGCGCATCACGATTTAGCAGAAGCGCAGGCCGGCGCAAACGGGAAAATGCCGGCGCCTTGGGACGGTGCGCTGAGCGGCTTTCCTTGACAGTTCGAGAGCCGCCGATCTAGGGTTTGCCGGCTATTTCCGCATCAAACACCCAACCGAGGGGAGAAGAAATTATGGCCGAAGGCAAAGCGAAGAAAATGTGGGCGCTCCCCGGCGCTCAGCTCACCGCGCCCGCGTCGCTCCTGATGCACGGCGGCGACAACACCTTGCTCGACCTCCCGTGCCCCTCCTTCCTGATCGAGCATCCCAAAGGCCTGGTGCTCTTCGACACCGGGTGTAACGCCAAGATCATCGACGACGCGGTCGGCTACTGGGGCGAGGTCGCCAAGGCACTGCCGATCAAGTGGAGTAAGTCCGACACGCTCGACAAGCAGGTCGAAGGGGTGGGCTACAAGCCGTCCGACGTGAAGTACGTCATCCTTTCGCACTCGCACCTCGACCATTCCGGCGGCCTGACCTACTTTCCCAAGGCCAAGTTCCTGGTCGGAGCGCGCGAGCTGCAATACGCCTACTGGCCCGACCCAGACCGCCGCTGGGCCTTCATCCTCAACGACTTCATCCCAACCCGCGCCTACGACTGGCTGGAGCTCGACCACGACCTCGACCTGTTCGGCGACGGCGCGCTGCAATTTCTCTACACGCCGGGCCATACGCCGGGCGAATGCTCGCTGCTGGTGAACCTGCCCAACCGCAAGTTCATCCTGACCGGCGACACCGTGCATCTGCGCGCCGCGCTCAATCAGGAGGCGACGATGCCGATCGACACCGACCCGATCCAGGCGACGCTTTCGCTCAAGCGGGTCAAGGCGATCCGCGACATGCAGGGCGCAACCGTGTGGATCACGCACGACCCCGACGACTGGAAGGAACATCCGCACCGGGTCGAGTAGCGCGGAACTTCGGCGGTGCCGCTTTACGAGTGCAGATGCGAGCGGTGCGAGCTGACCTTTGAGGTGCTCGCACCGCTCAGCGCTTCGCGGATGCGCTCGCGGCCGTGTCCGGAGTGCGGGCGTCCCGCGCGGCGCATCATCTCGGCCGTCAGCTTTGCGTTGGGCGGCGCGCGCGCGTCCGAATCGGATGGCGCGCCGTCGCGTGATCGCTCACGTCCCGACGTAACCAAGCTGAAGGTGCCGCCGAGCGCACGGCTGTGCTGGATGGACGACCGGTCGGCGGCGCGGCTGGCCGCCTACAAGCACGGGCGCGGCGCGGAGTACGACGACGTGGTGGCGGCGCGCGAGGAGAAGCGCAAGCAGCGCGGCGAGCCGCAGCCGGCGGCCCACGCGCACAGTCATTCGCACTCGCCGCTCAGCGACCCGGTGGTGTTCAAGCATCGGGCCGAGGCCGCCGCACGCAGGGCCAAGGTCGCCGAGTCGAAGGACGTCGCACGCCGTCCGCTTAAGCCCGCCTGAGTTTTCCGCGGCGCGGGCGAAGGCTCGCACCGTCCGCCTCTGCCACCCGACACCCCGACCGGAGCTGACTAATTGGCGCCGGCCGCCGCGCTCTGGGGATTCTGGCCGCCGGTGTAGATGATCGCGATCCCGCTTAGGTAGTGGCCGGCGTGCCCCTGCTCGCCCACCTGCGGCAGATGATAGCGCTCGGATACGTTGGCTCCGGCCCGTTCTTCGCCGAGCGTCGTGTGCGGTCCAGGTGCATAGCCCGGTACCATCGGGCCCAGCTCCTGATCGCGATCGGCGGTAAGCACGATAGCGTCGGCGCCCGTCTGACATGCCTTGCGCTTGAGTATTGCAAGCACGTCGGAATCCTTGACGCCCTCGTCACCCCAGGCATCAACGATCGCGATCTGCTGATGGGCGGCGTCGGGCATTGCATGCAGCACGGGCATAGGGCAATCGGGCGCCTTGGCCGGGCGCAAGTAGCCGCTCATCGGGCTGACGATTGCCTCTGGCGGCGGAGGCGCGGTCGCGCCGCATCCCAAGCCCGACGCGGTGGTCGCCAGCATCAGCGCGCCGAGGGCCACACCGGACAGCCCTGTACGTGCGCCTAACAAACGTCCGAAAGACACAACGGCTCCCCAAATTTCACGATCGCTTTTCCGGAGAGGCACCTGTTGGCGGCGAAGCCGGCGAACCCTTCAGCTCGAACGTCCCTTGGTCCACCACGCTTCCCCCCATGTAGCAGGTATATTCGCCGTCGGCTACCGGAGGGTAAAACTCATCCATGAGAAAGGTACACCAACTTGTGTCCTCCATCGAGACAGTGAAGCCGCGGGCAGTGGTCTGGCCTTTGACCCATCCGCGCTGGACGTTGTTGCGGCAGGTCGCGTTGAAGGGCGCGCATCGGTAAGTGCCCTTGAGCTTCTCGCCGTCGCGCTGCATGTCAAAGCTGATACGCACCTTGGCGGCATCGAAACTGCTGGTTGAAGTTCCCTTCCAGATGCCGGTGAACTCTGCCAAAGGATTGGGCGCGTCGGGCGCCGCGGGCGGAGTCGAACGCACCCCGCCCGCAGTAGAACACGCCCCGGCCGCGAGCATCGCCATCAGTGTCGACGCGGTCGCGACCGCAAGCCTCGAAGTCATCGCATGCCGCATATCCCCCCCTTCTCGCCCGCGCCAAAACCACGAACCGTTCGGGCCTACGACTTGCGGAAGCTCGGCAGGACCTCCTCGCCGAGGCGCTGGATGCATTCCTGGACCGCTTTGGGCGACGGGCCGAGCGGCACCCGGATACGCAGGATGAGCCAGTCGACACCGCCCATCACGTTGTTCCAGCGGTCGAGCGCCTCCAGCCAGTCGTCGCGCGTGCCGAGAACAACATGGCCGGTGCCGCGGATTTTCTCGATCGTGAAGTCGCTCTCCGAGTTGAAATCCTCAGTCGGCGCGAGCATCCCCCACTTAAAGTAGAACTTGCATTCTTCCAGCCACAGCCGGCCGAACGTCCGCTCCGCCTCTTCCATGCTCGATGCAAGCCAGCCGTCGCGCAACAGCACGATACTGGGACGTTTTCCGGCCTTCTCGGCCGCCTCGCGATAGATTGAGACCTGCGCCTTGACGTTCTCGACTCGGTCGAAAAACGGCGCGGCCGACCAGGCGTCGCCCATCCGTCCGGCACGCGCGATCGACTTGGGACCGAAGGCGCCGATCCATAGCGGTGGACGCGGCCGCTGGTAGGGCTTGGGCGTGACGTGGATGGCGTCAAAGTGAAAATACTTGCCGTGGTGGGCGAAGGGGCCAATAGTCGTCCACGCCTTGTTCAGGATGTCGAGCGTCTCCTCAAACCGCCCCTCGCGCTGCTTTATCGGCACGCCGAAATGGCTGAAGTAATCCGGATGGTAGCCGACGCCGACGCCGAGGATGAGCCTGCCGCGTGAAAGCACGTCGATAAGCGCCGTCGACTGAGCCAAGTGAACCGGGTTGTACAGCGGCGGCATCAGGATGTCCGTGCCGATACGGACGCGATTGGTGCGCGCCGCGATCGCCGCCAAGAGCGGGAGCGGGCTCGGAAACATGCATTCTGTGCGGGCGTGGCGCTCGGGAACGAAGACACCGTCGAAGCGGCTGCGCTCGGCCGTCGCCGCCTCGTCGAGCAGTTGTGCGGCAAAGTCCGCCGAACGCTCGGGGCTCGGCTCCGGCTGCCCGTAGGGCCCTCCATGCGTGTCCGGCATGTACCCGAATGAAATCATGGTCGCCTCCATGGGGCGCGCCGTGGATCATGTGGCGGCGCGCGCACAGGGCGTTGTAACCGAACCGCCGCCCAATTGAAACCCCGCGACGCATGCCGATGTTCCGGGCGGCCGCGACGCGAAGCCGGCCAGATCTTTTCCGCGCGCTCTGCTGACGCGAGGATGGCTCCGAGGCTTCCGCCAGCCGCGTATTCGCGCTAGTGATCTGTGGCTAATCCAAACCGAACACGGAGGCTGTGTCATGTTGTTCATGTTGAAAGCGTACATCTCGAAACCGGCGAACGTGTCCAACAAGGAGTTCTACGGCGTGTGGGTCCAGGAGGCCGAGGCCGCACTGGGAGCGGTCAAGGCAGGCGCGATCAAGGGCATCTGGAAGGTGGCCGGCCGGCCCGAGGTAATCGCCGTGCTCGACGTGCCGAGCGCCGACGACCTCGATCGTGCGATGCTTCAGCTGCCGATTTGGCGGCTTGGCTACTCGCACATCGCGACCAACCTCGAGATAACGCCGCTGAGGCCGTACGAGAACTGGGCCGAGGATTTGAAGGAGCTCGCCAAGGGCTAAGCGGGCAACCTACTCCGCGAACGCCGCGTCCGGTACGGCGCGGAGCGTATCAGGGCTGCGCGCCGCCGATTCGTGCCGGACGGGCCGGACGCGGCCGCGGAGTCCCGATAACTTCGACAAGGAATACACCATCATGGACTTCGGATTCACCCTGTTCTTCCGCAACCCGCCGCCGGCGAAAATGTCGTTTGCCGAGCTCTACCGCAAGGAGATCGACCTTGCCGTCGCCGCCGAGGATCTCGGCTACGACACCATCTGGCTGACCGAGCATCACTTCGTCGACGACGGCTATTCACCTTCGCTGCTACCGATCGCCGCCGCGATTGCCACCCGCACCCGCCGCGTTCGTATCGGCACCTTCGTCCTGCTGCTGCCGCTGCACAATGCGCTGCGCGTCGCTGAAGACGCCGCCACCGTGGACATCATCTCCAACGGCCGGCTCGACCTCGGGCTCGGGCAGGGTTACCGCGTGCCGGAGTTCGTCGGCTTCAACATTCCGCGCAAGGAGCGCGGTCCGCGCCTGGAGGAAGGTGCCGAGGTCATCCGACGCGCGTGGACCGAGAAAAACCTCAGCTTCGAGGGCAGGTTCAACAAGCTGACCAATGTGACCGTGGTGCCCGGCCCGGTGCAGAAGCCGCATCCCCCCATGTGGATGGCGGCGCGCGGACCGAAGTCCATCGCGCGCGCCGCGCGCAACGGATATCATTTCATGGGCACAGGCGGCGTCGACCAGCAGCAGATGTACGACGCCGCGCTGGTCGAATGCGGCCGCAAGCCGGAGGATTTCAACATCGCCCAGCTACGGACGATCTTCGTGGCGTCGCGCCGCGACAAGGCGTGGGACGACGCGGAGGCCGGCGCGCACTACATGATGAGCTGCTACGGCAAGTGGTTCGTCGAGGCCAACGACCTGCCCGGCGACCAGGCCTACGGCGTGAACATCCCGCCCGTGGGCAAGTTGCGCAGCTCGGAAACCGCCGCGCTTTTCGGCGAGCCGCTGATCATCGGCACGCCCGACGAAGCGATTCGGATGATCGAAGACTATCAGCGGCGCACCCGCTTCACCCATCTGGTGACTGCGACGGCGTTGCCTGGAGTTGACCATCGCAAGGTGCGCCGCAGCATGGAATTGTTTGCCAAGGAGGTCATGCCGCATTTCCGGCGCAGAGCGCGCAAGGCGGCGAAGAAGTAGAGCGTGATGCGACATTCGGTGCGTTCGGGGGCGGCGCTGCTCATCGCCGCCCTGCTTTTCAGCGCCTGCCAGAGCGTGGTCCAGGCCGAACAGAAGCGGGAGCAGATCCAGAGACACCTCAACATCGTGGTCGATCGCCAGCGCATCTTCGTGACGACCGGCGACTTGAAAGAGGAGTACAGCAAGCTCGGTGACCTCAGCTACACCGAGCCGCTCACCGCCGACAGCATCGACAGCACCCACATCAATGAGAAGCTGCGAAGGATGGCGATCGCAAAGTGGGGCGACCAGGTCGATGCGATTATCCGCGTCAGCAGCAAGCCCGACGCAGACGCCACCACCCTGACCGCCTCAGGCGAGGCGGTCAGCGTAAAGGGCGACTGCGCATTCTGCCGCCACGGCTATCAGAAATCGTTTGTGCCGCCGAGCGAACAACAGGGGCCCGACTGATAGCCCGGCGCGAAGAGAAGACGGCATCAGCGCGCCCCCGCAACAGATAGTTTCCGCCCCGCCGGATCGATCGATGGTCCGGCGGGGCGGATTCGTTACGGCTAGCGATGGACCTGTTCGAGGTTGCTGGCGTCGAAAATCTTCGTCGCCTCAGGTCCTTTCACGTTGGGGAAGCCACCCGGCACGATCCAGATGGTCCCGCGGTTGTTCTGCACGTCGATGACCTGGATCGACTGGAACTC
>DASRHP010000018.1 GCA_035650475.1 Candidatus Binataceae bacterium
GTGTATCACCGCCGGCAGCTCGGGACCGCGCACCAGGATCCCGTAGCCCACCAGCCACAGATGCATCACTACGAAGGCAAGGAAGATCGGCAACAGCGAGAGCACCGACTCCTTCACCCCGCGCAGATTCATCGCGACCATCAGTAGGACGACTGCGATGCAGACCCAGAACTTCAACCGCAGCCATTGCGGCGGCAGGAAGCTGAACACAGCGTCGCCGCCGCTGGCGATCGAGATCGAGATGGTGAGCACGTAGTCCACCACCAGCGCGCATCCGGAGACCAGGCCGGGATACCGTCCCAGGAGCCTGGTCGCGACGAGGTAGCCGCCGCCGCCCGTCGGGAACAGGTCGATGATCTGCGCGTAGGAAGCCGAGATGATGAAGACGGTCAGCGCCGTCAAGGCCGCAAGGAAAACCGCCAGGTACTGGTCGTGGCCGAGCGCGAGGAAGGCTTCCTCGGGTCCGTAGCACGACGAGCTCAACCCGTCGGAGCCCAGCCCGACCCAGGCCAGAAAGGCGATCAGCGAGAGATGATGGAAAATTCCCGGGTCGCGGACGTCGCGCGGCGGACCGATGATAAGGTCGGTGAGCGTGCGCTTGCCGCCCCGATCGTCGGCGTTGGTGCGCGAGGTCATTTTGGTTAAGCGGCTGAGCCCCTTTTTATGAGGCGGCAGTTTAGACGCAAAATGCCCGCGCGAGCTAGGCCGGCCGGCCCGGGGCGGCCGAAGGGAAGGGCTGCGCCTTCGCACGGCGCGCTCGCCCGGTCGTGCGTTTCCGGCGGCGCACCGGGCCCGTGTGTCCTCAGGCGGGCGTGACGTTAACGTTCATGCGGAAAAAATTGTCAGGGTCGTATTTCGCCTTCAGGCGCGCCAGCCGCTCGTAGTTGGGGCCGTAGGCCTCCTTTTCGCGGCCCGGCTCGACATCCAGCATGTTGACGTAAACCCCGTCGGTCGCGGGCTTGGCGACCTTCCAGATTCGGTCCACCCAAGCGACCGCCTCCCGCGGCTCGGCGCCTTGCCAATCCGCTTCAGCCCAGAAGGTGAAGCCCGGGCGCCGCTGATGGTAGGCGTTGAAGTCGAGCGGCCGGCGGCTGATCTCTCCGTGGAGGTGGGCGAACCACAGGTCGGCGGCCGGCGGCGGCGGCATCTCGACGATTGCGCCGATGAGCTCGTCAGTGATTTCCGGGACGAAGCCCGAGCGCTGATAGCTAGACCACCCCCACCAGACCGGAAAACCCGCCGCCGCCTGGGCATCCAGGTATGGCTGGCGTTTGACCGATTCCTTCAGCGGGCGCCCGAGCTTGCGCACGCGCGCGAGGTCCTCCTCTGCGCGCTGCGAATCGCCATGGAAGACAAAGACTCCCAGCATCAGTTCCCGATCGTCAGGCCGTGTAAGATTTATTTCGGTCCACAGCGCGTCCGGAGTCGAACCCGCCGCGAAGCCGCGATAGGCGCGCAGAACGTCGCGCGCCTGAGTCAGCGGATACCAGATCCATCCTGCCACCGCCTCGTGCAGCGGATATAGGCGGAGGGTCAGCTCGGTGACGGCGCCCAGGTTGCCCGCGCCGCCGCAAATTCCCCATAGCAGATCCGCGCCGTGTTCCCGGTCGGCTTGCACTGCGCGGCCGTCGGCAAGCACGATGCGGGAACCGACCACGTTGTCGCAGGCCGCGCCGTGCGTGCCGGCGAGTACGCCCTCGCCGCCGCCGAGCACCAGCCCGCCGATTCCCACGTCTTGGCACTGTCCCATCGCCGTGACCAGCCCGTGCTTTTGTGTCGTGCGCTCGAACTCGATACGCGTGAGGCCCGGCTCGGCGCGCGCGATGGCGCGCCGCGGGTCGACGGCGATCCTCTTCATGTGCGAGAGATCGATAACGATACCACCGTTGCACACCGACAGGCCCGCCTGACTGTGGCCTCCGGAGCGCACGGACGCTACGACCTCGTGCCGCCGCGCGAAATCCACGCATCGGCTTACGTCGTCACCCTCGGCGCACCGGACGATCGCCGCCGGGCGCGGGTCGAAGCGGAAATTCCACACCCGTCTCGCGGCGTCATAGCCGGGATCGCCCGCTCGAATCAATTGACCCTTAAGGCGGCGGCCGAGCTTCTTGAGGGCTGCCGGATCGATCGGAGCGCGCGCCGCCGCATAGTCCGGGGGCAGGCTCGAAATCCCAGCCGCTACGGCGACGCCGGCCAGCGCGCCCGTCCTGAGGACCTCCCGTCGTGTGTAGCGGTTAGCCATTTCACCCCTCTTTCGAGTTTCGTCGTGAAAGGCTGCTTCAATGATTATCCGAGCGTTGAAGCTACCCCCGCTTCGGCTGCCAACGAAGCACCGGATGGCGCGCGGCGTGGGCCTCATCCACCCGTGAGAGCGCAAGTTTATGCGGCGCCGTATGCAGCATTTCCGGCTCGCTCAGCGCTTCGTTGTAGATCTTCTCCATCGCGGCGGCGAAAGCGTCGAGCGCCGAGCGCGGTTCGGTCTCGGTCGGCTCGACCATCATCGCGCCGTGCACGACGAGCGGAAAGTAAATCGTCGGCGGATGGATCCCGAAGTCGAGCAGGCGTTTGGCGATATCCAGCGTGCTCACGCCGGAGCGCTTCTCGAGGTCGTGCGTGTGCACGCACTCGTGCATCGTGGGTTCGGCGGTCGCGCTCGGATAGCGCGGCTCCAGCCGGGTGCGCAGATAGTTGGAGGCAAGAATCGCAAGCCGGCTGGCTTCGGCAAGCCCGTCGCCGCCGAGCGCCAGGATGTACGCATAGGCCCGCACCAGCATCCCGAAGTTGCCGTGAAAGGCGCGCAGGCGTCCGATCGAGTCGGGCCGCTCATAATCGAAGCGCCAGCCCCCGCTCTCCCGGCGCACGCGTGGTATCGGCAGGAACGGTTCCAGGTGGCGTTTGACGCCGACCGGCCCCGCCCCCGGGCCGCCGCCGCCGTGCGGGGTCGAGAAGGTCTTGTGCAAATTGAGTTGCACGATGTCGGCGCCCATAGCGCCTGGCTTGGCGACGCCCATCAGCGCGTTCATGTTGGCGCCGTCCAGATAGAGCAGCGCGCCGCGCTCGTGCAGAGCGTCGGCGATCTCGGCGATCTCAGGCTCGAAGATGCCGAGCGTATTGGGATTGGTGACCATCAGCGCGGCGACGTCGTCGCTAAGCAGGCGGCGAATCTCCGCCGCCTCGAGAAAGCCGCGCTTGTTGGACCTGGCGACGACGACTTCGAAGCCCGCGAGCGTGCAGCTTGCCGGATTGGTGCCGTGGGCGGTGTCCGGGATGATCACTTTGCGGCGCGGGGCGGCGCGCTTGCGATGCCACGCGCGCGCGATCAGGAGCCCGGTGAGCTCGCCCTGCGCGCCGGCCGCGGGATGGAGCGACACCGCATCCATGCCGGTTATCTCGGCGAGCGCTGCCTCCAGCCGTGCCATTAGCTCGAGCGCGCCCTGCGCGAGATGCGCGGGAGTCGTCGGATGCAACGCGGCGAAGCCGGCCAATGCGGCAGCCTCGTCGTTGAGCACTGGATTGTACTTCATCGTGCACGAGCCGAGCGGATAGAAGTGCAGGGCCTGGCCGAAGTTGAGCTGCGACAAGCGCAGAAAGTGGCGCATCACTTGCGGCTCGCTGAGCTCGGGGAAACCCGCGATATCGTCGCGGCAAAGCTCGGCGCCCAGAATCTCGGCGCCGTGGGGCTGGCCCGCCGCCCGCGGCGGAAAATCGGCGCCGCCGCGCCCGGCGGCCGACTCCTCGAAAATCAGCGGCACCCCGGGGAGCGGTTCCGCCGGCTGCGCTTTAGCCGCCGCTTGCGGCTGCGAGCCGACGGCTCGCGCCCTTATCTTCTCCGCCCCGGCCATCATCGCCCTCCCAAAAGCGCGGCGGCGAGCCGCCCGAATTCGTCGTCGTGGTTCATTTCGGTGACGCTGACCAGCAGTGCGCCGGCGCCGTCCGGCGTGCGGAGCTCCGGCCAGTATCCGTCGAGCGCGACGCCGGCTAGAATCCCGGCGCGTTCGGCGCGCGCCAGCGCTGCGGAGGAATCGTCAACCGCCGCCACGAACTCATTGAAGAACGGCGCACTGAAGCGCGCGCGAATGCCCACCTTCGCAAGCGCCGCCAAAGCGCGATGCGCCAGTTCGACGTTGCGCGCGGCCAGTTCGCGCAAGCCTCGCCGCCCCATTATCGCCAGATACACGGTCGCCGCCAGGGCGCACAGCGAATGGTTGGTGCAGATGTTCGAGGTCGCGCGCTCGCGCCGGATATGCTGCTCGCGCGTCGCAAGCGTCAGGCACCAGGCGCGCTGCCCCAGCCGGTCGCGAGTCTCGCCGACCAGCCGTCCGGGCATCTGCCGCATGTGCGCGGCGCGCGCCGCCATGAAACCGACGCCGGGGCCGCCGAACTGCGGCGCGATGCCGAAGCTTTGGCCTTCGCCGACGGCGATATCGGCGCCGAGCTGGCCCGGCGACTTGAGCAGGCCGAGGGCGAGCGGCTCGGCCGTGACCGAAATCGCGAGTGCGTCCGCATCGTGAGCCACCGCGGCGAGCCGGCCGAGCGGTTCGACCACTCCGAAGGCGTTCGGATAACCTATGACGGCGCACAGCAGGCGGGCGTCGGCCGCGTGCTGGAGCGCGGCGGCGTCGGTCACGCCTGAGTTGGCGTCGAACGGCAGCTCTACGATCTCGATATCTTCGAAGGCGCTTAGGTAGGTGCGGATGGTTGCGCGGTAATCGGGCCAGAGCGCGCGCGACATCGCGACGCGCGTGCGCTTGGGCGCCGTGCGATGGGCCATCAGGACCGCCTCGGCCGCCGCCTCCGCACCGTCGTACATGCTGGCGTTAGCGACCTCGAGTCCGGTGAGCTGGGTTATCAGGGTCTGGAATTCGAAGATGGCAGCAAGGGTACCTTGGCTGGCTTCGGGTTGATAGGGCGTGTAGCTGGTGGCGAACTCGGCGCGCGCGGTGATCGCACGCACCGCGGCGGGTACGTAATGGCGGTACATCCCGAAGCCGAGGAAGCTCGCGAAGCCTTCTGCGCCGGGGTTGCGCGCGGCGAGCGCTCCCAACGTGGCCGCGACTTCCGCCTCGCTCATCCCAGAGGCGAGGTTTATCGCCGCGCTGCGGCGCATCGCGGCCGGCACGTGCTCGATCAGCTCTTCGAGCGAACGCGCGCCGATCGTGTCGAGCATCGCGCGCACATCGTCTTCGGTATGGGCAAAAAATCGCATTCTATTCACACATCCTCAAGGAGCTTGATGGACTGACTATTGCAACGAGTATTTAAAGGTTCGCGCCGCGGCGGTAAAAGGGCAGGGCGACCACGTCCGCGGGAACGCGGTGGTTGCGAATTTCCACCTCGACCGTGGCCGGAGCGCCGGCCGCGGCGGCCAGGTAGGCCATTGCGAGTGGCCGGTTGAAGCTCGGCGCGAAAGTGCCGCTGGTGACGACGCCGATCTCCGCCCCATCGTGGAGGACCTTGTAACCCTGACGCGCGATGCTGCGGCCGTCAGTCGTACGCAGCCCCGCCAGCCTGCGAGGTGGACCTTCGCGCTGTTGAGCTGCGAGCGCCGCCGCGCCGACGAAGTTGCGGCCGAGCTTCACGAACGCGCCGAGCCCGGCCTCCAGGGGTGAGGTCGCGCGGTCCAGTTCATGGCCGTAAAGCGGCAACCCCGCTTCCATCCTGAGTGTATCGCGGGCGCCGAGTCCGCAGGGTACGAGTCCGCGCGGCGCGCCGGCTTCGAGGATT
The DNA here is from genome assembly GCA_035650475.1 of Candidatus Binataceae bacterium. Taxonomy (NCBI): domain Bacteria; phylum Candidatus Binatota; class Binatia (SeqCode); order Binatales (SeqCode); family Binataceae (SeqCode); species Binataceae bacterium (SeqCode). Next base: position 5,728 of record DASRHP010000018.1, read on the forward strand.
GCAGCAAACAATCGCTCCGCGCTGGCGGCGGGCGTGAAGAGCTCGAAGCCGTCCTCGCCGGTGTAGCCGGTGCGCGCCGCGAGGCATCGCACACCCGCGACCTCGCAGTCGGCGACTCCGAAACGACGCATCGCGCCGAGCAATTCGGCCCCCAGAGCGCGCAGGGTCGACTCGGCCTGCGGGCCCTGGACCGCGACCAGCGCGGTCTCCTCGCTGACATCGCGAAAGCCTGCGTCCGCGGCGCCGAGGCCGAGCAGCCATTCGCGGTCGCCCGCGATATTGGCCGCATTGACGCAGAGCATGAAGTGCGCGTCGGCGAGACGGTAGACGATCAGGTCGTCTATCGTGCCGCCCTCGGGTGTGCACATCAGCGTGTACTGGGCGCGTCCGACGGCCAGGCGCGCAGCCGAATTGCTCATCGCGCGCTCGAGCAGGTCGAGCGCGCCAGGGCCGGAAAGCTCGAACTCGCCCATGTGGGAGAGATCGAAAATCCCCGCACGCGAGCGCACCGCGCGATGCTCTTGGATGATGCCCGCGTAGCTCAGCGGCATCTCGAAGCCGCCGAACGCGGTCATCTTCGCGCCGAGCCGCTGGTGCAGCGCGAACAGGGGTGTGCGCCTCAGCGCCTCCATCTGGTTTCCAATTCTATCAGAGGCTCCGAGCGCCAACGAGGCGCAACCACGCCGCGATGTTGACAACGATCGACAGGCGCCCGCGTCGGGCGCGGCGTTTGCCAGAAATTTAACCTTGCGGGGCGCCGGGGTGCGATTTGCGTGCGCCGCATCGATACTATATCTCGGTAACTGGCACGATGGCCGCGATCATCATGGACGGGCGCGCGCTGAGCGAGCTTCTGCGCCCGGAACTCGAGCGCCACGCGCGCGAGCTGAGGGACCGCTACAATCTCGTCCCCGCGCTGGCGGCGATCCTGGTCGGCGACGACCCGGCCTCGCGTCAGTACGTGCGCAACAAGCGGCGGATGGCGGAGGAGATGGGCTTCGAGAGCCGAATCGTGACGATACCGGCGCGCGAGGCCAGCACCGCCCGCCTGCGCGAGACGATCGCCGCGCTCAACGCCGACCCCAAGGTCGGCGGCATCCTGCTCCAGCTGCCCGTGCCCGAGACGGTGGACCGCTTCGCGCTTTTCGACGCGATCGATCCGGCCAAAGACGTTGACGCGGTGGGCGCGGCCAACGTCGCCAACTACTATCGGGCGCAACGCGGACGGTTCATCCCCTGCACCCCGCGCGGCGTCCTGACCCTGCTCGCTCATTACCGCGTGCCGGTTGACGGCGCGCGGGCGGTGGTGATCGGACGCAGCGATATTGCGGGCAAGCCGATGGCGCTGATCATGGGCGGGCGCATGTGCAACGCGACCGTCACCTGGTGCCATCGCCATACCCGCGACCTTGCCGGGCTCTGCCGCGAAGCCGACATTATCGTGTCATGCGCGGGGGCCGACGTGGGCCGGCCGTTCCTGATCACGGCCGATATGGTCAAACCGGGCGCCTGCGTGATCGACGTCGGCTTTCGCCGCGTGGCGCCGGGCAGATTCGTGGGCGACGTGGATTTCGAGCAGGTGAAGGAGATTGCGGGGTGGGTGACGCCGAATCCGGGCGGCACCGGCCCGATGACGGTGGCGGCGCTGATGCAGAATCTGATCGACGCGGCGCGCTACGGATTAGGCCTCGACGCGGCTGCCTATTCCGTCTGATTTGGCAATAATTTCAGGCAGTTACAACTGGATCTGGTCCGCGCAGAGCTTTGCGTCTAGACTGCGTTGCGTATCTGACCCACCTCGGCTTCGGAGACAATGGCGTCACAAACCAACGGCGATGGTCCAAGTAGCGCTAAACGCTCGCTTTCCGACGTTATCATCGGTCCGCCGCGCGACGTCCGCGACCCGGGAATTTTCCATCATCTCTCGCTGATCGCCTTTCTGGCCTGGGTCGGGCTGGGCTCCGACGGGTTGAGCTCGGCGTGCTACGGGCCGGAAGAGGCCTTCCTCGCGCTCGGCCACGACCAGTACCTGGCGGTTTTCCTTGCGGTGATGACGGCGCTGACCGTCTTCATCATCTCGGCCTCCTACACCCAAACCATCGACCTGTTTCCGACTGGCGGCGGCGGCTACCTCGTCGCGACCAGGCTCCTGGGGCCGTATCCCGGCCTGGTCTCCGGATGCGCGCTGGTGGTGGACTACGTGCTGACGATTTCGGTGTCGATTGCCAGCGGCGCCGACGCCATCTTCAGTTTTCTGCCACCGCGATGGTTGTGGCTGAAGTTCTTCGTGTGCGTCGCGGTGGTTCTGATCATGGTCGCGATGAATCTGCGCGGGGTGAAGGAGTCGGTGCTCTCGCTGTTGCCGATCTTCCTTGCCTTCGTAGTGATGCATCTGTGGCTGGTGGGCTACGGGATCCTGGTGCGCGGTCCCGAGCTGCCGGCGGTGATACAC